>NZ_JBVKAO010000002.1:938535-1413246 GCF_055639375.1 Streptomyces sp. NPDC039462
CCTCACCGAGGGGGGGGGCGCGACCCTGACCTCTGGTGGGGTGGTTTGGGAGATAAAGGACGGAGCCGCAACAGGGGAGTGCCGCCCCGTCGGCCCGCCCCGCCTCTCCCGCCCCGCCCCGACGGCGTACTCGCCACCGCAACCGCCCCTGCCAGGACCGCGTCTCTCCTTCCGTAGAGCCGAAGACCACGGGGGGACTTCAGTGACACGTACGGGGGACGTACTGTGCCTGCTGGCCGCGGCAGGCGTCATATCGGCAACCGGCTGGCTCGCGGCCACCGCCGACACCGGACAGCGCTACGAGGCGGGACTCGTCCTGGGCCTTGCGGCAGGACTCTCCGTGGCGCTCCTGCGCCGCTTCACCCGCCTGCCCCTGGGGCGTCGCCGCCCCTACACCTTCGCCCTGCCGCTGCCCGCACCCGACTGGCGCGCCCCGCTGCCGGACCCGGGCGGCAACCCCGAGGCGCTGCGCCCGCACGCCGAGCGCCGCGCCGCGCTGCTCAGCGACGCGTCCGCACTCGGCGACAAGCTGGACCACACCTGCTCGCTGCCGCCGCGACTCCGCGCCGAACTGGCCCTGTTCGCCGTCACGGCGGCCATCCAGGCGAGCAACTCGGTGATTCTCCCGCCCTGCGAAGAACCGCTGAGCCCGGACCCGGCGTACGACGCCGCGCACGCGCTCGGGGAGCTCGTGGCGGGCGTCGAGTTCAGCCGTGTCGGGATGCGCGCCCTGGAGGCCCTGGTGACGGAGGAGCCGCTGCGGCCCGACCCGCCCTGCTACTTCAACCCGCTGCACGAGCGCGGCCACGCGCGCGTGGCCGTCCCCGCCGGGGAGGTCGCCGCCTGCCACGGCTGTGCGAAGGAGCCCGTGCCGCTCCTGGTGCCGTCGGCGGCGGGCCCGGTTCCGTACTACGAAAGCGACGCCGTCGACCGGCGCTGGCGGCTGCTCGGCTACGGCGCGGTGACGCCGGACAACGGCGCCGCGATGATCGCCGCGGCCCGCGACGGCTTCCGTCCGAGCCCCGCGAAGCACCGTACGAAGGTGGGTTGATGATCATGGGGGAACTGGTCGCCGGGGTGCTGACCGGAGTCGCCGTCGGCACCTGCGTCACGTATCCGCTGGTGCTCTGGCTGGCACGGAACCTGCGCGGCGGCGCCCTGCCGCCGCACCGGCGCGAACGCAGGGCCAGGGCGGAGCTGGACGCCTTCTTCGCCCGCCAGGAGTCCTGACCTGGGCCGGTCGCGCACCGCGGGCAGTGGCATCCTTGAGGGACGCGTACGTTCACGAAGGGTGCGGGGATGACGACCGGCATGAGCCAGCAGGCGAGAACGCCGCGGCAGGCGGCACAGTCGGCGCGCACCATGCGGGCCGACGCCCGCCGCAACTACGACAGACTGCTCGCCGAGGGCCGCGCCGCCTTCGCCGAGCACGGCACGGGCGCCTCCCTGGAGGACGTGGCCCGCCGCGCGGGCGTCGGCATCGGCACGCTCTACCGGCACTTCCCCAACCGGCACGCGCTGGTGAGCGCGGTCTGGGAGGACGCGGTGAGCGACCTGCTCGCGCGCTCGCGCGCGCTGCTCGACGACCCGCAGCCGTGTTCGGCACTCGTGGCATGGCTGCGCGCCATCATCACTCATGCGGGTGAGTACCGCGGCCTGTCGAGCGCCCTCATGTCGGCGTCGCACGACGACACTTCGGCGCTCGCGCGGTGCAGCAAGCCGATGCGCGAGGCGGGCGCGGCGCTGCTCGTCCGCGCGCAGGAGGCGGGGGCGGTGCGCCCCGACGTCTCCATCTCCGACCTGCTCCAGCTGACCAACGCGATCTCGCTGGCGGCCGAGGAGACCCCGGACGATCCGGAGCTGGCCGACCGCCTGCTCACGCTGACCCTGCGGGGCCTGAAGGCCGACGGGCAGACCGCGGCGTAACACCGCGCTCCCGTCCGCTCCCGGCCCCGCCCGGCTCAGCGGCGGCGCAGGTCCGCGACGCGCGCCGCCCGCTCCCCGGGCGGCTGCTCCCCGAGGATCGCGCTGCGCAGCGGCTGGCCGGGGCCCGCCCCGTGGGTACGCCGCTGACCCGGCAGGGGCACGTCCCGGCGCGGCTGGCGCCCCGCGGGGACGGAGTCGACGCCGGGCCCGGCGTCAGGGCCGACGGCACCGCCGGCCACCGTGATCTGCACGCCCTGGTCGGCCAGCGCCTGCAGCTCCGTGGCGGCACGGTCGTCGTGCCCCGGCGGCTCGTCCGTGACCAGGCGGGTGATGACGTCCGTCGGCACCGTCTGGAACATCGTGTCGGTGCCGAGCTTGGTGTGGTCGGCGAGGACCACGACCTCGGCCGCCGCCTGGACCAGCGCGCGGTCCACGCTCGCGGAGAGCATGTTGGACGTGGAGAGGCCGCGCTCGGCGGTCAGACCACTGCCCGAGAGGAACGCGCGGGACACCCGCAGCCCCTGGAGGGACTGCTCGGCGCCGCTGCCCACGAGGGCGTAGTTCGAACCGCGCAGGGTGCCGCCGGTCATGACGACCTCCACCCGGTTGGCGTGGGCCAACGCCTGTGCCACCAGAAGGGAATTGGTGACGACGGTCAGGCCGGGCACCCGCGCGAGCCGGCGGGCCAGCTCCTGCGTGGTCGTACCCGCCCCGACGACGATGGCTTCGCCTTCTGCGACGAGACCCGCCGCGAGATCGGCGATGGCCGTCTTCTCGGCGGTCGCGAGATGTGATTTCTGCGGAAAGCCGGACTCCCGCGTGAATCCGCCCGGCAATACCGCACCGCCATGTCGGCGATCGAGGAGTCCTTCTGCCTCCAGCGCGCGCACGTCCCGCCGTACGGTCACTTCGGAGGTCTGGACGACGCGGGCGAGCTCACGGAGCGATACCGCCCCGTTGGCCCGCACCATTTCGAGGATCAATTGGCGACGTTCTGCAGCGAACACGAAACTGACAGTAACCCCAACGACCGTCTGCTTTCAGCAGTTTGCGCCGAATTACAGAAGTTGTGCGCACCGCAGGGTGGGAAGTGGTATAGGTGCTTACTCTGAGTGCCTATGCCGCGCGAATGCGCGACAACAGTGCGTGACCTGCGGAGAGTTGATTCGGCCCGCCGCGCGGATCAGCCCTCGCCCGCCGTCTTCCGGGTGTGGAGCTGACGCGCCACCTCGGCGATCGACCCCGAAAGCGACGGGTACACGGTGAACGCATTCGCGATCTGCTCGACCGTCAGATTGTTGTCGACCGCGATCGAGATGGGATGGATCAGTTCCGAAGCGCGCGGTGCGACGACCACACCGCCGACCACGATGCCCGTTCCCGGCCGGCAGAAGATCTTGACGAATCCGTCGCGGATGCCCTGCATCTTCGCGCGCGGATTCCGCAGCAGCGGCAGTTTGACGACGCGGGCGTCGATCTTGCCGCCGTCGACGTCGGCCTGGCTGTAGCCGACGGTCGCGATCTCGGGGTCGGTGAAGACGTTCGCCGACACGGCCTTCAGATTCAGCGGCTGCACCGCGTCGCCCAGGAAGTGGTACATCGCGATGCGCCCCTGCATGGCGGCGACGGAGGCCAGCGCGAAGATCCCGGTCACGTCACCGGCCGCGTACACGCCCGGCGCGGACGTGCGCGACACCTTGTCGGTCCAGATGTGCCCGGAGTCCTTCAGCTTGACCCCGGCCTCCTCCAGACCCATGCCGCTGCTGTTCGGAATGGCGCCGACGGCCATCAGGCAGTGCGTGCCGGAGATGACGCGTCCGTCGGCGAGCGTGACCTCGACCCGGTCCCCGACCCGCTTGGCGGAAGCGGCACGCGAACGGGACATCACGTTCATCCCGCGCCGCCGGAAGACGTCCTCCAGGACGGCGGCGGCATCGGGGTCCTCCCCCGGAAGCACCCGGTCCCGGCTCGACACGAGGGTGACGTTCGACCCGAGGGCCTGATAGGCGCCGGCGAACTCGGCACCCGTCACGCCCGAGCCGACCACGATGAGCTCCTCGGGCAGCTCGTCGAGGTCGTACACCTGCGTCCAGTTCAGGATCCGCTCGCCGTCGGGCTGCGCGTCGGGGACCTCGCGCGGGTGACCGCCGGTCGCGATCAGCACGGCGTCGGCTACGAGGGTCTCCTCGCTCCCGTCGGCGGCCCGCACCACGACCTTCCGCGACCCGTCGGTGTCCTGCTGCCCTTCGAGCCGCCCGCGACCGCGCAGCACGCGCGCGCCCGCACGCGTGACGGACGCGGTGATGTCGTGGGACTGCGCGAGCGCGAGCCGCTTCACACGGCGGTTGACCTTGCCCAGGTCGACGCCCACCACGCGCGCGGGGCTGTCGATGTGGGGGGTGTCGTCCGCGACGATGATCCCGAGCTCCTCGTACGAGGAGTCGAAGGTGGTCATCACCTCGGCCGTGGCGATCAGAGTCTTCGACGGCACGCAGTCGGTGAGCACCGACGCCCCGCCCAGACCGTCGCAATCGACGACGGTCACCTCCGCGCCGAGCTGGGCGGCCACGAGAGCCGCCTCATATCCGCCGGGTCCGCCACCAATGATCACGATCCGAGTCACGTACTCCATTGTCCCGCACGCTTCAAGGTGGTCACGCGCCGGGGCCCTCCGTCCGTGCGAGGACCCCCCGTCCGGGCGGTCCTTCCACTTCAGGAGGGGCGTACTTGATTGCTGCCGTACCCTCGACGTCATGTCGCTCTACGCCGCGTACGCCGGCAATCTGGATCCGCGGCTCATGTCACGCCGCGCCCCGCACTCACCGCTGCGCGCGACCGGCTGGCTGAACGGCTGGCGGCTCACCTTCGGCGGGGAGCACATGGGCTGGGAAGGCGCGCTCGCCACCCTCGTCGAGGCCCCCCGCTCCCAGGTCTTCGTCACGCTCTACGACATCGCCCCCATGGACGAGGACTCCATGGACCGCTGGGAAGGCGTCGGGCTCGACATCTACCGGCGCATGCGGGTCCGCGTCCACACGCTGGAGGGCGAGGAACCGGCCTGGGTGTACGTCCTCAACGGATACGAGGGCGGGCTTCCCTCGGCGCGCTACCTGGGCGAGCTCGCGGACGCCGCCGAATCGGCCGGAGCCCCCCACGACTATGTGATGGAACTCCGCAAGCGCCCCTGCTGAGGTCACCGCTCATCTCCGTTCGTCACTCTCGTCGGAAACGACAAGACAACGATCGGAATCCCGTGAGCATCGTCATCTACGCGCGTAGGCCATAAACGGCTACTCTCGTCCGCGTGAACGCTTCAGTTATTCCGGACGACATCCAGGGCGACCCTTACGCCTCCGCCGACGCCGCCGCCGCGCGCCTGCGCGAGCTGACGGGCGCCGAGACCCACGACGTCGCGCTCGTGATGGGCTCCGGCTGGGCGCCGGCCGTCGACGCGCTGGGCGAGCCCGAGGCCGACTTCGCCGTCACCGAGCTGCCCGGCTTCCCGCCGCCGGCGGTCGAGGGACACGGCGGCCGCATCCGCTCCTTCCAGATCGGCGACAAGCGCGCCCTGGTCTTCCTGGGCCGCACCCACTATTACGAGGGCCGTGGCGTGGCCGCCGTCTCGCACGGTGTCCGCACCGCCGTGGCCGCCGGCTGCAAGACCATCGTGCTGACCAACGGCTGCGGTGGCCTCCGCGAGGGCATGCGCCCCGGCCAGCCGGTGCTGATCAGCGACCACCTCAACCTGACGGCGACGTCCCCGATCATCGGCGCGAACTTCGTCGACCTCACGGACCTGTACTCGCCGCGGCTGCGCGCCCTGTGCAAGGAGATCGACCCCTCCCTCGAAGAGGGCGTCTACGCCCAGTTCCCCGGCCCGCACTACGAGACCCCTGCGGAGATCCGCATGGCCCGCACGATCGGTGCGGACCTGGTCGGCATGTCCACGGTTCTCGAGGCCATCGCCGCGCGCGAGGCGGGTGCGGAGGTCCTCGGCATCTCCCTGGTCACGAACCTCGCCGCGGGCATGACGGGTGAGCCCCTCAACCACGAGGAGGTCCTCCAGGCGGGCCGCGACAGTGCCACCCGGATGGGCGAGCTCCTGGGCAAGGTCCTCAACCGCATCTGACGGGCGGGGCGCCTTGACCGGGGGCGGTCCCCTGGTCGACCTCCCCGCACCGCCTCCGTGCGTGCCCCGGACTAGCCCGCCGCTTCGCGGCGGATACCTCCCACCCACCCACCCGTTTGCCCCGCGACGTCCAGCGGGGTAGGGGCGGGTGGGTGGGTGGGGGCTCCCGGGACGTTCAGGGGGCAGTAGGGGTGGGCGGGAGGGGGCACCCGGGACGCCCGGCCGGGGGAAGGGGGCGGCCCCCGAACGCCCGGCGGGGGGAGGGGGCGGCCCCGGACGCCCGGCAGGGAAAGGGGGCGGCCCCCAGACGCCCGGCGGGGGGGGAAGAGGCCGACCGAAGGGCCGACCCCGGGACGCCCGGCAGGGGCTGGGAGCCCCAGGGCGCCCAGCGGAGAGAACCCGGGAGGCCCCACGAAGCCCAGCCACCCCCACAAACCGCTTGCGTTTAATGCCAGTCCTTCTGTGGGACCAGAGGAGGCGGCGGTGTGGCGGGCGTGCGAGTCGCCCGGGCCGCCCCACGGCCGCCCAGAGGCGATGGACACCGACGACGAGCCGCACAGGGCCGGGCCCCACCGGGCCGCAGCCGCGAGCGCGCCCGAGGGGACGTGGGGGTATGTGCGAACGGAGCACCGAGCACACTCTGGCGTCTTTGGACTTGAGGCGCGGCGCAGGGATGGCGAGTACGCACATACCCCCGCGGCCCCGCCCCACAGACGAAGCAAAGGCGCCCCCCGCACAAGGCGCCCCCGCCAGAACCCGCCCGGCCCACAGACGAAGCAAAGGCGAGACGGCCCGCCCAAGGCGCCCCGCCAGACAACGCGTACACGAGAGGCTGAAGAAATCGTGCAGGACACCTCTGAACTCATCGCGCGGGCCCAGGCCTGGCTGGCCGAGGACCCGGACCCCGAGACCCGCGAGGAGCTCGGCAAGCTCATCGACGCCCAGGACGTCGACGAGCTGACCGCACGCTTCGCCGGCACCCTCCAGTTCGGCACCGCCGGCCTCCGCGGCGAACTCGGCGCGGGCCCCATGCGGATGAACCGCTCCGTCGTGATCCGCGCCGCCGCCGGCCTCGCCGCGTACCTGAAGGCCCAGAGCGGCACCGGCGACACCGGCGACACCGGCGACACCGCCGGCCTCGTAGTCATCGGCTACGACGCCCGCCACAAGTCCGCCGACTTCGCCCGCGACACCGCCGCCGTGATGACCGGCGCGGGCCTCCGCGCCGCCGTCCTCCCCCGCCCCCTCCCCACCCCCGTCCTCGCCTTCGCCATAAGGCACCTGGGCGCGGTGGCGGGCGTGGAGGTGACGGCCAGCCACAACCCGCCGCGCGACAACGGCTACAAGGTCTACCTCGGCGACGGCTCCCAGATCGTGCCGCCCGCCGACGCGGAGATCGCGGCGCAGATCGACGCGATCGCGAGCCTCCACGACGTCCCCCGCCCGGAGACCGGCTGGGAGACCCTCGGCGACGACGTCCTCGACGCCTACCTGGCCCGCACGGACGCCGTCCTCGCCCCGGACTCCCCCCGCACCGCCCGCGCCGTCTACACGGCGATGCACGGCGTCGGCAAGGACACCCTCCTCGCCGCCTTCGCCCGCGCCGGCTTCCCCGCCCCCGCGCTCGTCGCCGAGCAGGCCGAGCCGGACCCGGACTTCCCCACGGTCGCGTTCCCGAACCCGGAGGAGCCGGGCGCGATGGACCTGGCCTTCGCGACGGCGGCCCGCACCACCCCCGCCCCCGACCTGATCATCGCCAACGACCCGGACGCGGACCGCTGTGCCGCCGCCGTCAAGGAGGGCACCGAGTGGCGGATGCTCCGCGGCGACGAGGTGGGCGCCCTCCTCGCCGCGCACCTGGTCGAGCGGGGAGCGCAGGGCACGTTCGCTGAGTCGATCGTCTCCTCCTCGCTCCTCGGCCGGATCGCCGAGAAGGCGGGCCTCGCGTACGAGGAGACCCTGACCGGCTTCAAGTGGATCGCCCGCGTCGACGGCCTGCGCTACGGCTACGAGGAGGCGCTCGGCTACTGCGTCGACCCCGAGGGCGTACGCGACAAGGACGGCATCACGGCGGCGCTGCTCCTGACCGAGCTGGCCTCCGAGCTCAAGGAGCGGGGCCGCACGTTCCTCGACCTCCTCGACGACCTGGCCCTGGAACACGGCCTGCACGCCACCGACCAGCTGTCGGTCCGCGTGGAGGACCTGTCCGTGATCGCGGACGCGATGCGCCGCCTGCGTGAGCAGCCGCCGACGGAGCTCGCGGGCCTGCCCGTGACGAAGGCGGAGGACCTGACGCGGGGCACGGACACGCTGCCGCCCACGGACGGCCTGCGCTACACCCTCGACGGCGCCCGCGTCATCGTCCGCCCGAGCGGCACCGAGCCGAAGCTGAAGTGCTACCTGGAGGTCGTGGTCCCGGTGGAGTCCAGGACGGACCTTCCCGCGGCCCGCACCCGTGCGACGGACACCCTCGCCGCGATCAAGCGCGACCTCGCGGCGGCGGCGGGCATCTGACGCCGGCCGTCTGACGCGGCCCGTTCCGACGCGACCCGTGAGCCCGGCCGGACTCCACGAGAGGGCCTGATCACCCGTCCGAGTGGTTCCGCTGACGCACCTGCCGCAGTGACCCGGTGCGCTGCCGGTCCCCCAGGAAGGGAGGACCGGTAGCGCACTTTCACGTTCCGGGAGCCGCCGCAGTGCCGTACGGATTCTCCGAGCCCTCGACCGCCGTCCCGTCCCGCGTCCCCGCGTCCAGGAGCCCGGAGGGCGAGCCGCGCGTGCCCCAGGGGCCGTTGGCGGGCGCGGCCCGCGCCCTGCGCCACGCCGCGCCCGCCCTCGCCGCGTACACGGCCGTACGCGGGCTCGGCCTGCTCGTGTTCACCCTGTGGGCGCACCGCGACGGCCGCGGGGTGCGGCATCTGCTCATGGAGTCCTGGGACTGCGACTGGTACCTGCGGATCGCGAGCGACGGCTACGCCCACGAGCTCGGCACCCGCGTCGACGGGAACAACCTCGCCTTCTTCCCGCTGTACCCGCTGCTCATCAGGGCGGGCGACGCCCTGCTGCCCTGGCTGCCGCGCGGCGCGGCGGGCCTGTCGGTCTCGGTGGCCGCCTCGCTGCTCGCGGCGTGGGGCATCTTCGCGGTGGGCGACCGGCTGTACGGCCGCCGGGCCGGGATCGTCCTCGCGGTCCTCTGGGGCAGCCTGCCGGTCGCTCTCGTGCAGTGGATGGGCTACACGGAGTCCCTGTTCACCGCGGTCTGCGCCTGGTCGCTGTACGCGGTGCTCAGCGGCCGCTGGCTGTGGGCGGGCTCCCTGGCCGCTCTGGCGGGGCTCACCCGCCCCACGGGGGTGGCGGTGGCCGCGGCGGTATCCGTGACGGCGCTGCTCGCCCTGCGCAAGGCCTTCTCCGCACAAGCCTCCGTACGGCCGCTCCTGGCCGCCGTCATCGCCCCCCTCGGCTGGCTCTCGTACGTCGGCTGGGTGGGCCTGCGCCTGGGCCGCTGGGACGGCTACTTCGCCGTACAGAAGCTGTGGCGCAACGAGTGGGACGGCGGTGTCGGGACGCTGCGGCGGATGCGGGACCTGTTCGTGACCGAGCGCCCCGCGCTGTTCGTGGCGATGGTGACAGTGGTCCTGCTGGGCTCGGTCGTCCTCTTCGTCCTGTCGGCGGGCGACCGGCAGCCGCTGCCCCTGCTGGTCTTCAGCGGCCTGCTGCTCCTGATCGTGCTCGGCAGCAGCGGGGTCTATTTCCCGCGGGCCCGCTTCCTGCTGCCCGGCTTCCCGCTGCTGCTGCCCGTCGCCGTGGCGCTGGCGCGCGCGAGGACGCACGTGCTCGTGACGCTGCTGGCCTCGGCGGCGCTCATGTCAGCCGTGTTCGGCGGCCACATGCTCCTGGGCTGGCACGGCCCTCCGTAGATGGCCCTCAGGCCACCGCCAGCACCACCGCGAGCAGCACGGCCCCCGCCACGCACGGCGCGACGATCTCGTACGCCCAGCGCACCGCGGGCTCGCCCTGTGCGGACTCTGAGGCGGCGCGCTGCTCGGCGAGTTCGCGGAGCTCGTCCATGGACTGGTCGCCCGAGGCGCGGGTGGACGGTGCGTGGGGGTCGAGGAAGGGGCGGCCGCCCGTGGGGTCGCCGGACGCGGCGGCCTGCGACTGCCGGCGCGCCGCCTTCTTGCGGCCGCGCAGCGAGACGGGGATCGCCCAGAGCTGGAACTTGGCTCCGGTGGTGGTGAGGACCTCGTTCGAGTAACCGGAGCGGAGCGTCGCGACGGACGCCCAGGGCAGCGTGATGGTCCTGAAGGGGTTCCGGACGCGGAGCCGGTCGTCGTTGGCGTACACGGCGGGCCGCACGGTGAAGGCGACGACGAGCGGCACGGCGAAGAGCAGCCCGGCGAGCGCGAGCCAGGGGGTGCGGCCCTCGCCGCGGATCACGGCGTCGATGCCGAGCCAGGCGCCCAGGGCGAGCAGCAGGACACCGCCGGCGATACCGGCCGGGGACCGGAAGGTGCGGTCCTTGTAGGCGGGCTCCGCCACGGGGTCTTGAGGGTCGCTCATACCCTGATTCTGCCTGAAGCCCCGTAGCGGGGTCCGGCCCCCACCCCTGTACAGCAGCTACGCGCGTAGATATGCTCCCCTCGTGACCATGCCCACTGCATTCGCTGACGTGACCGCGTCCGAGAGCACGCTCCGCCGCTTCCTGCACGGACTGCCCGGCGTCGACGCGGTCGGCCTGGAGGCGCGTGCCGCCTCGCTCGGTACCCGTTCGATCAAGACCACGGCGAAGGCGTACGCCATCGACCTGGCCATCTCCATGATCGACCTGACGACGCTGGAGGGCGCCGACACCCCGGGCAAGGTCCGGGCGCTCGGCGCGAAGGCCGTGAACCCGGACCCCACGGACCGTGGCACGCCGCGCACCGCGGCCGTCTGCGTCTATCCGGACATGGTCGCCACCGCCAAGGAGGCCGTCGCGGGCAGCGGCGTGAAGGTCGCGTCCGTCGCGACCGCCTTCCCCGCGGGCCGCGCGGCCATCGAGGTGAAGCTCGGCGACGTGCGCGAGGCGGTCGCGGCCGGTGCCGACGAGATCGACATGGTCATCGACCGTGGAGCCTTCCTCTCCGGCGACTACATGACGGTGTTCGAGCAGATCCGCGCCGTGAAGGAGGCCTGCGGCACCGCCCGCCTGAAGGTCATCTTCGAGACCGGTGAGCTCTCGACGTACGACAACATCAAGCGCGCCAGCTGGATCGGCATGATCGCGGGCGCCGACTTCATCAAGACCTCGACCGGCAAGGTCGGCGTCAACGCCACCCCTTCGAACACCCTGCTGATGCTGGAGGCCGTCCGCGACTTCCGCGCGCAGACCGGGGTGCAGATCGGCGTGAAGCCCGCGGGCGGCATCCGCTCGACCAAGGACGCGGTGAAGTTCCTCGTCCTGGTGAACGAGACGGCGGGCCCGGACTGGCTGGACAACCACTGGTTCCGCTTCGGCGCCTCGTCGCTCCTCAACGACCTGCTGATGCAGCGCCAGAAGCTGGCCACCGGCCGCTACTCCGGCCCTGACTACGTGACGGTGGACTGACCCATGACCTCCACTCCTTTCGAGTACGCACCGGCGCCGGAGTCCCGCTCCGTCGTCGACATCGCCCCGTCGTACGGCCTGTTCATCGACGGCGAGTTCACCGAGGCCGCCGACGGCAAGGTCTTCAAGACCGTCTCGCCGTCCACCGAAGAGGTCCTCTCCGAAGTCGCGCAGGCCTCCTCCGAAGACGTCGACCGCGCGGTGCAGGCCGCCCGCAGGGCCTTCGAGAAGTGGTCGGCGCTGCCGGGCGCCGAGCGCGCCAAGTACCTCTTCCGCATCGCCCGGATCATCCAGGAGCGCAGCCGCGAACTGGCCGTCCTGGAGACGCTGGACAACGGAAAGCCGATCAAGGAGACCCGCGACGCGGACCTCCCCCTGGTCGCCGCGCACTTCTTCTACTACGCGGGCTGGGCCGACAAGCTCGACCACGCGGGGTACGGCGCGAACCCCCGGCCGCTCGGCGTCGCGGGCCAGGTCATCCCGTGGAACTTCCCGCTCCTGATGCTGGCCTGGAAGATCGCCCCGGCGCTCGCCACCGGCAACACGGTCGTCCTGAAGCCCGCCGAGACGACCCCGCTGTCCGCGCTCTTCTTCGCGGACATCTGCCGCCAGGCGGGCCTGCCCAAGGGCGTCGTCAACATCCTCCCCGGGTACGGCGACGCGGGCGCGGCCCTGACCGCCCACCCCGACGTCAACAAGGTGGCCTTCACCGGCTCCACCGCCGTCGGCAAGGCGATCGCCCGCCAGGTCGCGGGCACCGACAAGAAGGTCACGCTCGAACTGGGCGGCAAGGGCGCGAACATCGTCTTCGACGACGCCCCCATCGACCAGGCCGTCGAGGGCATCGTCACCGGCATCTTCTTCAACCAGGGCCAGGTCTGCTGCGCCGGTTCGCGCCTCCTCGTACAGGAGTCGATCCAGGAGGAGCTGCTCGACTCGCTCAAGCGCCGCCTGTCGACGCTGCGCCTCGGCGACCCGCTCGACAAGAACACCGACATCGGCGCGATCAACTCCGCCGAGCAGCTGGCCCGCATCACCGCGCTCGCCGAGACCGGTGAGGCGGAGGGCGCCGAGCGCTGGTCGCCGGCGTGCGAGCTCCCCACGTCCGGCTACTGGTTCGCGCCGACCCTCTTCACGAACGTGACGCAGGCGCACACCATCGCCCGCGACGAGATCTTCGGCCCGGTCCTTTCCGTGCTCAGCTTCCGCACGCCGGACGAGGCCGTCGCCAAGGCCAACAACACGCAGTACGGGCTCTCCGCCGGCATCTGGACGGAGAAGGGCTCCCGCATCCTCGCGGTCGCGAACAAGCTCCGGGCGGGCGTCGTCTGGGCCAACACGTTCAACAAGTTCGACCCGACCTCGCCCTTCGGCGGCTACAAGGAGTCGGGCTTCGGCCGCGAGGGCGGCCGCCACGGTCTGGAGGCGTACCTCGATGTCTGACAAGTCCGAGCAGCGGCGACTTGGCGTCTTCAAGACCTACAAGCTGTACGTGGGGGGCAAGTTCCCCCGCAGCGAGAGCGGCCGGGTGTACGAGGTGACCGACACGAAGAACACGTGGCTGGCCAACGCGCCGCTGTCGTCCCGCAAGGACGCCCGTGACGCCGTGGTGGCCGCCCGCAAGGCGCAGGGCGGCTGGGCCGGCGCGACCGCGTACAACCGCGGCCAGGTGCTCTACCGCGTCGCCGAGATGCTGGAGGGCCGCCGCGACCAGTTCGCGCGCGAGGTCGCCGACGCCGAGGGCGTCTCCAAGTCGAAGGCCGCCGCCCAGGTCGACGCGGCGATCGACCGCTGGGTCTGGTACGCGGGCTGGACCGACAAGATCACCCAGGTCGTGGGCGGCGCCAACCCGGTCGCCGGCCCGTTCTTCAACCTGTCGACGCCGGAGCCGACCGGTGTGGTCGCGGTCCTCGCGCCCCAGGAGTCGTCGCTCCTCGGCCTGGTCTCGGTGATCGCCCCGGTGATCGCCACGGGCAACACCGCCGTGGTCGTCGCCGCCGAGAAGTCCCCGCTCCCGGCCCTCTCGCTGGGCGAGGTCCTTGCGACCTCGGACGTCCCGGGCGGTGTGGTCAACATCCTCACCGGCAAGACCGCCGAGATCGCGGCCCCGCTCGCCGCCCACCAGGACGTCAACGCGATCGACCTGACCGGCGCGGGCCCGGAGCTCGCCCGGGAGCTGGAGATCGCGGCCGCGGACAACCTCAAGCGCGTCCTGCGTCCACAGCCTGTGGACACGGACTGGACCGCCGACCCCGGCACGCGCCGCCTGACGGCCTTCCTCGAGACCAAGACGGTCTGGCACCCCACGGGTTCGCTGGGCGCGTCCGGCTCGGCCTACTAACCACTGCCGCACAGCGAAGCCCTGGCCTCCTCCGTCCAGGAGGCCGGGGCTTCGTCATGTCCAGGAGACCTGGACTTCGTCACGTCCGGCGTGCGAGGCCGGTTCAGGGGGCGAGGCCGAGCCGGACCGCGATGCCGTCCAGGACGCAGTCGAGGCCCGTCTCGAACTGCCAGGCCGCGTCGTCCTTGCGGCCCGCCGCCAGCGCGTAGCGCCGGTAGGCCGGGTAGCGGCCGGTCTCCATCAGGTACGTCATCTGCGGCGCGAGCCCTTGGCGCGCGTCGTCGCCGCTGGTCCAGCCGTTCTCCTCCATGTACTGGCGCAGCGCCACCTCCGACTGGCTGACGCCGTGCACATAGGCGCCGACGGTGCGGAAGGCCGCCATGATCGTGTCGGCGTCGAGGCCGTGCCGCTCCAGCGCGGCGAGCTGCCGCTCCGCCATCGCCATCCGGTTGGGCGTCAGGGCGAAGTGCGGCGTGGGGAGCTGGGCGAGCCAGGGGTGGTCCAGCATCAGGAGCCGGCTCGCGACGGCGTACGCGCGCAGCACCTCCCGCCAGCCGGTCACCTCCGCGGGCACGACGATCTCGGCCGTCACCCGGTCGACCATGAGCGCCCACAGGTCGTCCTTGCCGGAGACGTGGCGGTAGGCGGCCATGGGCGCGACGCCCAGCTCGGTGGCGAGGCGGCGCATGGTGACGGCGGCGAAGCCTTCGGCGTCGGCGACCTTCACGGCGACTTCCGCGATCTTCTGTGGCGTCAGCGCGGCACGCTGCGTGGCTGCCGGGCGCTCCATGCGCTCCCAGAGCGAGACGTCGGGTTCGCTCTTCTTCTGTGTGGCCATGCGTACACCGTATCCCCAGTAGACGCCGTACACATCGATGTGTACGTTGTACGCACAGGATACGCCGTACACATTCCGTCCGCCCGCAACGCGCACACCCCAGGGACACCCCCATGACCGTGAACCTCTCTGCCGCACCGACCCCGGCCCCGGCCCCGGCCCCGCTCCGCGTCGCCGTCCTCGTCGGCAGCACCCGCGAAGGCCGCTTCGCCCCCGTCGTCACCCAATGGATCAAGGGCCATATCGACCAGCGCGCCGACATGACCGTCGACGTCGTCGACCTGGCCGAGACCCCGCTCCCCACGGTCCTCCCGGCCTTCGGCCAGCCGCCCGCGCCCGGCACCGAGGAAGCCCTCGCGCTGGTCTCCCCGTGCCTGGCGGCGGCCGACGCCTTCGTCTTCATCACGCCGGAGTACAACCACAGCTATCCCGCGTCCCTGAAGAACGCCATCGACTGGCACAACAAGGAGTGGCACGCCAAGCCGATCGGCTTCGTCTCCTACGGCGCCATCTCCGGCGGCCTGCGCGCGGTCGAGCACCTCCGCGTCGTGATGGCCGAGCTGAACGCGACGACCATCCGCAACACGGTCAGCCTGCACAACGCGTGGGGCCTGTTCGACGACGAGCAGCGCATGACGGAGCCCGCGAGCGACGCCGCCGTCAAGGTCATGCTCGACCAGCTCGCCTGGTGGGCCCTGGCACTCCGCGACGCCAGGGCCACCCGCCCGTACGCCGCCTGACGCCACGCCACGCCACGCCCAGAATCCGGGGGGACCGATGACCCAGCCCACGAACCAGCACGCAGAACCCGCCCCGACGCCCGCCCCGACACACCAGCCGGACACCCCCGAACTCCCGTCCCGCCTCGCCGTCCTCGGACTCCTGCTCGGCATCATCCTGGCGACGCTCGACGGCACGATCGTCGGAACCGCGCTCCCGACGATCGTCGGGGACCTCGGCGGCCTCGGCCACTTCTCCTGGGTGGTGACGGCCTATCTCCTCACCACCGCCGTCTCCACCCCGATCTGGGGCAAGGCCGGCGACCTGTACGGCCGCAAGGGCAGCTATCTGACCTCGATCATGGTCTTCCTGGTCGGCTCCGTGCTCTGCGGACTCGCCCAGAACATGGAGCAGTTGATCGCGTTCCGCGCCCTCCAGGGGCTCGGCGCGGGCGGCCTCTTCGTGGGCGCGCTCTCCCTCATCGGGACGCTGCTCCCGCCCGCGCAGGCCGGGCGCGCGCAGTCGATGATCGGCGTGCTGCTGCCGGTCGCGATGATCGGCGGCCCGCTCCTCGGCGGCTTCCTCACCGACCAGCTGGACTGGCGCTGGGTCTTCTACGTCAACGTGCCCGTCGGCATCGCCGCGCTGCTGCTCGTCGGTGTCCTCGTCAAGCTGCGCGGCGAGCGCCGCACGGCCCGGATCGACTACGCGGGCACCGCCTTCCTGACGGCCGGCATCCTGGCGCTGACGCTGCTCGGGACGTGGGCCGGATCGACGTACGACTGGCTCTCCCCGCAAATCGCCGGTCTCGCGCTGCTCGCGGCGGCCGCGCTCGCCGCCTTCGTACGGGTGGAGCGGCGCGCGCCCGAACCGATCGTCCCGCCCCGCCTGTTCCGCGACCGCAACTTCACGCTCGCGCAGATACTCACCTTCCTCGCGGGCGCGGCGATGCTGGGCGCGGCCAGCTATCTGCCGCAGTACATGCAGTTCGTGCGCGGCATGTCGTCGACGGAGAGCGGCCTCCTGCTGCTGCCGCTGATGCTGGGCATGATGGGCGCGCAGCTGTACATCGGCCGGGCGGTGGGGAACGGCGGCGGGTACCGGGCGTATCCGATCGTGGGCGGCGTCGTCGCCACGGCGGGTGCCCTGGCTCTCCTTGCGGTCGGCGTGGACACGGCCACGGCGGTGGCGTCCGCGCTGACGTTCGTCCTCGGTGCGGGCCTCGGCTGTCTGCTGCAGCCGTCGCTGCTGATCACCATGAACAGCGCAGAGCTCCGTGACATGGGGGCGGCCAGCGGCACGAACACGCTGCTGCGCACCATCGGCGGCTCGCTCGGCGTCGCGGTCCTCGGCTCGGTCTTCACCGGCCGCCTGACCGACACCCTCACGGACCGGCTCGGCCCGGACGGGGAGCGTCTCGCGGGCGGCCACGAGCTGACCCCCGCGGTGCTCGGCACCCTCCCCGAGCCGGCGCGCGACGCCTTCCGGGCCGGGGTCACCAGCGGCCTGCACGGCGTCATGATCGGCACGGCCGCGCTCTGTGCGGCCACCTTCGCGGCCGCCTGGCTGATCCGCGAGGTGCCGCTGCGCTCGCGGCCGACCGGCTCCTAGCGGGGCAGCAGCGGGCCCACCACAGGAAGCTCGCCGAGGGACGCGCCGCTGGCCAGCGGACCGGTGGCGATCGCGGTGCTGACCGGCTTGAAGTCGGCGACCTGCGTGCCGAGCGTGTTGCTGAGCGGGTCGACGCTGGTGTTGGCCAGCGGGTCGAGCTGGAGGTCCCTGACCGGGGCGAGCCCGCCCTTCGTCGAGTGCTCGAGCGCCGTCACGAGGCCCTTCACCGGGCTGCCCGCGTCGATGTCCTCGAGCGGCGCGGCACCGGCGACCCCCGTGCCGCCGACACCGAGGGCGGCTCCCGCGGCGGTGACGGTGAGGCCGACGCGCAGCAGTGCGCGCGAGCGGGCCCGGGGGGACTTGTTCACTGAGTGTCGTGCCATGGGTAGCGCCCACATCCGTAGGTGTCGAGTAATCAGGCGAGCACGTAGCGTAGTTGAGTGGTGGCGTGCGTACCAAAGGCCGACTCGCCGCGTGGGCTCCGCAACTTCCCGTTCCGGTTGATAATGACTCCCGACCACGCTGACGAGCCGTGTCGGGAGATGCGGTCCACCCCAGGTGCAAAGGTTCACAGAATTGGGCTCCCATCCCCCGATACCGACCCGCGTCGTGCTGCTCACGGGCCCCTCAGGCTCGGGGAAGTCGTCGTTCGCCGCCCGCTCCGGGCTGCCCGTCCTGTGCCTCGACGACTTCTACAAGGAAGCCGGCGATCCGACGCTGCCTCAGGTCCCTGGCAGCGCCGACATCGACTGGGACTCCCCGGCCTCCTGGGACGCGGACGTGGCGGTCGCCGCCATCGAGGAGCTGTGCCGGACGGGGCACACGAAGGTTCCGGTGTACGACATCGCGACCAGCTCGCGCGTCGGCCAGGAGGTGCTGGACATCCAGCGCACGCCGCTGTTCATCGCGGAGGGCATCTTCGCGGCGGACATCGTGGAGCGGTGCCGGGAGCTCGACGTGCTGGCCGACGCCATCTGTCTGCGGGGCCGTCCCTCGACCACCTTCCGGCGGCGGCTGCTGCGGGACCTGCGGGAGGGCCGCAAGTCCGTGCCGTTCCTGCTGCGGCGGGGGTGGCGGCTGATGCGGGCCGAGCGCGCCATCGTGACCCGGCAGGCCGCGCTGGGGGCGCACCCCTGCGGGAAGGACGAGGCACTGGGCCGGGTCGCGGCCGCCGCGGCGGGCCGCTGCGTGCAGGCACGGGCCGGGGCCTCGTAGCCGGCGGGGGCAGCTCCCGGAAAACAGCGCAGGAGGACCGGAAAGCAGCAGGGCCGGAAAAGCAGAAGGACCGGAAAGACCCCCCGGCCTTCCGGTCCTCCACTTGATCCCCCCGTGCTTTCCCCCGTGCTCCGCCGCGTCCCCCCGGAGCGACGGCCCCCGTACTCCCCCCGTGGAGCCCGTGCGCGGCTGACGCCGCGGGCCCCGATCCTCAGGCGACCAACTCGCCGAAGGACTCCTCCTGGTCACGGCCGAAGCTGAGGACCTCGTCCTCGCGCAGCCGGCGGAGCGACCGCCAGATGCTGGACTTCACCGTGCCCACGCTGATGTCGAGGATGTCCGCGATCTCGGGGTCCGTACGACCCTCGTAGTAGCGGAGCACGAGCATCGTCCGCTGCAGTTCGGGGAGGCGGGCCAGGGCCTGCCAGAGAACCGCGCGCAGCTCCGTGCCGCGCATCGCGTCCGTGTCGCCCACCGTCTCCGGCAGCTCCTCGGTCGGGTACTCGTTCAGCTTGCGGCGGCGCCACGCGCTGATGTGCAGATTGGTCATGGTGCGGCGGAGGTAGCCCCCGACCGCGGCCTTGTCGCTGATCCTGTCCCACGCCCGGTACGTCGAGAAGAGGGCGCTCTGCAGCAGGTCCTCGGCCTCGAAGCGGTCGCCGGTCAGGTGGTAGGCGGTCGCGTACAGGGAGGCGCGGCGCTCCTGGACGTAGGCGGTGAACTCCGCCTCCGACAGGGACTTCCGCTCCCCCGAGCCCTCCCCGTACGCGGCTCCCCCGTGAGCCCCGTGCCCGCCCTGACAGGTGTCGACCACCGTCATGTACGCGGCGTGCTGACGCCCGGTGCCGCGAGCGCACCCCCGCCCGCTCACGGCACCGGACTTCTCAGACCCCCGCCCGACGTCGTGAAGACGCGTGACAACTGCGCTTGAGCTGGTGCTGTGCAGCGTGTTCATCTTGCGCCCCCCGTCGGTGGAGTCCCGCTTCTTGCGTGTGACCAGAACTCTGCCGGACCCACTTCATGACGGTGTCCGCCGACTGTCACAGGCCTGTCACAGGGGCCGGGGACGCCTTCCACCTGTGAAGGTCACGTGTGGGTGCGGGGTTCTGCCGCTCAATGAGGACCCGGGGAAGCTCCAGCAGTCGTACTGGGGCCGTGACATGGGACAGAATGACGTCCGTGCCTTCCCTGTTGCTGATCGAGGACGACGACGCCATCCGGACGGCCCTGGAGCTTTCGCTGACGCGCCAGGGGCACCGGGTGGCCACTGCTGCCACCGGCGAGGACGGCCTGAAACTGCTCGGTGAGCAGCGGCCGGACCTGATCGTGCTGGATGTGATGCTGCCGGGCATCGACGGCTTCGAGGTGTGCCGTCGCATCCGGCGCACCGACCAGCTGCCGATCATCCTGCTGACCGCGCGCAACGACGACATCGACGTGGTCGTGGGCCTGGAGTCCGGCGCCGACGACTATGTGGTCAAGCCCGTGCAGGGGCGGGTCCTGGACGCGCGGATCCGCGCGGTGCTGCGGCGCGGCGAGCGGGAGGCCAACGACGCGGCGACGTTCGGTTCGCTCGTCATCGACCGGGCCGCGATGACCGTGACGAAGAACGGCGAGGACCTGCAGCTCACGCCGACCGAGCTGCGGCTGCTCCTGGAGCTGAGCCGCAGGCCCGGCCAGGCCCTGTCGCGGCAGCAGCTGCTGCGTCTGGTGTGGGAGCACGACTACCTCGGCGACTCGCGGCTCGTCGACGCGTGCGTGCAGCGGCTGCGCGCCAAGGTCGAGGACGTACCGTCGTCGCCGACCCTGATCCGTACGGTGCGCGGCGTCGGTTACCGGCTGGACTCCCCTCAGTGACCAAACCGCAGGACAAGCTCCGCGGCTGGGCCGCGGCACGCAAGGCCATACTGGCGGGGCTGCGCTTCACGAGCCTGCGGCTCAGGCTCGTCGTGGTGTTCGGTCTGGTGGCGCTCACCGCCGCCGTCTCCGCGTCCGGCATCGCGTACTGGCTCAACCGCGAGGCCGTGCTGACGCGCGCGCAGGACGCGGCGCTCAAGGACTTCCGGCAGCAGATGCAGAACCGCGCGGGCGCGCTGCCCGCCGATGCCTCGCAGGACGAACTGCAGGCGACCGCCGAGCAGATGGCGAACAGCGGCCAGCGTTACAGCGTGCTCCTGGTCGGCGAGAAGAAGGGCGGCGGCCAGATCGTCGGCTACAGCGACCTGGACGCGTTCACGCTCGCCAAGGTGCCGCAGTCGCTGCAGGAGGCCGTGACCGAGAAGCAGCCGCTCACCTCAGGCAACAAGAGCCCCTACCACCTGTACTGGCAGCGGACCGTCAACCACGGCACCCCGTACCTGGTGGGCGGCGCCACGGTGATCGGCGGCGGCCCGACCGGTTACATGCTCAAGTCGCTGGAGCCGGAGGCGAAGGACCTCAGTTCGCTCGGCTGGTCCCTCGCCATCGCCACGGGGCTCGCGCTGATCGGCTCCGCGCTGCTCGCGCAGGCCGCGGCGACGACCGTCCTGAAACCCGTGCACCGGCTCGGCGTCGCCGCGCGGCGGCTCGGCGAGGGCAAGCTGGACACCCGCCTCCGGGTGTCCGGTACGGACGAACTCGCCGACCTGTCCCGTACGTTCAACAAGACCGCGGAGAACCTGGAGAAGAAGGTCGCCGACATGAGCGCCCGCGAGGAGGCGTCCCGGCGCTTCGTCGCCGACATGTCGCACGAGCTGCGCACCCCGCTGACCGCGATCACCGCGGTGACGGAGGTCCTGGAGGAGGAGCTCGACGCGGAGACCGGTTCCGTGGACCCGATGATCGAGCCGGCCGTCCGGCTCGTGGTGAGCGAGACCCGCCGCCTGAACGACCTCGTGGAGAACCTCATGGAGGTCACCCGCTTCGACGCGGGCACCGCGCGCCTCGTCCTGGACGACGTCGACATCGCCGACCAGATCACCGCGTGCATCGACGCGCGCGCCTGGCTCGACGCGGTCGAGCTGGACGCCGAGCGCGGCATCACCGTCCGGCTCGACCCGCGCCGCCTCGACGTGATCCTGGCGAACCTCATCGGCAACGCCCTCAAGCACGGCGGCTCCCCGGTCGAGGTGTCGGTGCGGCTGGCGGACACCAAGCTGGTCATCTCCGTACGCGACCACGGCCCCGGCATCCCGGAGGACGTGCTGCCGCACGTCTTCGACCGGTTCTACAAGGCGAGCGCGTCCCGGCCGCGGTCCGAGGGCAGCGGCCTCGGCCTCTCCATCGCCCTGGAGAACGCGCACATCCACGGCGGCGAGATCACCGCGGCCAACTCTCCGGAGGGCGGCGCGGTCTTCACGCTGTGGCTGCCACAGCACGACGAAGCCGACGACGAAGCAGCCGCCGAGGACGACGAGCGCGCCGAAGGGGGCCAGGCATGAACGGGCGCCGGATGCGGTCCTTCGCCGCCGCGGCGGGGCTGACCGCCGTGCTCGCCGGGTGCGGGATCAGGTCGACCGAGGTGCCGACCGACTACGGCGCCGCGCCGTCGCGGGTGCCGTGCGTCATGTCGGGCTCCGGCATCGCCTCGCGGTCGGGCAGCGGCGTGCCGGTGGAGGTCTACCTGGTGTGCGCGGCCCAGCTGGTGAACGTCGACCGCGAGCTGCAGCTGCGCACGGACAAGGCGACCACCGACCGGGTCCGTATCGCCCAGGCGCTCCTCGACGAGCTGGCGGCGCCGCCCTCGGAGCCGGAGAAGCAGGCGGGCTTCGCCACCGACGTGCGGGGCGGCACCACCGTCTCCGGGCCGCGCGCGGGCGACCCTGAGGAGGCGCTGCGCCTGAGCTCCCGGCCGGAGGACCTGTCCGCGTTCGCGCTGGCCCAGATCGTGTGCACGCTCGCGGGCAACGCGGCGTCGGGCGATCACGCGGTGGTCATGGGCGGCCCAGGGGACATCCCCCTGCGGAGCTACGAGTGCACCGCCGAGGTCCGGTCCCGGCCGGGCACGGTGGCGCCGCCCGTGAAAACCGTCCAGTAGCCGTCGGCGGGTACGCGGAACCGATCCTGCCGCCTCTGACGTCCTGGGGGGTGTGCGTCAAGGCTCGGGCGGCCACGGTGCCGCCATCCGCTTCCGTGCGGCGGGGGGATTCCTCCTCGTCGCACATCTTCTGCTCGTCGGGTGGATCACGCTGCGTCCGCTGGACGTCCCCTGGGTGAGCGCCGCGAATCTGCGGCCACTCGCCGGGATCAAGGCGGATCTGGCGCTCGGCGGTCTCCAGGCCGCCCGCCGGATCGGTGAGAGCGTGCTGCTGCTCGCCCCGCTCGGGGTGCTGCTGCCGCTGGCCGGCGGCCGTGTCGCGGTCTCGCCGTGGGGTTCGCTGGTCCGCACGGTCGCCGCCGGGGCACTGCTCTCGCTCGGCATCGAGCTGCTGCAGACCGGGGTCCCAGGTCAGGTCGTCGACATCGACTCGCTGCTCCTGAACACGCTCGGGGTGGCGGTGGCGCACCTCGCGGTCGTGCCCGCGGTCCGGGCCAGGCTCCGTCGCGGTGAGGACGGCGGGAGCCGTGCGCCCCTCCCCCGGGAGGACGTGTCTCAGGGGTCGACCCCGACGATTCCCAGGGTCGGTATCGCACCGTAGAGCGACGCTTTGACCCGCTTCGCGAACGTACTGTCGAAGTATCGGGGCACACGAGAAGCCTCGTACCGACGTTCGCGAAGGAGCCCGACATGACCGCCCTTGCCCGCCCCACCCACGGCCGGATGATCGGCGGAGTGTGCGCTGCCCTGGCCAAGCGCTTCGGCACCTCCGCCACGACCATGCGCGTGATCTTCGTGGTCTCGTGCCTGCTGCCGGGCCCGCAGTTCCTGCTCTACATCGCGATGTGGATCCTGCTGCCCTCGGAGAGCAAGGCCCGCCAGGCCTGGTGACGACAGCACGATGGGGCGCCCCTCTTCGGAGGGGCGCCCCATCGGCGTACGCGGAGGCGGGTCAGCCGAGCGGCAGGCCGTTGATGCCGGTGCCGCCGAGCGGCAGGCCGCCGAGGAGGCCCGAGACCGGGGAGGTCGGGCCGCCCGGCTTGGGGCCCGCGGTCTTGTCGAGCGCGGGCTTGGTGGCGTTCAGGCCGCTGCCGAGGGCGTTCTGCCCGGCGGACAGGGACTCGGTGGCGCCGGCGGCGGGGACCACGGAGGAGACGGGGCCGAGGGCGGCGGCCGGGTCGGCGACGGCGGGAGCGGCGTTCGCGGCGCCGGCGCCCGCGGCGGCGAAGGCGGCGCCCAGAGCGGCGACACCGAGGGTCTTGGCGGCTGACTGCTGCTTCATCTTCTATGCGTCCTTGCGTCTTCTGCTCAGGGATTCGAGCGGCGGATCGGGGAGGGGGGTTGCGCGGTTCAACGACCGTAAGCAGCCCCGATCACGGTTCAGGGGCAAAGGAAAAGCGGCCGGGAGAGAGATCTCCCGGCCGCCCACCCGCCGCGCGGACGCGGACACATCGCGTCAGCCGGCGGCAGAAGCGCTGGTCGAGACGGTCTGACGGAACAGCCATTCGGACTTCAGCTCGGCATAGCCGGGCTTGATCACGTCGTTGATCATGGCCAGTCGTTCATCGAAAGGAATGAATGCTGATTTCATCGCATTGACTGTGAACCACTGCATGTCGTCGAGCGTGTAGCCGAACGTGCCGACCAGGTGCTCGAATTCGCGGCTCATGCTGGTGCCCGACATCAGGCGGTTGTCGGTGTTCACCGTCGCGCGGAAGTGCAGCTTGCGCAGCAGCCCGATGGGGTGCTCGGCGTAGGAGGACGCGGCGCCCGTCTGGAGGTTGGACGTCGGGCAGAGCTCCAGCGGGATCCGCTTGTCCCTGACGTACGACGCGAGGCGGCCGAGCTTCACCGTGCCGTCGTCGGCGATCTCGATGTCGTCGATGATGCGCACGCCGTGGCCGAGCCGGTCGGCGCCGCACCACTGCAGGGCCTGCCAGATCGACGGCAGGCCGAAGGCCTCGCCCGCGTGGATCGTGAAGTGGTTGTTCTCGCGCTTGAGGAACTCGAAGGCGTCGAGGTGGCGGGTGGGAGGGAAGCCCGCCTCGGCGCCCGCGATGTCGAAGCCGACCACTCCGAAGTCGCGGTAGCGGTTGGCGAGTTCGGCGATCTCCAGGGCGCGGGCCGCGTGCCGCATGGCGGTGAGCAGCGCGCCGACGCGGATGCGGTGGCCGTTGGCCTTGGCGCGGCGCTCGCCCTCGCGGAAGCCTTCGTTGACCGCCTCGACGACCTCTTCGAGGGTGAGGCCCTGCTCCAGGTGCTGCTCGGGGGCGTACCTGATCTCGGCGTAGACCACGCCGTCCTCGGCGAGGTCCTCGGCGCACTCGGCGGCGACGCGCTTGAGGGCGTCCTTCGTCTGCATCACCGCGCAGGTGTGGGCGAAGGTCTCCAGGTACCGCTCGAGGGAGCCGGAGTCGGCCGCCTCGCGGAACCAGATCCCGAGCTTGTCGGGGTCGGTCTCGGGGAGGTTCTCGTAGCCGCAGTCGCGGGCGAGGTCGACGATCGTGCCGGGGCGCAGGCCGCCGTCGAGGTGGTCGTGCAGAAGCACCTTGGGGGCACGGCGGATCTGCTCGACGCTGGGCGTTTCACGGTCCGTGTGACCGGTCGTGTGTGTCTGGCTCGTCATTTCGGCACTCTAGCGCCTACGCGCGTAGAACTCACTGGTCGATACGTAACAGTGACCCTGCGGACGGGTGGCGTACACCATGGCTTCTGACACTGTTCTGTCATGGCACAGCAAGGGACCGCGGGGCCGGCGGGCGCGGCCAGGCTCGGGCGCGCGATCGGGACGGCGCCCTCGGCGGTGGGCGGAGCGGTGCTCCTGCTGCCCGGCGGCACCGAGACCTCCACCCGCAGACCGTCGCCGCTGGCGGCCGCCGGCGTGCGCGCGCTGGGCCGCAGACTGGCCCACGACGGGCGCGAGGCCGGCCTCGTCACGCACGTCGTGCACTACCGCTGCCGGGGCTGGAACGGCGCGCAGGCGGAGCTGGCCCGCGACACGGCCTGGGCGGCGGACGAGATCGTACGTCTCTACGGCGACGTCCCCGTCTGTCTCGCCGGAGTGGACATGGGCGGCCGTGCCGCGCTCCGCGCGGGCGGGCACGAGGCCGTCAACTCCGTCCTCGCGATGGCGCCCTGGCTGCCGGAGGACGACGTGGCCGCGCCACCCGAACCGGTGAAGCACCTCGCGGGGCGGCGGGTCCTCATCGTGCACGGCACGAACGACGAGCGGACCGACCCGGAGCTGTCGTTCCGGTTCGCCGAGCGGGCGAAGAAGGCGAACCGCGACGTGTGCCGGTTCGAGGTGCACTCCGACGGGCACCGGCTCCAGCAGCACCAGTCCGAAGTCCTCGCGCTGGCCTCGGACTTCGTGCTGGGTGCACTGTTCGGGACGGGCTTCGCCCGTCCCCTGGAGGACGCGTTGGCCGCTCCTCCGCCGCTCGGGCTGCGGATGCCGTTGGCCTCCGGTTTCGGGCAGTCACTCAGGCACTGAGAGGCTCTGCTGCTGCAGCAGCTTTCCCTTCCTGCTCAGCAGGAACTCCTTGAACGCCGCCACCGGCGGGGTGTCCGGGTGGCCGCCCAGCCAGGCCACGCCGATCTCGCGCACCGCCCGCTGCCCGGTCACCGTCAGCTCCACGACCCCGGGCCGGGGCACGGCGGGCGGCGGCAGCAGGGCCACGCCGAGGCCCGCCGCGACCAGGCCGCGCAGCGTCTCCGCCTCCTCGCCCTCGAAGGCGACGCGGGGCTTGAAGCCCGCGTCCCGGCAGAGGTCGTCCGTGATGCGGCGCAGGCCGTAGCCCGGCTCCAGGGTGACGAAGGCCTCTTCGGCGGCCTCGGCGAGGCGGATCCGCTTGCGGGAGGCCAAGCGGTGGTCGTCGGGGACGACCAGGCGCAGGCGCTGTTCGTCGAGGCGGCGGGCGACCAGGTCCGGGGCGTCGGGCACGGGTGAGGTGAGGCAGAGGTCGAGCTCGCCGGCGCGCAGCCGCTCGATCATCGCCTCGCCGTAGTTCTGGACCAGGCTGAAGCGCACGCGCGGGTGGTCGGCGCGGAAGGCGCGGATCAGTCCGGGCACCGTCTCGGAGCCCATGGTGTGCAGGAAGCCGAAGGCGACCTTGCCGGTCTCCGGGTCGGCGTCGGCGCGCACCGACTCGGCGGCCCGCTCGACCTCGCCGAGCGCCCGCTCGACCGAGGCGAGGAAGGTGCGGCCCGCCGGAGTGAGCGAGACGGTGCGGCCGCGGCGCGCGAACAGGTCGACGCCGAGGTCCCGTTCGAGCCGGACGAGGGCGCGGGAGAGCGTCGACTGGGGGATGCGCATCTGCTGGGCGGCGCGCGTGACGTGCTCGGTCCTGGCGGCCCCCGCGAAGTACGCGAGGCGAGGCGCGAGCAGCGCCACGATGTCCTCCACGTCACTGTTCTGTGACACGCGCGGCTGTGACCTCTGCTGATGCTGCATGGGAACGATTATGGCGATTCCATGCATTGGACGCATCAAAAAACCGGCCGTACGTTCGTGGCATGCCTCCTGCCAGTAGCGGGGCGACCGCCACCCACGCGGCCGCCCTCCCCTCGTCGTCCCCCGCCGCCGATTCCCGTCTGACCCCGGGCGGACCCGGCTACCGCCGGATGAGCTTCGCGCTCTTCCTCGCGGGCGTCGCCACCTTCGCCCTCCTCTACTCCACGCAGGCCCTCCTGCCGCTCGTCTCCACGGACTTCGGCGTGAGCGCGAGCACGGCGAGCTGGACGGTGTCGGCGGCCACGGGCGCACTGGCCCTCTTCGTCCTTCCGCTGAGCGCGCTCAGCGAGCGCTACGGGCGGCGCGCGGTGATGACGGCCTCGCTGACCGTCGCCGTCGCCGTGGGACTCATCGTCCCCTTCGCCCCCTCGGTCGAGGTGCTGATCGCGCTGCGCGCCGTGCAGGGCGCGGCACTCGCCGGGCTCCCCGCCTCCGCGATGGCGTTCCTCGCCGAGGAGGTGCGGCCGAAGGCGCTGGTCGCCGCGATCGGCATGTTCGTGGCGGGCAACTCCATCGGCGGCATGAGCGGGCGGATCGTGACCGGCTGGGTCGCGCAGGCCTGGGGCTGGCGTGCGGCGGTCGGCGTGGTCGGTGTCATGGCGCTGCTGTGCGCGGTCGCCTTCCGGGTGCTGCTGCCCGCGCCGCGGCACTTCACCGCGGGCACGCTCAGCCCCAAGTCCCTTGCCCGCACGGTGCGTACGCATCTGTCGAACCCGCTCCTGTGCAGGCTGTACGCGATCGGGGCGCTGTTCATGACCGTCTTCGGGGCGGTCTACACGGTGATCGGATACCGGCTGACCGAGGCGCCGTTCTCGCTCCCGCAGGGCGTCATCGGCTCGATCTTCCTGGTCTACCTCGTCGGTACGGTCTCGTCGGCGGCCGCGGGGAAGCTGGTGGCCCGGCTCGGGCGGCGCGGGGCGCTGTATCTGGCGGTGAGCACGACGGCCGGCGGGCTGCTGCTCTCCCTCTCCTCCTCGCTGGTCCTCGTCCTGCTCGGCCTCGTGCTGATCACCGCCGGTTTCTTCGCGGGCCACGCGGTCGCGTCCTCTTCGGTGAGCCGTACGGCCACGACCGGGCGGGCGCAGGCGTCGGCGCTCTACCAGTCCGCGTACTACCTGGGTTCCAGCGCGGGCGGCACGCTCGGCGCGGTCGCCTTCCACGCGGGCGGCTGGGCCGGGACCGTCGGGCTCGGCGTCCTCGCGGTGCTCGGCGTCGTGTCGGTGACGGTGTGGGGCTCGCACGCGGCGCGGACGGAGCGGCGGCGCAACCTCGTGGCCCGCTCCTGCTGATTTCACCTGCGGGTTTTCCCACTCCGGGGGCCGTTGTCAGTGGGCTGAGGTAGCTTCCGATGTGTGGGGCCTCACATCGGGCTCCGCCCGGAAGCCAGGGGTGGGTGGGGATGAGCGACAGCACAGGGACGACGACCGAGCTGGACGTCACGCTGGAGAAACACCGGGTCGAGCTGACCGGGTACTGCTATCGGATGCTGGGCTCGGCCTTCGAGGCCGAGGACGCCGTGCAGGACACGATGGTGCGCGCCTGGCGCAGCTTCGACAAGTTCGAGGGCCGCTCCAGCATCCGCTCCTGGCTCTACCGCATCGCGACGAACGTCTGCCTGGACATGCTGAACGCCGGCAATCGCCGCGCCCGTCCCATGGACCTGACGGCCGCCGCCCCGCTGGCCCAGGCCGCGCTCAACCCCCGCCCGGACAACACCTGGCTCGAGCCGATGCCCGACGCCCGCGTCCTGCCGTCCCTGCACGACCCCGCGGAGGCGGCGGTCGCCAAGGAGTCCGTGCGCCTCGCGTTCGTCGCCGCGCTGCAGAGCCTGCCGCCCAAGCAGCGTGCGGTGCTGATCCTGCGTGAGGTCCTCGCCTGGAAGGCCGGCGAGGTCGCCGAGCTGATCGACACCTCCGTCGCCTCGGTGAACAGCGCGCTGCAGCGGGCCCGCGCCACCCTCGCCGAGCGGCCCGCGGACGACACGGCCGTCTCCGATCCGCTCGACGAGGAGCAGCAGAAGCTCCTCGACCGCTATGTGGCGGCCTTCGAGGGGTATGACATGGCGGCGCTCACCGCGCTGCTCGCCGAGGACGCCGTCATGACGATGCCGCCGTTCGACCTGTGGCTGCGCGGCACGGCGGACATCACGGGCTTCATGTCCACGATGGGCGCCGCCTGTGCCAACGGCCGCCTCCTGCCGGTGCAGGTGAACGGCACACCGGGCTTCGCGCAGTACAAGCCCGACCCCGACAACGGCGGCTTCATGCCCTGGTCGATCCAGGTCGTGGAGATCTCAGAGGGCCGTATCGCCGGCTTCCACTGCTTCCTCGACACCCAGCGGTGGTTCCCGCTCTTCGGGGTGCCCCTCCATCTCGACGACTAGGCCGCAGAGTTCGACGAGCCCGACGAGACCGATCAGCGCCAGCAGTCCGGGGCTGGGATTCCTGAGCCGGATGCGGCTCCCGGCCCTGCGGGCGGCCAGGTGCAGGCGGGCGATCGCGTCGACGGTGGTGAGGTCGGCGGTGGTGACGGCGGAGACGTCGCAGATCACGTCACTCGTCGTGCCGTCGCCGGGTCCGTGCCGGGCGGCGGCGACCTGTTCGCACAGGGACGGGATGTCGCCGGCGCGCAGGGGCCCGGCGATGCGGATGAGGTGCTCTCGGGAATCGGCCACGCAGGATTGACCGGCGCGGGCGACGGAATTCATCGGTGGGGCCGCCGAATGGGCCTGTCCGCATCAGTCCACGGGGAACGCGCTGGTGTCGATCTCCAGGTCGAAGGGCTCGGGGAGCTTGATGGGCTCACCGAACTTGCAGGCGCTCAGGACGCGGTAGACGTCGCCTCGGGGTTCGCCGTAGAGGGTGATGGTGGGGCCGCCGGGGGCCCAGCGGTCGATGAGGAGGTAGAGGGGGATGCCTGCGGTGGCATAGGCGGCGGGCTTGCTGATGCGGTCGTGTCGGGCGTTGGAGGGCGAAGTCACCTCGACGACGAGCTCGGCGGCGCCGGCCGGCATGTCCGTGCCGGGCCCGTCGAGCTCTGCTTCGGCCGCCACGACGAGGTCAGGGATGAACATGCCAAGCCTGGAGGGAAGCGACACTGCCTGTGTCTGGAAAACGTTCCAGTCGTCCGGGATGACGGCCAGCAGCCTGCGGGCAACTTTGGCTGCGATGAGGTTGTGCTGCTTGGCAGGGCTGGGCGACACGGTGATGACCCCTTCAATGATCTCCACCTTGCAGCCCTCGGGTACGTCCGTCTCTTGCCAGATCCGGACAAGATCGTCCCATCCAGGGCCGTAGCCCGCTGGATGGCCGACGGTGAGTGCGCTCATGGCGGTCTCCTCTTTCGGTGCGTCACCGATCCCAGCATGCCGAACGGGACCGGCGGCGGTCCACCGATCCCGTTCACCCGTACGAGTACGCCCTGGTCAGGGCCCCGCCAGGGGCCCGCCGAGCTCTCAGCCGATCCGGTCCAGCACGATCGCCCCCGGCGAGAAGTCCGCCCCCGCCGGAGCGATGTCGTACGAACCCTCGACGGACTCCAGCGCGTACGCGAACCGCTCCGGCGTGTCCGTGTGCAGGGTCATCAGGGGCGCGCCCGCCTCGACGGAGTCGCCCGGCTTGGCGTGGAGTTCGACGCCCGCGCCCGCCTGGACCACGTCCTCCTTGCGCGCACGGCCCGCGCCGAGACGCCAGGCGGCGACGCCGACGTCGTACGCGTCGAGGCGGGTCAGCACGCCCGACGACGGCGCGGTGACCACATGCCGCTCGCGTGCCACCGGCAGCTTCGCGTCCGGGTCGCCGCCCTGCGCCGCGATCATGCGGCGCCATACGTCCATCGCCGAGCCGTCGGCCAGCGCCTTCGCCGGGTCGGCGTCCTTCAGGCCCGCCGCGTCCAGCATCTCGCGGGCCAGCGCGAGGGTGAGCTCGACGACGTCCGCCGGGCCGCCGCCCGCGAGGACCTCGACCGACTCGCGGACCTCGAGGGCGTTGCCCGCCGTGAGGCCCAGCGGCGTCGACATGTCCGTGAGCAGGGCCACCGTACGGACACCGCTGTCCGTGCCCAACTCCACCATCGTGGAAGCCAGTTCGCGCGCGTCGTCCAGGTTCTTCATGAACGCGCCGGTGCCGACCTTCACGTCAAGGACCAGCGAACCCGTGCCCTCGGCGATCTTCTTCGACATGATGGACGAGGCGATCAGCGGGATCGCCTCCACCGTGCCAGTGACGTCGCGCAGCGCGTACAGCTTCTTGTCGGCGGGGGCCAGGCCGTCGCCCGCCGCGCAGATGACCGAGCCGACGCCGTCGAGGACGCTCAGCATCTCCTCGTTGGAGAGCAGTGCGCGCCAGCCGGGGACGGCCTCCAGCTTGTCGAGGGTGCCGCCGGTGTGGCCGAGGCCGCGGCCCGAAAGCTGCGGGACGGCCGCGCCGCACGCGGCGACCAGCGGGGCGAGCGGCAGCGTGATCTTGTCGCCGACGCCGCCGGTGGAGTGCTTGTCGGCGGTCGGGCGGGACAGCGAGGAGAAGTCCATGCGCTCGCCGGACGCGATCATCGCGGCGGTCCAGCGGGCGATCTCCTTGCGGTTCATGCCGTTGAGCAGGATCGCCATCGCGAGGGACGACATCTGCTCGTCGGCGACCGCGCCGCGGGTGTAGGCGTCGATGACCCAGTCGATCTGCTCGTCGCTGAGCTCGCCCCGGTCGCGCTTGGTGCGGATGACGGAGATGACGTCCATGGCATGTCCTTCCAGCAGTTACGGCGTCGTACCGGCCAGACTCTACGCGCATAGAGCCCGACCGCGAAGAAGGCCCCCGCCAACAGACGGGGGCCAGGCTTCAGTTGAGGTGCTGCGGACCGAACGCGTCAGGGAGCATGTCACCCAGCGTCCGCACGCCCGACGGTGTCTCCATGACGAGTTCGGCGCCCCCGAACTCGTAGAGCAGCTGGCGGCAGCGGCCGCACGGCATCAGGATCTCGCCCTTGCCGTCCACGCAGGTGAAGTGCGTGAGGCGGCCGCCACCGGTCAGCTGGAGCTGCGAGACCAGGCCGCACTCGGCGCAGAGGCCGAGTCCGTACGAGGCGTTCTCCACGTTGCAGCCGGAGACGGTCCTGCCGTCGTCGACCAGGGCCGCGGCGCCGACCGGGAAGCCCGAGTAGGGGGCGTACGCGCGGGACATGGCCTCGCGCGCGGCCTCCCGCAGGGCGTCCCAGTCGGTGTCCGTGGCGGCAGTCGTCACTTTCCTTGGCCCTTCCGGTACGGCATTCCGTCCGCCTTCGGCATCCGCAGCCGCTGGGCGGAGAGCGAGAGGACCAGCAGGGTCACCACGTACGGAGTGGCGGTGACGACCTGGTTGGGCACCTCGTCGGTCAAGCCGTACCACAGGAACATCAGCGCGGAGACGGCCGCGGTGATCACCGCGGGGACGTACCGCTTGCGCCATGCGAGGTAGACCGCGCCGATGACCAGCAGGATCGCGATGAGCAGGAGCAGCGCGTGGACGTTGGTGCCGCCACCCCGGAGCTTCAGGCTGTCGGTGTAACCGAACAGGCCCGCGCCGAGCGCGAGTCCGCCCGGCATCCAGTTGCCGAAGATCATCGCGGCGAGGCCGATGTAGCCGCGGCCGCCGGTCTGGCCCTCCAGGTAGATGTTGGAGGCGACCAGCGAGAGGAAGGCGCCGCCTAGGCCCGCGAGGCCGCCGGAGATGACCACGGCCAGGTACTTGTACTTGTAGACGTTGACGCCGAGCGACTCGGCGGCGATCGGGTTCTCGCCGCAGGAGCGCAGGCGCAGGCCGAACGCCGTGCGCCACAGGATCCACCAGCTCAGCGGGACCATGGCGACCGCGACGACCGTGAGCGGCGACAGGTCGGTGAACAGGCCGCCGAACAGGCCCGCGAGGTCGGAGACCAGGAACCAGTGCTTGCCGTTGAGGTCGGCGAGCCAGTCGGAGAGGCCCGGCACGGAGAAGTTCCCGAGCGATTCGACGGGCGGCGACTGCTTCGACGTACCGCCCTCCTCGCCCTCGAAGGCGAAGGTCGCGAGGTAGCGGGTGGCGCCGAGGGCCAGGATGTTGAGGGCCACACCGGAGACGATGTGGTTGACGTTGAAGGTGATCGTGACGATCGCGTGCAGCAGGCCGCCGAGCGCGCCGCCGACGATGCCGAACAGGACGCCCACCCACGGGCCCCACTGGAAGCCGGCCCAGGCGCCGAACCAGGTGCCGAGGATCAGCATGCCCTCGAGGCCGATGTTGACGACGCCCGCGCGCTCGGCCCACAGGCCGCCGAGGCCCGCGAGGCCGATCGGCACGGCGAGCTTGAGCGCCGTGGACATCTGGCCGGTGGACGTGATGCCGTCGGCGCCGGTGATCATGCGGACCACGGAGGTCAGCACCAGGACGCCCGCGATGACCAGCAGGAGGACGGGGAGCGAGATGCGGCGGCGGCCCGGCGCGGGCTGCTTGGCCGGGGGCTTGGCGACGGTTGCCGAGCTCATCGGGCAGCCACCTCCTTCACGGAGTCGTTGTTGCCGTTCGCCCGGGCGGCGGCGGCCAGTTCCTCACCGACGCGGCGCTGCTGGCGGCGCAGGCCCCAGCGGCGCACCTCCTCGTAGGAGACGACGACCGCGATCACGATGAGGCCCTGCATGATCACCGCGATCTCCTTGTCGTACGCCTCGGGCTGGGCGTAGTCGAGGGCGGGCGAGGCCTTGTCGAGGAAGGCCCACAGCAGCGCCGCGAAGGCGATGCCGACGGGGTTGTTGCGGCCGAGGAGCGCGATGCCGATGGCGGTGAAGCCGAGGCCCGCGGGGAAGGAGAGGCTGTACGTGTGGGTGTCGCCGAGCAGGATCGGCAGGCCCGCGAGGCCCGACACCGCGCCGGAGATCAGCATGGCGCTGAGCACCATGCGCTTGGCGTTGACGCCGGAGGCCGCGGCGGCCGACTCGGAGGCGCCGGTGGCGCGCAGGTCGAAGCCGAACCGGGTGCGGTTGAGGACCAGCCAGTACAGGACTCCGGCGAGGACCGCGATGACCACGAAGCCGTAGATCTCGCCGCCCGCCACCTTGATGCCGGGGAACCAGCCGGACTTCTCCATCACGCCGGTGGTCTGGTTGTTGCCGACCGGGACGCCGAAGTTCTCGGTGAGGGTGAGGTAGGCGATGACGCTCGTCGCGATGGCGTTGAGCATGATCGTGGCGACCACCTCGCTGACGCCGCGGGTGGTCTTGAGGACGCCCGCGATGCCGGCCCAGAAGGCGCCGGTGAGCATGGCGACCAGCATGAGCACGGGGATCTGCAGGAACGACGGCAGCGCGAGGTGCGTGCCGACGACCGCGGTGATCATCGCGGCGAGCCGGTACTGGCCGTCCACGCCGATGTTGAACAGGTTCATGCGGAAGCCGATGGCCACCGCGAGCGCCGCCAGGTAGTACATGCCGGCCTGGTTGAGGATCAGCACCTGGACGTCGGAGAAGGTGGCCTGCTCCAGCATCAGGCTGTACGGCTCGATCGGGCTCTTGCCCGACGCGAGCAGCACGACCGAGGTCAGCGCCACGGCCGCGATCAGCGCGATGACCGGTCCGGCCACCGCGAGGAGCACGCGCTCCTTGTCGAACTTCTTCATCGGGCCTCGTCCTCCGGGGCGTCTTCTTCCACGTGCTCCAAGTGACCCGAGGCGGCACCGGTCATCGCCGAGCCGAGCTCCTCCGGCGTGATGGTGGACGGGTCGGCGTCCGCCACGAGCCGGCCGCGGTAGATCACGCGGAGCGTGTCGGAGAGGCCGATCAGCTCGTCCAGGTCGGCGGAGATCAGCAGCACGGCCAGGCCCTCGCGGCGGGCCTCGCGGATCTGGTCCCAGATCTGCGCCTGCGCGCCGACGTCCACACCGCGGGTGGGGTGGGCGGCGATCAGGAAGCGCGGGTTGTGGCTCATCTCGCGGCCGACGATCAGCTTCTGCTGGTTGCCGCCGGAGAGGGAGGCCGCCGTCACGTCGATGCCGGGCGTACGGACGTCGTACTCCTCGACGATGCGGCGGGTGTCGGCCTGCGCGCCCTTGGGGTCGAGCCAGAAGCCGCGTGCGTTGGGCTTCTCGGTGACGTGGCCGAGGATGCGGTTCTCCCACAGCGGGGACTCCAGGAGGAGGCCGTGGCGGTGGCGGTCCTCGGGGATGTACCCGATGCCGTCCTCGCGCCGCTTGCGGGTCGCCGTGCCGGTGATGTCCTCGCCGGCCATGCGGATGACGCCGGAGTCGGCGTGCTTGAGGCCGATGAGCGCGTCGATCAGCTCGGTCTGGCCGTTGCCCTCGACGCCCGCGATGCCGAGGACCTCGCCCTCGTGGATCGTGAAGGAGATGTCGTCGAGCAGCGCGCGGCCCGAGTCGCCCTCGGCGAGCAGCTTGAGGCCCTCGACCTGGATCATCGGGCGGTCGGTGACCGTCGACTCCGCCGTCTCGGGGGTGGGCAGTTCGCTGCCCACCATCAGCTCGGCGAGCTGGCGCGGGGTCGTCTCGGCCGGGATCGCCGTGCCGACCGTCGTGCCGCGCCGGATGACGGTGATGTCGTCGGCGACGGACAGGACTTCACCGAGCTTGTGCGAGATGAAGATGACGGACAGGCCCTCGGCCTTGAGCTCGCGGAGGTTGTCGAAGAGCGCGTCGACCTCCTGCGGCACGAGCACGGCCGTCGGCTCGTCGAGGATCAGCGTGGTGGCGCCGCGGTAGAGGACCTTGAGGATCTCCACGCGCTGCCGGTCGGCGACACCGAGGTCCTCCACGTACGCGTCGGGGCGCACGCCGAGGCCGTAGCGGTCGGAGAGGTCGAGGATCGTGCGGCGGGCGGCGGCGCCGATGCCGTGCAGCTTCTCGCTGCCGAGAACGATGTTCTCCAGGACGGTCAGCTGGTCGGCGAGCATGAAGTGCTGGTGCACCATGCCGATGCCGCGGGCGATGGCGTCGGCGGGGCTGCCGAAGGCGACCTGCTCGCCGTCGACGGTGATGGTGCCCTCGTCCGGCTTCTGCATGCCGTAGAGGATCTTCATCAGGGTCGACTTGCCCGCGCCGTTCTCACCGACGAGGGCGTGCACGGTGCCCTTGCGGACGGTCAGGTGGATGTCGTGGTTGGCGACGACTCCGGGGAAGCGCTTGGTGATGCCGACGAGTTCGACGGCGATGGGCGGAGGGTTGGTGGACGCGTCGATGGCGCACTCTCCTCGGGGGCCGGAAGGCCTGAAGGGCCTGAAGGAAAGGGGCCGCCTACGCGCGCAGTGCCCCTGCTGCTGAATGTGGCTCGCGCGAACGGGGCGCGGGTGAACCATCGTCCCCCACACCCCGTCGCACGAGAATCACGCTGCCGTTACGGCAGTCGTCGGATCAACTCCCGCCTCACGGCGTGGTCTTGACCTTGATCTTGCCGCCCTTGATGCCCTCTTCGGCCTTCTTCAGGGCCGCCTGGACGTCCTTCATCTTCATGAACTCGGGGTTCGAGTCGGCGAGCGCGACACCGCCCGACTTCAGGTCGGCGCGGACGACGCCACCCTTGGCGGTGCCGTCCTCGACGGCCTTCGCCAGGTTGTACACCGAGCCCGCGACGTCCTTGGTCGCCGAGGTCAGGATGTACTTCTTGTACTTGGCGAGGGCGTCCTGCTTGTACTGGTCGGAGTCGACACCGATCGCCCAGACCTTCTTGGCGGCCGCGGCCTCGATGACGCCCTGACCGGACAGGCCCGCGGCGTGGTAGACCACGTCGGCGCCCTTCTCGATCTGGCCCTGCGCGGCGGTCTTGCCCTTGTCGGGGCTGGAGAAGCCGCCGTCCTCGGCCTTCTCGGTCAGGTACTGCTTGACGACCTTGACCTTGGGGTTCGTGTCCTTGACGCCCTGCGCGAAGCCCGCCTCGAACTTGTGGATCAGCGGGACGTCCACGCCGCCGACGAAGCCGACGGTCTTGGACTTGGTGGCCTTGGCGGCCACGACGCCCGCGAGGTAGGACGCCTCCTGCTCGCTGAAGACCAGGTCGGAGACGTTGTCGGCCTTGACCGTCTCGTCGTCGACGATGCCGAAGGTGGTCTTCGGGAACTGCTCCGAGACCTCCTTGATGGCGGGCGCGTACGCGTAGCCGACGCCGATGACCGGGTTGTAGCCCTGCTTGGCGAGCTGCGTCAGGCGCTGCGTCTTGTCGGCGTCGGACTCGCCGTCGACCGGCTCGACGGCCTTCTCGCCGGTGTTGAACTCCTTGGCGGCCTTCTTCATGCCGACGGTCGCGGCGTCGTTGAAGGACTGGTCGCCGGCGCCGCCGACGTCGTAGGCGATGGCGACGCCCTTGTTCTTGTCGTCCTTGCTCGAGGCGGCGTCGCTGGACGTGCCACCACAGGCGGAGACGGTTACGGCAAGAGCGGCGGTCGCGGCGCCCGCGACAGCTATTCGAGACACCCGGCGCATAGAGACGAACTCCTTAGTACAAGCAAGCACAAGCACGTTCGAGCGCCTCACCCGGCGCTGATTTCGCCGCAGCGTAACGCGCGTAGACCTGACATAAGAACCCTTCTGTCCGGTCCGTTATCGAGCTGTGGCCACCGGGTGTCGGACAGCCGAACGACGAGTGGGCGCCCCCTTGATGGGGACGCCCAGTCGCCACACGCAGTACTACGTAAAACGTCCCGGACCGTGCGCTACGGAACGATCTTCACCTCGACCTTGCCGCTGATGATGTCCTTCTCGGCCTTCTCCACGGCGGCGACGACGTCCTTCATCTCCCGGTATTTCGGATTCGAGTCGGAGAAGCCGACGCGGCCCGACTTGAGGTCGTAGCGCTGCTCGCCCTTCATCGGCTTGCCCTCGACGACCGACTTCGTCAGGTCGTAGACCGCGCCGCCGACGTCCTTGAACGCCGAGCCGAGGATGTAGTCCTTGTACTTGGTGAGGGCCTTCTGCTTGTACTGGTCCGAGTCGACGCCGATGGCCCACTTCTTCTGCGAGCCGGCCTCCTGGATGACGCCCTGCCCCGAGAGTCCCGCCGCGTGGTAGATCACGTCCGCGCCGGCCTCGATCTGACCGCTCGCCGCGTTCTGCCCGCGGTCCGGGCTGGAGAATCCGCCCTCTTCGGGCTTCTCGGTCAGATACCGCTTCTCGATTTTGATCTTGGGGTCGACGGATTTCACGCCCTGCACGAATCCGGCCTCGAATTTGTGGATCAGCGGAATGTCCACGCCTCCCACGAATCCGACGTGTTTGGCCTTGGTCGCCTTGGCGGCGGCGACGCCCGCCAGATAGGAGCCCTGTTCCTCGTGGAAGACCAGGTCGGCGACGTTGTCCGCCTTCACGGTGTTGTCGTCGATGATCCCGAAGGTGGTGTCGGGGAACTTCTTGGCCGCCGCCTCCACCGCGGGCGCGTAGACGAAGCCGACGCCGACCACCGGGTCGTAGCCCTGCCTGGCGAGCTGTTCGAGGCGCTGGACCTTGTCGGCGCTGGACTCGCCATCGCCCGGCTCCATGTCCACACCGCCGATCTTGAACTCCTTGCGGGCCTTCGAATAGCCCGCGTAGGCGGCGTCGTTGAAGGACTGGTCGCCCTGCCCGCCGATGTCGTACGCGAGTCCGATGCCCTTGCCCTTGTACGAGGAACCTGCGGAGCCCTTGTCCTTGCCGTTGTCGTCCCGCGAGGCTTCGTTGCTCGTCTCGCCACAGCCGGCCGCGGCGAGGGCGAGGACCGCGAAGGCGGCGGTGATGTGAGTGGCGCGAGATTTACGGGATTTCGAAGAGAGACGACGCACAGGAAGCACCCCTTGATCGCCAACGCGCCGTGTATGGCGCTGATTTCGGCGCACATTAACGCGCGTAGAAAGGGAGGGGAACGGGTTTTCGCGATGCCGTTACCCCTTCGTGCTTTTCGTGCTCCACGCGACGGGGGCCGGTTACGCCGACGGGCTCACGCCCCGCGCAACCGGCCCCGCCGTCATGCCGTGCCGTGCCGCTAGCTCAACGCGTCCAACAGCGCGGCGGCGGTGAAGAGTTCGACGCCCGCCGTGATCGCCGCCTCGTCCACGTCGAAGTCGCCCTGGTGGAGGTCGCGGACGGTGGGCTCCCCCGGGACGCGCACACCGAGCCGGGCCATGGCGCCGGGCACGTGCTCCAGGTACCAGGAGAAGTCCTCGCCGCCGAGGCTCTGTTCGGTGTCCTCGACGGAGTGCGGGCCGCGCCGCTCGGACATCGCGTCGCGCAGCAGGTCGGCGACCGCGCCGTCGTTGACGACGGGGGGCACGCCGCGGATGTAGTTGATCCCGGACTTGGCGCGGTACATGTCAGCGACCTCCTGCACGGCGCTGTGCAGCAGGTCCGGCGCCTCCCGCCAGGCCCTGAGGTCGAGGCAGCGCACGGTGCCGGAGAGCTCGGCGTGCTGCGGGATGACGTTCGGCGCGTGGCCCGCCTCGATGCGGCCCCAGGTCACGGAGAGGCCGGAGCGGGCGTCGACGCGGCGGGCGACCAGGGCGGGCACCTCGGTGGCGACCTTGGCGGCGGCGGTGACGAGGTCCGTGGTGAGGTGCGGCCGCGCCGTGTGGCCGCCGGGTCCGTCGAGCGAGACCTCCAGGCGGTCGCAGGCGGAGGTGATGGGGCCGTGCCGCAGCCCGATGCGGCCCGCGTCGACCCGGGGGTCGCAGTGCACGGCGATGATCTTGCCGACGCCGTCCAGGGCGCCCGACGCGATGACCTCGGTGGCGCCGCCCGGCAGGACCTCCTCGGCGGGCTGGAAGATCAACCGCACCGGAAAGGGCAGCTGCCCCTTCCTCGCGAGATCGGCGAGGACGAGTCCGGCGCCGAGGACGACGGTGGTGTGCACGTCGTGCCCGCAGGCGTGGGCGCGGTCGGGCACGGTGGAGCGGTACGGCACCCCGAGCTTGGTGTCCGGGATGGGCAGCGCGTCGATGTCGGCGCGCAGGGCGAGCATGGGGCGCACGCCGCGCGCGCCGCCCCCGGCGGGTCCTTCCGCCGCCACGGGGTGCGCGCCGATGTCACAGACGAGCCCCGTGCCGGTGGGGAGCACACGGGGCTCGAGGCCCGCCTCCTCGAGGCGGGCCTTGATGGCCGCGGTGGTACGGAACTCCTGGTTGCCGAGCTCGGGGTGCATGTGCAGGTCGCGACGGAAAGCGACCAGTTCGGCACGCAGCGCTTCGGGCAGCGTGCCGGGGAGTGTTTCCGCAGGTGCGGACTCCGTTCCGGACACGCCGTCGGACACCTCTTCGGACGCACGGGACATCAGTTGGTTCACCCTCTGAAGGGTAAGGCGATGCAACGGCCAACTAACCCACGATCAACAAAAGTTCAGCCCGATAGGGGAAGAATTACTGGCCTCGTGGCGCATGGCCGCCGATCGGGATGGGTAGAGATTTACGCCGCCTCGGAGGATGCGTAAGTCGTCCGGCGCCTGTAGTAGGCGAGGGCGACCGCTGTCAGCAAGGGCGGCCACGCGATCAGCGGTATATAGCAGAACACGAGTAGGGCGGTTTGCGCTGTTCCGCCCGTCACACCCTTTTCGCTCCCCAGTCCGGCGGCCTGGGCGTAGCAGGCCCAGCCCAGGAGTGCGAAGAGCCCGGCCGCGCCGAGCAGGGCCGGTACGACGGCGGCCGACGGCCGGATCTGCCGCCCGCCGAGCACGGGTACCCACGCCGGGACGACCTCACCCCACTCACGCACCAGACCGAGCGTGAGCAGGGCCAGCCCCTCGGACACGACGCTGAGCAGCAGGATGTACACGGCCTCCCCCGCCCCTCGCTGCGGCTGGGCGGCCACCGGGAGCCCGGCGACGAGGGCCACCCGCCACAGCCCCGAGGGCAGGGTGACGAGCGGCACGGCGTGCGCGGCGAGGGCGGCCCAGCGGGGGACGTCGGGAAGAGCGGTCACTTTCAGCATGCGTCCGATGCTCCCGCCGGTCACGGGCGCCCCACGTCCCCATCGGGGCCCGGGTGCCTCCGCCGTCCGGGGGAGCCGGACTCACCCCCACGGGTCGGAGAACGACCGCCCCGGCACCGGCTTGGCCACCAGGGCCACGGCGATGAAGAAGTTGACCTGGCCGATCGCGAACATCAGGGTGGCGAGCGCCTTGGCGTCGTAGTACTCGGCCACCTCGGCGTACAGCTCGTCGGAGACCCGCTGCTCGCCGTGGGCGGCGGGCTGGAGCACGGCCTCCACGAGCGCCAGCGCGGCACGCTCGGCGCCGGTGAAGTACGGCGAGTCCCGCCAGGACGCGACCGACGTGATCTTCTCCTCCGACACGCCGCCCTTCCGCAGGAAGCCCGTGTGCAGCACGGTCAGGTAGGTGCTGCCGACGATCTGCCCGGCACGCAGCTGCACCAGGCCGATCGTCGGGCGCGGCACCGAGCCGTTGCCGGTGACCCTGAACAGCGCCGCCGAGACGTCCGCCAGCTCGGGCACGAGCTTCGCGGGGTCCTCGGCCATCCGGGGCGCCATCGGGACCTCTGCCGTGATCGAACGCGTTTCCATGGTCATCTCCTCGTGTCGTGGTGCCTGCTCTCGGTCCACTGACGGAGCCCGTCGGGGAGATGTGACCGGTTGCGCGCTAGGAAACGGAAATTTCTCGTGCCGTCCGCGCGAACGCCGCCACCGCCCCCGTCTCCTGGTCCCTGCGCCAGACCAGGCCGTAGCCCGTCGGGGCCGCGTCCGTGAGGGGGACGTAGGCGATGCGGGGGCGGGCGAAGTACGTGGCGGTGTGGGCGGGGGCCAGGAGGGCGCCCTTGCCCCCGGCCACCAGCGTCAGGGCCTCCTGCATGTTCGTCACGCCGGGGCCGCGGCCGATGGGGCGGCCGCTCGGGGTGGTGGACGGGACGTGGTGGTCGAGCCAGTAGTCGGGGACCTCGCCGGCGATGGTGAGGAGGGGGACGTCGGCCAGGTCCTCCAGGGTCACGGAGGCACGGGCCGCCAGGGGGTGGCTCGCGGGCAGGGCCAGGACCCGGCCCTCCGCGAGCAGCACCGAGCCTCCGCGCAGGTCCTCCTCCCGTACCGGCAACTCCGTCAGCTGCACGTCGAACTCGCCCTTGCGCAACTGTCCGTACGGATCGCCGAGCGGCACCTCGCACACCTCCACGGCCAGGCCGGGGTGGCTGACGCGCAGGGCCTCCGTCGTCCTCATCACGATCTCGCCGGTGAGGGGGTTGTCGAAGCCCACGTGCAGGACGGAGTCGATGCCGCGGGCCGTCGCCACGGCCCGGGCCAGGGCGTCCTCGATGGCGCGGTGGTGCGGTTCGAGGTCGGCGCGCAGTTGGCGGCCGAGCGAGGTGAGGGCCACGCGGCGGCTGGTGCGGACGAACAGCGGCGCCCCGACGCGCCGTTCGAGGCGCTGCACGAGCTGGCTCACCCGGGCCCTGGACAGCCGCATCCGCTCGGCGGTGCGGCCGAAGTGCAGTTCCTCGGCGAGGAGCAGGAAGCACTCCAGTTCGTCGCGTTCCATCGCCGTACCCCCAGGTCGGTCCGCATCGGTCAGCCTGGCTGAACGAACGTTGCGATGTTCGCCGTTGTTCCGTGATCGTGCCCGGCCGAGGGTGGCGGCATGAGTCAGAACCTCGCGCCGCACGCGCACCAGTCCCCCGACAGACCCCTCACCGGCCGCGAGTGGGGCGTCCTCCTCGTCCTCTGCGGTGCGATCTTCCTGGAGGGCATCGACGTCGCGATGCTCAACGTCGCCCTCCCCGCCATCCGTGCCGACCTCGGCCTGTCCACCGGCTCGCTGCAGTGGGTCATGAGCGCCTACGTCCTCGGGTACGGCGGGTTCATGCTGCTCGGCGGCCGGGCCGCCGACCTCTTCGGGCGCCGCCGGATGTTCGTCCTCTGGCTCGCCGTCTTCCTCGTCTTCTCCGGGCTCGGCGGCCTCGCCACCGAGGGCTGGATGCTGATCGTCGCCCGCTTCGTCACGGGGATCGCCGCGGCGTTCATGACGCCCGCGGGGCTGTCCGTCATCACCACCGGGTTCGAGGAGGGGCCGCGGCGCAACAAGGCGCTGCTCTTCTACTCCGGCACGGCCGCCGGGGGCTTCTCCATCGGTCTGGTCGTCGGCGGGCTGCTCACCCAGCTCGGCTGGCGTTGGGTGTTCTTCGCGCCCGTCGTGCTGTCCGCGGTGATCCTGCTCGCCGCCCTCGCGCTGGTGCCCCGCTCGCCGCGGCCGGACCGCGCCGGGCAGAGCGTCGACCTGGCGGGCGGGCTCACGATCACCGCCGCCATCGTGCTGCTGGTCCTCGGCGTGGAGCGCGCCGCGCACACCGCCTTCGGGTGGACGGCGCTCACGGTCGGCGCCGGGCTCGCCCTGCTGGCCGTGTTCGTCGCCGTCGAGCGCCGCGCGCCGGCCCCGCTGGTCCGCCTCGGCATCCTGCGGAACGGCCCGCTGGTCCGCGCCAACCTCGCGGGGCTGCTCTTCGCCGCGGGCTTCTTCGGCTTCCAGTTCCTGGTCGTCCTCTATCTCCAGGAGCTGCGGGACTGGTCGACGCTGCAGACCAGCTTCGCGATGATCGTCATCGGGGTCGACGCGGTCCTCTCCCCCGCCCTCACGCCCCGCCTCGTGGCCCGCTTCGGCAACGCCCGGGTGATCTTCGGCGGCCTGCTGCTCGCCGCGCTGGCGTACGCCCTGTTCCTGCCGGTCGGCGCCGACTGGACGTACGCGACGATGTTCCCGAGCCTGATCCTCCTCGGTGTCGCGTTCTCGCTCGCGTACGGCCCGCTCACGATCGTCGCCACGGAAGGCGTGGCGGAGGAGGAGCAGGGGCTGGCGGGCGCGCTGCTCTACACGTCCTTCCAGTTCGGCGCGGCGGTCGGCCTGTCGACGGTCACGGCGGTCAACGTCGCGGCGACGGCGTCGACTTCTCCTGCGGCGCTTCTCGACGGCTATCGGGCCGCGTTCTGGGTGCCCCTGGCGGCCGCTCTGCTCGCCGCGCTGGTCAGCGCGTTCGGACTCCGTACGAAGCGGGGGGAGCCGGTGGCGGCGTCGGGCGGGCCGTCCGTCGAGGACCGTGCCCCCGCCGACGTCCCGGCGCCGCTCTGACCCTCAGCCGCCCCGGCGCACTCATGTGCGCCGTCCGGAACACAGGGCGCGCTGCGGCGCTGTGAGCCAAGGGCCGGGCGCTGAGCGCTAAGGACTTCGTCCGAGGCATCGGGAACCGTGGGTGGTGCGTCCGGTGACAGCCAAGGAGCACCGGATCGACAGAAGGAGAAAGAGACCGATGAGGCAGACCACCAGCCGTACCCGGCTCCGTCGCACCGCCCTCGTGACCGGCGCCCTGCTCGCCATGGCCGCGACCGCCGGCACCACCCAGGCCACCGCCTCGCCCACGGCGCAGCAGGGTTCGGGCGCCCGCATCACGGCGGCGCCCAGCGACTGCCCGAAGTACTACTTCTGCGGCTACGCGGGGCGGAACTACACGAACCTGGTCTTCAAGTTCAAGGACTGCTACTTGCAGCAGATCGCGGCCAGGACCGGCGGTTCCTGGTACAACAACCAGTCCAACGGCACCAAGGCCAGGATGTACAACGCCAACAAGCAGCTCGTCTACACGACCCCGGGCGCCCCGTACGGCGACCCCTCCGGCGACTGGACGGGCATCCGCTACATCGACGCCTGCTGACGTCTCCGGTACTCCGTCGGGGCCATCCCTGTCGCCGCTCGGAAGGCCCGGGTGAAGTCGGAGGGCCGCAGATAGCCCCAGCGGGCACCGATCGCGCTGACAGGGGTGGCATGGAGCAGGGGGTCCGCGAGATCCCGGCGGCAGCGCGTGATCCGTTCCTGCCGGATGTAGCCGTTCACGGTGGTTCCGTGCCGCTGGAAGATCCGGTGCAGGAGGCGCACGGAGATGCTGTGCGCCGCCGCGACCACGGCCGGCTTGAGGTCGGGATCGCGCAGATGCCGGTGGATGAATGCCGTGATCTGCTGATACAGGACCTCGCTGCGGCTCTCGGGAGGCAGCGCCGAGGCCCGGTCGGCGCGCCGGGCGACGACAGCCGCTGCCAGGTCGAGGACGATCGTGCCGAGCCTCTGCCGGTCCGCGGCGGTCAGGTCGGAACCTGTCTGCGTCAGGCTCTCCAGGGTCTGGCGCAGCACCTGCCCCATGCCATCGGCCGCTCCGAGGGACGTCCCGCACAGGGGAGCGACCATACGGTCGGGAAGCGGCATGAGGCTCCGTGGGAACTGGAGGACCAGGGAGCCGCAGCTGCCCGGGCCGCCGGCCGATGCCACGAAAGGCCGGGAGCTGTCGTACAGCACGATCTCACCGGGCGTCACCAGAGTGCTGTGCCGTGCCTGCTCTATGCCCTGCTGTCCCGAGGTGATCACGCCGATCTGGTACAGCTCGGGATCCGACTGGCGTATCAGGCGCGAGGTGCGGGACGAGACCAACTGTGCGTACGAGATCGCGGACAGCTGCAGCGGTCCCAGCGCGGTGGCTGCTATCCGTGCCTCGAATCTCGCGGGGTCGGGGAACCGGAAGCGGGTCGTCACCAGGGCCTGCGCGGTGATCTCCGCCCATCCAGTCGTCTTCTCGGCAGGCGGCAGACACACGGTGTCCAGCACAGTGATCATGCACTTCCCCATGAGGTCAACGGTGTTACTCGGTGGTCACAAGCACTCTCCGCTCCCTCCTGTTGATTACGAAAGACGCTTCCGCGTCAACCCACGCGCGCGTGAGACTGGGGTCATGGACGAGAACCGTGGCGTGACGACAGCCGGTTGGCAGGCCGCTGACCCCGGCGTTCTCCGGTTGCCCTCCGGGCGGCTGATCCGGGGGCGGGGGCTGCGGCATCCGTTGCCGGACGGGGACGTGCCCGGCTTCGGCGTGTATCTGCTCGGCAAGGAGCCGCCCGGCGTCCCCTGGGAGGCGCGGTGGCTGCGGTGGCCCGACTTCCGGCTTCCCGCGGACCGGGAGCTCGCGCGGCAGGTGCTGCGCGAGGCGTGGGAGCGGGCCGCCGGGGAGCGCGTCGAGGTCGCGTGCGGGGGTGGGCGCGGCAGGACCGGTACGGCGCTGGCGTGCGTCGCCGTCCTCGACGGGGTGCCCGCGGACGAGGCCGTCGCCTATGTACGCGCGCATTACGACCGGCACGCGGTGGAGACTCCGTGGCAGCGGCGGTACGTGCGGAACTTCAGCCGGTAGCGGCCGCCCCGGGCCATTCGGAACTTCAGCCGGTGGCTGCCGCCCCGGGCCATACCGACGACAGGCGGTGCACGTCCCGGGCCGTGCCCGTCACGCCGGACAGGAAGCCCTGGGCGCGTGGCGACGCCGTCTCCGTGAGCCAGGCCGGGTCGATGTCGCAGACCGCCACCTTCACCTCCGTGCCCGCCAGGGCGAGCGGCAGGGTGTGGACGACGGTGGAGGGGAAGCTGAGGATGGTGCGGCCGACGGGGCCGCGGCGGGCGATGAGTTCGAGGGGGAGGTCGGGGCGGACCACCTGGAGGCCCGTCTCGACCGCGAGCCGGTGGAGCTTCTCGGAGCTCTCGCGGCGGTGGGCGAAGTAGCGGTTGGCGCCGTGGGTGCGGGAGAGGGTGCGGACCGCTTCGACGTAGCGGTCCGGGTCGACCACTCCCGTCTCCACCAGTGAGGTGCCGACCAGGTCGGCGCCGCGCGTGATGCGGGGCGGGCCGAAGCGTTCCCTGGTCCAGGCGAAGGTGTTGACGGAGACGGTCACGCCGTCGGGGGCGCTGTCGATCGGCATGGCGGAGAAGACCTCCACGCTGCGGGTGGCGCCGGGGGTGAGGCGGCGCCGCGCCGAGGCCGAGACCGGGGCGAAGACCAGGTCGCGGGGGCCTGGCCGGCCGCCCTTGCGGTGCCAGCGCTGCAGCCGTTCGCCGTGGGCCAGCTGGGAGATGAACTCCATCGTGGCCGTGCCGTCGTCGACCACGACCAGGGAGCGGGCCCTGGTGATGGTGAGGAGGAGCTGTACGTAGCGGGAGAACGGGTCGCCGATGACGATCCGGTCGGCCCTGCGCAGGGGTCCCGCGAGGCCCCCGATGGTCTGGAAGGGCGCCGACGCGCCGCCGCGCGCCTCCTCCCAGCGGACCTCGACGCCCTCTTCGCGGGCGAGCTGCGCCATGCGGCGCAACTGACCGCGGGTCATGGGGTCGTTCGGGGACAGGACGACGACGGTGAGGCCCCCGGTCGGGCCGGTGGCGGCCGCGGAGTGCGCCCACTCCAGGACGTTCAGCAGCTGGACCGGGCTCTCCACGAACGCGAGCGTCGTGGCGGCCCCGGCCGGGGCCGTGGTGTCGTCGGCTCGGCCGACTCGGGGGCTCATCGTCGTATGTCCGTCTCCCGGTAAGAGGTTCAGACCGCGACCGGCTCGGCGTCCGAGGAGTTCTCGCTCTCGGCGACGACGCCGGCGACGCGGCGGAGCTTCTTCATGGGGCCGAGCTCCGACTCGTAGACCTTCTTGACGCCGTCGCCGAGGGACGCCTCGATGGTGCGGATGTCGCGGACGAGGCGGGTGAGGCCCTGCGGCTCGACGGAGGCGGCCTGGTCGGAGCCCCACATGGCGCGGTCGAGGGTGATGTGGCGCTCGACGAAGGTGGCGCCGAGGGCGACCGCCGCGAGGGTGGTCTGGAGGCCGGTCTCGTGGCCGGAGTAGCCGATCGGGACGTTCGGGTACTCGGCCTGGAGGGTGTTGATGACGCGGAGGTTGAGCTCCTCGGCCTGCGCCGGGTACGTCGACGTGGCGTGGCACATCAGGATGTTGTCGGAGCCGAGCACCTCCACCGCGTGGCGGATCTGCTTCGGGGTCGACATGCCCGTGGAGAGGATGATCGTGCGGCCGGTGGCGCGCAGGGCGCGGAGCAGCTCGTCGTCGGTGAGGGAGGCGGAGGCGACCTTGTGGGCGGGCAGGTCGAACTTCTCCAGGAAGGCGACGGCCTCGGTGTCCCACGGGGATGCGAACCAGTCGATGCCGCGCTTGGCGCAGTGCTCGCTGATGGCCTGGTACTCGGCCTCGCCGAACTCCACGCGGTGGCGGTAGTCGATGTACGTCATGCGGCCCCAGGGGGTGTCGCGCTCGATGTCCCACTGGTCGCGCGGGGTGCAGATCTCCGGGGTGCGCTTCTGGAACTTCACCGCGTCGCAGCCGGCCTCGGCGGCCACGTCGATCAGCTTGAACGCGTTCTCCAGGTCGCCGTTGTGGTTGATGCCGATCTCACCGGTGATGTACACGGGCTGACCGGGACCGGCCGTCTTCGAACCGAAGCGGCGGAGACGGGAGTTGGCGCCGATGGAGGTGATGTTGCTCATGTGGGAACAGTCCTTAATTGTGGAGGGAGTCGAGAGAGGGGCCGAGGATCCAGGTGGCGATCTCTCGGATCGCGCCTTCACCGCCGGGGAGGGTGGTGACCGCGCGTGCGGCGCCGCGTACGACGTCGTGGGCGCTCGCGACCGCCACGGGCCAGCCCACGAGGGCGAAGCACGGGAGGTCATTGACGTCGTTGCCGACGTAGAGCACGCGCTCGGGAGCGATGCCCTGTTCCTCGCACCACTGCTTCAGTGCGAGGTCCTTGCGGTCGATGCCGTGCAGGACGGGAAGCTTGAGCTTCCTGGCGCGCGCGGCGACGACCGCGTTCTGTTCCGTGGACAGGATCAGCATGTGCAGGCCGCTCCTGCGGAGGGCCGCGATGCCGAGGCCGTCCCCGCGGTGCACGGAGACGAACTCCCGTCCTTCGGAGTCGATCAGCACCCTGTCGTCGGTCTGGGTGCCGTCGAAGTCGAGGACGACCGCGTCGATGTCGGCGGCGGTCGGGAGGGCGGCCTCGTCCCCGGGACGGGCCGCGTCGAAGAGGGGGGCGAGCGCGCGGGCGCGGGCGAGGTCGTGCGGGTCGTCGACCTCCAGGACGCGCGCGGGGTCGGTGCGGACGGGCTCGGTGCGGCCGAAGAAACGGTGCTTCTCGGTACGGAAGCCCGCCGCGTCCATCGCGTAGGCGGCGCCGGTCTCCAGGAGGTCCTGGGGGCGGTCCTGGCGGCGCGGGCGGAACGACTTGTCGTGGTTGACGCCGTAACCGCCGCGGATCCGGGTGGAGTTGGCGAGGGTCGCCGTGCCGCCCCGGGTGTCCGTGCGCTGCGGGGGGACCTCGGCCTGGCTGTCGGCGTCGTCCGCCGCGTCGCGCCAGATGAAGCCGTGGAAGGGCGCCACCGTGACAGCGGTGTCGGCGCCGTGCTCGGCGACGGCCGACGCCACCCCGTCGATGTCCTCGTGGGTGAGGAAGGGGCTGGTGCACTGCACGAGCAGGACGATGTCGACGGCCGCGCCGTGCAGCGCCTCGTGGGCGTCCATCGCGTGCAGCACGGCGGCCTCGCTGGTCGCGGTGTCCCCGGCGATCGCGGCGGGACGCAGGACCACTTCGGCGCCGGCGGCGCGGGCGGCCTCGGCGATCACGTGGTCGTCGGTGGAGACGACGACGTCGGTGACGAGCCGGGCGGCGAGGCACTCACGGATGGCGCGGGCCACCAGGGGCACGCCGCCGACCGGTGCGAGGTTCTTGGCGGGCACGCCCTTGGAGCCGCCGCGCGCGGGGATGACGGCGAGCACGCGGCGGTCCTGTGCGCTCGCGGGGTCGGGGAGGGGCATGGGGGCTCCTTGGAGGGGGTGGGTGCGCACGGCTCGCCGGGGGCTCACAGCTCGCCCATCCGCCGGATGACGGGGGCCACGCGCTGCACTCCGTGGCGGTAGGCGCCGCGGGCCGCGCGGCGCACGATCTGCCGTACGGGGCCGGGGTCCTTGCCGGGCGTGGGGGCGCCCGGCAGCGGGGCGCCGTCGGGGCCGAGGTGGTGGCGGGCGAGGATGCCGGGCAGATAGCCGCGGGCGGTGGTGAGGCTGTAGTAGGGCTCGATGGGCGGGAGCCCGCCGGCGGCCGCGTCGGCGAGCAGCTCCGTGACGCGCTCGCGTGCCGCGTCGAAGGCGTTCTCGTACGCCCCGTCGGCGGCGACGCCCTGCCGGGCCAGCCACCTCTCGTCGGGCTCGGGCAGGTGGCCCGCGTCCAGCTGGTCCCAGGAGGCGAGGCAGCCGGAGCCGGTGAAGTGGTGGTTGCCGAGTGCCTCGCGCACCCCGAGGTCGGTGAGGACGGCGGTGGGGATGCGGCGGTGCAGCGATTCGAGGGCGGCCGTGGAGCTGACGGTGACGAGGAGGTCGGTGCGGTCGAGGACCTCGCCCATGTGGCCGTAGACGAGGCGGCAGTTGGCGGGCAGGCCGCCGTCGATCCGCTGCGCCAGCTTCTGGTAGGGCAGCTCCTCGATGTGTGTGGTGTGCTCGCCGGGCTTGCTGCGCAGCTTGAGCAGGACCTCGCGGTCGGGGTGCAGCCTGGCGTGCTCGGCGAGGCGGCGCAGCAGGTAGGTGCGGTGGGCGGCGGTCTCCGGCACGGAGGGCTGGGCGGCGAAGACGACGGTGTACGGGTCGTGCTTCGTGTAGGGCGCGCCGCCGAGGAACGGCAGCGCGGCCTCGGTCACCGCCGACGCGTCGGCGCCCACTCCTTCGTACACCGCGCGGAAGCGCTCCGCGTCCTGGCGGGAGTTGGCGAGGACGACGTCCGCGCCGTGCCGCAGGAGGAGGCCGTCGGCGAGCTTCTCGTAGACGACGCCGACGTAGCCGGTGACGACGACGGGCCGCTTCCTGCCTGCGCCGGTGAGGCGGGCGTCCTGCGTGACGCGGGCGAGTCCGTGCAGCACCGCCTGGACCGCCCCGCCCACCAGGGCGAGCACGATCACGTCGGGTGCGTCCCGCTCCATCTCGCGCAGGAACTCGACGGCGGTGACCTCGCGCAGCGAATCCGCGCTGACGCCCACTTCGTCGAGCTGCCGGGGGGTGGGAGTGGCCCGGCCGCGGAGCAGGAAGCCGCTCAGCCGACCGTCCGACACGATGCGGTTCGCTGTGAGAGCGCCCCATTTCCATCGCGTGTCGGAGTCGGCGAGCACGGCGACCCGCAGCGGGTTTCGATGACTTCCTTGCACGTCCCAGACGCTAGGAAGGGATTTCGATTCGCGGCCCAACTCAGGTGCAACAAACGGTTAACAGCACGCCGACGAATGGCGAATCGGCCCTGGAAAAGCCCGTACGGCAGCCTGGTTAACCATTCCGCCACGCGTCGTTCACCTGGCATACCGCTGCGGGTCGACACGAATCACGGGCCGACACCTAACGTCACCCACGTGGTTAAGCTCTCCGTCATCGTGCCGTTCTACAACGTGCAGCAATACGCGCCCGACACCTTGAGGAGTCTGCGTGCGAACGCACGTGACGACTTCGAATTCATTCTCGTCGACGACTGCTCGCGCGACGAGACTCCGGACATCCTGGAGCGTGCGGCGCGCGAGCTTCCCGGCGCCGTTCACCTCAGACATGAGACGAACGGCGGTCTCGCGACCGCCCGCAACACGGGCCTCGACGCGGCGCGTGGCGAGTACCTCACCTTCCTGGACGGTGACGACTGGCTCGCGCCCGGCTACTTCTCCCAACTCGTCGCTGCCATCGAGCAGTTGGGCTGCGACTTCGTGCGCACCGACCATGTGCAGTGCACCGCGCGGGCCCGCACCGTGCACCGTGTCCCGCACGGCAGGCGCGGCGTCGTGCTGAATCCGCGCGACGTCATACTGCCCGCCGACCGCTCGACGTCCGTCGACTACGCGTACGCGTGGGCGGGCATCTACCACCGCAGGCTCGCCGACGCCGGCCTGCTGCACTTCACCGACGGCCTGCGCACCGCGGAGGACCGCCCCTGGATCTGGCGACTGCACCGGGAGGCGGAATCCTTCGCCGCGGTCGGTCTTCTCGGGGTGTTCTACCGCCGCGGGGTCGCCTCGTCACTGACACAGATCGGCGACGTACGCCAGCTCGATTTCATCAAGGCATTCGACCAGGTCGTACGGGAAACAGCGGCGGACCGGGACGCGGACGAACTCCTGCCGAAGGCCGTGCGCACCTACTGCGCGATCATCTCCCACCATTTGGGATCCATCGAAAGGTTCGAGCCATCCGTGGCGCGGAAATTGAAGTCAATGAGTGCGGCCGCGCTGAAGCGGATGCCGCAGGGCGTTCTGGACGACGCGCTCGACTCCATGGACGTCCAGCGGGCGACCCGGCTGCGCAGGCTGCGCCGGCGGCCGGCGTCGGCGGAGGTGGCCGCGTAATGGCGACCCCGCAGGCGTCGCGCCGTACGACGCAGATCTTCCTGGCGTCCACGCTGTACGGCGCCGCGACGCTGGCCGCGGCCCTGGACGCCGACCGCTTCGGCCCCGCCGACCGCCGCATCCTCCTGGTCAGCAACAACGCGGCGACGCCCGAGACGACGACGCCCCTCGACGAGATGCCCGGGTTCGAGCGGCTGCGCGGCCGGTTCGACGAAGTGCGGTCCTGGAACGAGACCATCGCCCCCTTCCACCCGGGCGGCTGGGCCCCGCGCGGCGACGACGTCGTGCTGTGGGAGCGTTACGTCCGGCTGCTCTGGGGCCTCGGTGACGACGCCGTCGAGCTGGCCGTCGAGTCGATCCAGGTCAACCCGGCGCTCGCCCTCGCGCAGATCTTCACCGGCGTCCCCGTCGACGTCTACGCCGACGGCCTGATGAGTTACGGCCCGACCCGCAACAAGCTCGACCCGCTGGTCGGCACCCGCGTGCGGCGCCTGCTGCACCTGGACCTGGTGCCGGGCCTCACGCCGCTGCTCCTCACCGAGTTCGGGGTGGAGCCGGAGGTGGTGCCGACCGAGGCGTTCGCCAAGGTGCTCGGTGAACTCGCCGAAGCGGACGAGGACGACGAGAACACCGTGCAGCTGCCGGACATCGAGGCGCCCGCCCTCGTCCTCGGCCAGTACCTCTCCGCCCTCTCCATCCTCACCCCCGAGGAAGAGGAGGAGCTGCACATCCGCATGGTGCGCGGCGCCGCGGAACTCGGCCACACGCGCGTGGTGTTCAAGCCCCACCCCACCGCGCCGGCCCGCTGGTCGCGCGCCCTGGAGAAGGAGGCGCAGGCGATCGGCGTCGAGCTGACGGTGCTCGACACCCCCGTGCTCGCCGAGGTTCTCTACCAGCGGATGCGGCCCGCGCTCGTCGTCGGCTGCTTCTCCACCGCCCTGATCACGGCGTCCGCGCTCTACGGCCTGCCCGCCGCCCGCACCGGCACGGACCTCCTCCTGGAGCGCCTCGCGCCCTACCAGAACAGCAACCGCGTCCCCGTCACGATCGTCGACGCCCTGCTGCCCGAACTCACCGACCAAGCTGCCGTCTCCGCGCAGGAACCGGGCCTCGGCACCGGCGAGCTGACGAACCTCCTCAAGGCCGTCGGCTTCGCGATGCAGCCGCAGATCTACCCCCGGCTCCGCCCCGACGCCGAGCGCTACCTCGCGCGGCACCTCTCGGCCGCCACCTGGCGCTATTTCAAGCGGCGCCGCCTCACCGCGCTCGCGCTGCCCGGTGCCGTCCCCGCGCAGCTGGCCTTCATCCCGCGCAACGCGGCCGTCCGCCGCGTCGCCCGCCGCGCCCGTTCCGTCCAGCGCTCGCTCAAGCGGACCGCGCTCGGATGACCTCCCCCGACATAACGCTCCCGAAGCTCTCACCGGGGGCGGAATCCGCCGCGCCGCCCACCCTTCAGGCCCCGCGGCCCGCCCGCGGGAAGCCCCGGCTGCGCGCCCTCGACGGGCTGCGGCTCGTCGCCGCTCTCATGGTCGCCGCGTACCACTACGGCGGCCGCGACGGCGAGATAGCCGAGGCCTGGGGCAGCTCGCCGAAGCAGCAGTTCCCGACGGCCAGTGAGTGGTTCGCGTACGGCTGCCTGGGCGTCCAGATCTTCTTCGTGATCAGCGGCTTCGTCATCTGCATGAGCGGCTGGGGCAGGCCCCTGCGCTCGTTCTTCGCCTCCCGGGCGTCCCGCCTGCTGCCCTCGTACTGGGCGGCGATCGTCCTGGTGACGGCCGTCTTCGCGCTGCCCGCCGTCGCGTACGAGGCCGTCTCGCCCAGCGACGCGCTGGTCAACCTCACCATGCTGCAGCAGCCCCTCGGCGCGGACCGGGTGCTCGGCGTCTGCTGGACGCTCTGGGCCGAGCTGCGCTTCTACGCGCTGTTCGCGCTGTGTGTCGTCATGCCGGGCGCGACCCGCGCGCGCGTCGTCCTGTTCTGCGCGGTGTGGACCCTGTCCGCGGCCGTCGCGGAGGCCGCGGACCAGCCGCTGCTCGACCTGATCCTGATGCCGGAGTACGCGCCGTTCTTCGTCGGCGGCATCGGCATCTACCTGCTCCACCGCGACCGCCGCGACCTGACGGCGTGGGGCATCACGGGTGTGAGCTGGCTGACCGGCCAGCACTACGCAGTCGACCAGCTGTGGCACGCCCCGAACCCGGACTTCTTCTCGTACCGCTCATCGGCCGGGATCATGGCGGTGGTGACGGCGGGCTTCGCCGCGGTGCTGCTGATCGCGCTCGGCCGCCTGGACCGGGCGAACTGGCGCTGGCTGACCGTGGCCGGCGCGCTGACGTACCCCTTCTACCTGGTGCACGAGCACCTGGGCTGGGTGACGGTGGAGGTGCTCCACCGCCACCTGGGGCTGCCGTCGTACGCGACGCTCGGCCTGACGATCGCCGCGATGCTGGTCCTCGCGTGGCTCCTCAACCGGTACGTGGAGGAGCGGCTGACCCCGTTGATCCGCAAGGGTCTCAACCGCAGCCTGACCACCGCTACCGCTCGCCCGAAGTAGCGAGCGTCGCCCCGATCCCCGCCACGACCGCGGCCAGACCCTCCTCGAAGCCGCGGTCGTGCGAGCGGAACATCTCCTCGCCCGCCGCGGCGGCCAGCGGGTACGCGGCGAGGCGCTCGGCGCGGGCCGCGAGGTCGTAGCCGTCGTCGCTTTCGCCGTCACCGCCTCGGGTCGGGCCCGTGGCCTGCTCCTCTATGACGTATCCGATCGTGTAGCTGTACACGGTGAACCAGGCCCGTGTCGCCGCGGCCGGCGCGAATCCCGCCTCGCCGAGCGCCCGCAGATGGGTTTCGAGGGGGGCCGCGTACGACAGGTCCGTGTAGCGCGTGCCGCTGAACACCTTGGCGCCGTCGCGGTAGCGCAGCAGGTGGGCGCGGAGGCCGCGCATCGCGGCGGTGAGCGCCGTGCGCCAGTCGGCGGCGGGGGTGGACAGGAAGTCCTCGGCCATGCGCCGCATCATCTCGGTCGCCATCTCGTCGAGCAGCGCCTGCTTGTCCTTGAAGTGCCAGTACAGAGCGGGCGCCTTCACGTCGAGTCGCTGGGCGATGCCGCGCAGGGTGAGCCCTTCGAGTCCCGTCTCGTTCAGCAGGTCGAGCGCGGTGCGCGCCACGCGGGTCCGGTCCAGTTTCGTCGTAGCCACCTTGACAATTTAACACCGTTAAGCGCACCCTCGTCGGCATGGCACTTAACGACGTTAAGGAAATCGACACGACCGGCGTGCTCGTCGTGGGCGCGGGCCCCACCGGGCTCGCCCTCGCCTGTGACCTCGCACGGCGCGGCGTGCCCGCCCGCGTCGTCGAGCGGGCCCCGGCCCTCTTCCCCGGCTCGCGCGGCAAGGGGCTTCAGCCCCGCACCATGGAGGTCTTCGACGACCTCGGCGTGGTCGGCGCGGTGCTCGCGGCGGGCGGCCCCATCCCGGTCGGGATGGTGTGGCGGGACGGCGAACGGCAGGGCGAGCACCGGATGTTCGACGAACCCGAGCCCACGGAGACCGCCCCGTACACCACGCCGTGGATGCTGCCCCAGTGGCGCACCCAGGAGATCCTGCTGGCGCGCCTGCGGGAGCTCGGCGGCGACGTGACCTTCGACGCGGAGGTGACGGAGCTGACGCAGGAGGCCGACGGGGTCACCGCCCGGCTGTCCACGGGCGCGGCCGTACGGGCGGCGTACGCGGTGGCGGCCGACGGCGGCCGCTCCACCCTCCGCGGGGCGCTGGGCATCACGATGACGGGCGAGACCGTGGACCCGAACCCGGTCCTGGTCGCGGACATCCGCGTCCCCGCGCTCGACCGCGACAACTGGCACATGTTCCCGGCCGTCGACGGCACCGGCCTCTACACGGCGATCTGCCCGCTGGCCGGCACCGATGGCTTCCAGCTGACGGCCCAGTTCCCGGCCGGGGTGACGCCCGACCTCTCCCCTCAGGGCGTACGCGACCTCGTCGCCGCCCGGACGCACCTGAGCGCCGACGACGTGACAGAGATCCGCTGGTCCTCGGACTTCCGGCCACGCGCGGCGCTGGCGGACCGCTTCCGCGAGGGCCGCGTCTTCCTGGCCGGCGACGCGGCGCACATCCACTCGCCCGCGGGCGGCCAGGGCCTGAACACCAGCGTCCAGGACGCCTACAACCTGGGCTGGAAGCTGGCCGCGGTGCTCCGGCGCGGCGCGCCCGCGGCACTCCTCGACACGTACGAGGAAGAGCGGCGGCCCAATGCCGCGCGGATGCTGGGCCTGTCCACCCGCATCCACCGCGGCGAGGCGCGACGCGGGGCGGCCACCCGGCAGCTCGGCATCGGCTACCGCGACGCGTCACTGGCGCTGGAGACGCGCGAGAGCCTGCCCGAGGAGGCGCTGCGGGCGGGCGACCGGGCGCCGGACGGGCCGTGCGGCACCGGGACGCTGTTCGACGTGTTCCGCGGCCCGCACTGGACGCTGCTCGCGGTGGGCACGGACGCGGAAGTGCCGCCGATGGACGAGGAGTTGGTCCACGTGCACGGCATTCCCGCGTACGAGCCGTACGGGAAGGGGCTCTTCCTCGTCCGCCCCGACGGGTACGTGGGCTGGGCGGGGACGGACGCCCGGGACGGCCTCGCCGCGTACCTGGCCCGGTGCGGCGCCCCCTCCCGAGCCCATTTTCCTGCTTGACCTCAAGCAGACTTGAGGTTTTACGTTCAAGAACATGACAGCATTCGCGTACTCGCACAGCGACCAGGACCTCGTCAACCAGCCCGTCGGCTACTGGAGTTCGGCGGCCGGTGCGGCCGTCGTCAACCACATCCGCACCATGCTTGCCGAGATGGGCCTCACCCAGCCCCAGTGGTGGGTCCTCAGCCAGCTCGTCACCGCGCCGGACGGCCGCCCGCGGGACGAGGTCGTGGGGGTGCTGAAGGGCTACCTGGAGATCGGCGAGGGCGCCCTGCACCACAACATCAACGCCCTGCACGACCGCGGCCTGATCACCGAGGACTCCGCGGGCCGCATCGCCCTCACCGAGGACGGCCGCGCACTCCAGGCCCGCGTGGCCGAGCGGCAGAAGGCCGTCCGCGCGGAGATCCACGAGGGCATCACCGACGAGGACTACGTGCGCACGCTGAAGGTCCTCCAGCGGATGATCCACAACGTGGGCGGCTCGGCCTGGCACCACTGACGGTCAGTCGGCGCGGGGCCTGCTGAACTCCTCGATCAGCACGGGGTACTGCTCCGCGCCGTGCCCGGCGGCGATCGCGCGGGCTGCCATCGCCTGGATCAGCTTCGGCAGTTCGGCATTGACGCCCGCGGCCTCGCTCTCCTCGACCATGTGCGCCATGGCCCGCGCATCGGTCTCCAGGGCCGACACCTCGGCGGGGAAGGCGCCGGCGTCGATCTGCCCGGCGTACCCGGGCAGCCATTCGGCCACGCCGGCGGCGATCTGCCGTGCGAAGGGCGCGTACGTCGCGGCGTCGACGCCGGCCGTCCTGAGCAGGGCGGTGCCCTGGAGCCAGGCGTTCAGGACGCTCCACATCATGGCGAGCCCGGCCACGTCGTACAGGGCCGCGAGGCCGTGGTCCTCGCCGAGGTGGGTGACGGTGCCGAGCGCGGCGAGGGCCGGCTCGTGCGCCGCGAAGTCCGCCGCGGGGCCGCTGTGCAGGATCACCGCGTCGGCGGTGCCGATGACCGGCGGGACAGCCATGATGGCGCCGTCGAGATAGCGGGCGCCCCACTTCCCGGCCCACCGCGCGGCCTCCCTGGCCTGGGCGGAGGAGCCCGAGGTCAGATTGACCAACGTCCGTCCTTCGAGGTCGGGTTCGGCCGCGCCGAGCAGTTCGCGCACGGCGTCGTAGTCGGTGAGACAGATGACCGTCAGCGGGCTCGCCCTGAGCGCGTCACCGACGGTCGGCGCCAAGTGCGCTCCGTCCGCGACGAGTTGGTCGGCCTTGGCGGCGGTGCGGTTCCACACGGTGGTGGGGTGCCCGGCTCTCAGGAACGCGGCGGCGAGGGCCCGGCCCATGAGGCCGAGCCCGATGACGGTCACGGGCGCGGGCGCGGACGAGGGCGCGGATGTGCGTGCGGCGGAATTGTTGATCTCGGGTTCGTTGTTCATGACAGCATCGTCAACGTTGATACCGGTATGAAGGTCAAGCGAGGTGCGATGCGGATCGGGGAATTGGGTCGCCGGACGGGCGTCAACGCCCACCAGTTGCGCTACTACGAGGCCCAGGGCCTCCTGGAGGCGGAGCGCGGCGCGAACGGATACCGCGAGTACGACGAGAGTGCCGTGCTCCGGGTGACGCAGATCCGGCACCTGCTGGGCGCCGGGCTGTCCTCCGAGGACATCGCGTACGTGCTGCCCTGCGCGGACGGAGAGGCCCCGCGGCTGCCCGCGTGCCCCGAGCTGCTGGCCGCGATGCGGGGGCGGCTGCGCCGCCTCGACGACCAGATGGAGAAGATCGCGCGGTCCCGCGAAGCCCTCGCCACGTACATCGACGCGGCCGACCGGATGGGCGGCGACAGCTACGCGCCCTTGACGGGTGCCGCCGTCACAGGGCAGTGACGGCGGCGACCGTCACCGGGACGTGACGGCGGCGACCGTCACACGCTGCTGACCGACAGCTTCACCGCGAACCCGAGGAACAGCGCGCCCGCCGCCGACGTGGCCCCGGCCGAGAGCCGCTTGCGGCTGCGGAAGGCGGCCGCCAGCTTGGTACCGCTGAAGATCAGGGCCGTCAGATAGAGGAAGCTCGCCAGCTGGGCCAGGACGCCGAGCACGACGAAGGACAGTGCGGGATAGGCGTACCCCGGATCGACGAACTGCACGAAGAAGGCGATGAAGAAGAGGATCGCCTTGGGGTTGAGCAGACTGATCACCAGGGCCCTGCGGAACGGCCGCTCCCCCGCGGCCGCTTCCCCGCCGTCCGCCGCCCGGCCCCCTTCGGCCGCCTGGTCCCGCCGCGCCCGCCACATGCCCCACGCCGCCCGCAGCATGCCGACCGCCAGCCAGGTCAGATAGCCGGCACCGGCGTACTTCACGATCCCGAACAGCACGGCGTTGGCCTGGAGCAGCGAGGCCACGCCGGCCGCCGACAGCGTCATCAGGACGGCGTCGCCGCACCAGACGCCGGCGGCCGCGGTGTAGCCGGTGCGGACGCCGCGGCGTGCGGCGACCGAGAGCACGTACAGCGAGTTCGGCCCCGGCAGGAGGATGATCAGGACGAGGCCCGCGAGATAGGTCGGAAGATCGGTGACACCCAGCATGGCGGGAGTCTCGCACGGGTGTGCGGGACGGGGACAGGGGTGTCCGTGTGACGGACGGCCGTGATTTCAGGCTTCAGAACCGCCTCCAGGCCGCCACAACGTGCCCGTACGTCAGAACGCGTCCGTCGGGACATACGCCCCCCACACCTCCCGCAGCGCGTCGCACACCTCGCCCACGGTGGCCCGCGCCCGGAGCGCCTCCTTCATCGGGTACAGCACATTGGCGCCCTCCCCCTTCGCCGCCTCCTGGAGCGCGGCGAGGGCGGCGCTCACCGCCGCGCCGTCCCGCTCCGCGCGGAGCCGGGCCAGGCGGGCGGCCTGCTGGGCCTCGATGGCGGGGTCGACGCGCAGCGGTTCGTACGGCTCCTCCTCGTCGAGCCGGTAGCGGTTGACGCCGACCACGACGCGGTCGCCGCTGTCCGTCTCCTGCGCGATGCGGTACGCGTTGCGCTCGATCTCGCCCTTCTGGAAACCCTGCTCGATGGCGTGCACCGCCCCGCCGAGGTCCTCGACGCGCCGCATGAGGGCGAGGGCCGCCTCCTCCACGTCGTCGGTCATCCTCTCCATGACGTACGACCCGGCGAAGGGGTCGACGGTCGCCGTCACGTCCGTCTCGTACGCGAGGACCTGCTGGGTGCGCAGCGCGAGCCGGGCCGACTTGTCGGTGGGGAGGGCGATGGCCTCGTCGAAGGAGTTGGTGTGGAGCGACTGCGTGCCGCCGAGGACCGCGCCGAGGCCCTGGACGGCGACCCGGACGAGGTTCAGCTCCGGCTGCTGGGCGGTGAGCTGGACGCCGGCCGTCTGCGTGTGGAAGCGGAGCATCAGCGACTTGGGGTTCCGCGCGCCGAACTCCTCCCGCATGATCCTGGCCCACATGCGCCTGGCCGCGCGGAACTTGGCGACCTCCTCCAGGAACGTCGTACGCGCCACGAAGAAGAAGGAGAGGCGCGGCGCGAAGTCGTCCACGTCCAGGCCGGCCGCGACCGCCGTGCGGACGTACTCGATGCCGTCGGCGAGGGTGAAGGCGATCTCCTGCGCGGGCGAGGCACCCGCCTCCGCCATGTGGTAGCCGGAGATGGAGATGGTGTTCCACTTCGGGATCTCGGCCCCGCAGTACCGGAAGGTGTCCGCGACCAGGCGCAGCGAGGGCTGCGGCGGGAAGATGTACGTGCCGCGGGCGATGTACTCCTTCAGCACGTCGTTCTGGATCGTGCCGGTCAGCCTGTCGGACGGGATGCCCTGTTCCTCGGCGACCAGTTGGTACAGGAGGAGCAGCGGCGCGGCGGGGGCGTTGATCGTCATCGACGTGGAGACCTTGTCCAGCGGAATCCCGCCGAACAGGACGCGCATGTCCTCGACCGAGTCGACCGCGACACCGACCTTGCCGACCTCGCCGCTCGCGATCGGGGCGTCGGAGTCGTGGCCCATCTGCGTCGGCAGGTCGAAGGCGACGGAGAGGCCGGTCGTGCCGTGCTCGATCAGCTGCCGGTAGCGGGCGTTGGACTCGGCGGCGGTGCCGAAGCCCGCGTACTGGCGCATCGTCCAGGGGCGGCCGGTGTACATCGTGGGGTAGACGCCGCGCGTGTAGGGGTACGCGCCGGGGGCGCCGAGCTGCTCCGCCGGGTCCCAGCCCGACAGGGCCTCGGGGCCGTACACGGGTTCGATGGGCAGTCCTGACTCCGACTCGTGTGTCATGCCTCCAGCTTGCGCCCGCGCGCGGGACGCGTCACTCGCGGCAAACCGGGAAACACTTCCAGAGTCATGAGTCGTGTGCCGTGAGTCGTCTAGGAACGCGGGGGCGTGATGGGCAGGAGCGCGATAGCGGTGGGGGCCGTGGCGGTGCTGGTGCTGACGGCGGGGTGCAAGGCGGTCGCGGTGGACACGGAGGGGAAGCCGGGCGGCGCGGACGCCGGAGCGGGAAGACCGACGCACCCGGCGACGTCAGCCCCGTCCGCCCCTCCCGACGCCGCGTCCGCCCCGCCCGCCTCATCGGCCGCGCCCGCCGCGCCCGCCGTCCCTCCCAGGACGCTCATGCGGGCGGGCGACAGGTCCGGGCAGGTGCGGGAGCTGCAGGCCAGGCTGCGGCAGATCGCCTGGTTCCACGAGAACCCGACGGGGATGTACGGGGCCCGCACGGTCGGCGCAGTCAAGGGCTTCCAGGCCAAGCGGGGGCTGCCCGCCACGGGTGACACGGACACGGTCACCTGGCGGCGGCTGCTCGCCATGACGCGCGAGCCGACGCGGTACGAGCGGTACCCGGGCGGCGGCATCCCGGCGGCCGCGCCGGACAAGCGGTGCCTGACCGGCCGGGTCCTGTGCATCGCCAAGAGCAGCCGCACCCTGACGTGGATGGTCGACGGCAGGGCGGTGTCGACGATGGACGTGCGGTTCGGCTCGCAGTACACGCCGACCCGCGAGGGCGCCTTCACCGTCTACTGGAAGTCGCGGCACCACGTCTCGACGCTCTACGACACGGCCATGCCGCACGCGATGTTCTTCAGCGGCGGCCAGGCCGTCCACTACTCGTCGGACTTCGCGGCCACGGGGTACGCGGGCGCGTCGCACGGCTGCGTGAACGTGCGGGACGAGAAGAAGATCGCGAGCTTGTTCGCGCAGGTACGGAACGGCGACCGGGTCGTCATCTACAAGTGATCGGGTTTTCCGGGCTCTCCGGGTGCTCCGGGAAAAGCGGCGTGGGCGGGATCGGGGGAACGTATCCCGCCCACGCCGAGGGCACGGAGCCGAAGGTACGGGGGGAACCCCCGGCTCGTGCGTGGGCCGATGACCAGTCGGCTCACTACTTACTGCGTCTCCTGCTCGAAAAACGTCACACCCCTGCGGGAAGCCCGGGTCACGCCCGGGTCACGGGAGGTCCTGGTTGCGGGAGACCCGGGCTACGGAAGGTGCGGGAGGGCGCTGCGGGACGGCTTGGGGGTCTGGTGAGGGGCTGAGGGCGTGGACATGGGGGGCGGGACCGGGACGCCCCCGGTGTCACCGCCCGAGCCGCCGTCCTCGTCGCCGCCCGAACCGTTCTCTCCGTCGCCGTTCTCTCCGCCGCCACCACCCTGGTGGCCGCCACCGCCCTGGCCGCCGCCGTCGCCGTTCCCGTCACCCTGATGGCCGCCGCCTTGGTGGCCGCCGCTGCCCGGGCCGCCCAGAATCCGGCCGCAGAACGCCTCCACGCGCGCCGGCCCCTTGGCGGCCTCCTCCAGGCGGCGGCGCTTGTCTCCCTGGAGCTCACCGCTGCGGTAGGCGCGGCAGGCAGTCACCACCTTGCGGTACCACGTCCTCGCCTCGTCGCCGCGCGGCGTCCTGTCACCGCTCGGCTGCCTCGGGACGTCGGTGTGCGCGCCGCCCGCCTCGGCCTCCGGCGGCGGAGTCGACGCCGGCTCCCGTGACGTCGGCTCGTCGTCGGGCGCCGTGCTCGCGTCCGGAACCACGTCCTCGGACGGCTCACCCGCGTCGTCCGACGGAGAGGGGGAGGCCGTCGCCTCCTCCGGTGTGGTGGCCGGCGACACGGAGGCGGCGGGGCCCGGGTCACCGTGCGTACCGAACGGCGAGGGCAGCACGCCCGTGCCCGCGGCCACGGCGACACCGCCGGCCATGCAGGCCGCGAGGGCCGCGGCGATCCCGAACCGGACGGGGCGGCCCCAGCGGCTGGGGCTGGGACGGTTTCCGGCACGTCCCAGACGTACGGTCTCGCCGGCGGCCGCCTCGTGGGCGGCCGTCGCGTACGGCGCGGTCCTGAAACCGCCGCCCCGTACGGCCCCCGCGCTCTCGACGCGGGCGTCCTGGGCGGCCCGGGCATCCCGAGCGGTCCGGAACGCGGCCAACGCCGCGGCCTCGCCCGGAAGTTCACCGGCAACGATGTCGGACCCCGCGCCGACCCCTGCGGTCGACTCGGCGCCGGACCCGGCGACGGACCCGGCAACGGCTTCCGTCCCGCGCCCCACCTCGCCGACACCGTCCTGCGCGGCCAGCGCGGCGAGCGCCCGGGCCAGTCGGTCGGCCTCCGCGCGGTCGTGAGGGCCGATGCCTTCGAGGGGCTCCCCGCGCAGCAAACGCTCCGCCGCGTCGCGGTCCAGCCACTGGTGCTGCTCGTCGGCCATCACATGTCCTTCTGCGTCCGCGAACGCCATTGCGTCACACCGGCGGACGTCACCGCGCAGCCGCGCGGCTCTCTCTGAGGCGGTACGGCGTCGAGCGCGTCCTTGGGGTCCGCGCCCTCCGAACCGAGCAGCTCGGCGAGGCGCTTGAGGCCCCGGTGCGCCGCCGTGCGGACGGCTCCGGGGCGCTTGCCGAGGGTCTGCGCGGCGCTCTTCGCGTCGAGACCGACGACGACGCGGAGCACGACGGCCTCCGCCTGGTCCTGCGGGAGCCGGGCTATCAGGGCGAGCGCGTCGCCGGTGGCGAGGGACTCCATCGCCTCGCCCGCGGTGTCCGCGTCGCCCGGCTTGCCGGTCAGCTCCGACTCGTCGCCGCCCACAGCGGGGCGGCGGCCCCGCATGCGTATGTGATCGAGGGCGCGGTTTCGCGCGATGCGCGCCGCCCAGCCCCGGAACCGGTCCGCGTCACCGCTGAACCGGTCGAGGTCGCGCGCTATCTGCAGCCAGGCCTCGGAGGCGACGTCCTCGGCGTCCGGGTCGGCGACCAGCGTGCGTACGTATCCCAACAGCCGTGGGTGCACGGCGCGGTACACAGTCCGGAAAGCGGTCTCGTCCCCGTCCTGCGCCGCAAGCACCGCGGCGGTCAGCTCCGCGTCGTCCCCCAGCACTCTCTCAATCCTGCCACTCGGAGATCTGCGCCCGGCCCCGGCGCGAAGCAGCACGCTACGGGCTCGGACAGGCCTACGTCCATGTTTGTACAACGTGCAACTACCAGGTGACAGAACGCGGTGTGACAGAAAACGCACCCGCGGCGCTGAAGGAAGTACGGACCGCACGCGGTTCGTACCGTGTGCCGGCCGGGGCCTCTCCTGTGGGGGGTGGCGGCCCCGGCCGGGCACGTTCTTCTCGCGGGGCGCGATCAGCAACCACGCGCGCTGTCCGCCACAACGCACGGGTGACCACACCCGAGGCACGGTCGCCCCCGCCAACGCCCAACACCAGCCACCCCGCCCACCTCGTACCGCTGCCCCGCCCTCACCCTTCTTCCGCGAGCGGCTTCCCCTCGCCCTCGGCCCCGGGCTTCGCCTTGTGCCCAACCTCGGCGTTCGCCTAGCCCCCGGCCTCAGTTTCCGCCTTGCGACCGGCCCCGGGCGCCGCCTCGCCCCCCGGCCCCGGGCATCGCCTTGTGCCCGGCCCCGGCTTCCGTCTTGCCCCGGGCCTTAGCTTCCGCCTTATCCCCAGCCTTGGCCTTCGCCTTGCGCCCGCCCTCGGACTTCGCCTTGCGGCCGGCCTCAGCCTTCGCCTTGCCCCCGGGCTTCTCCCCCGCCTGGGGCTTGCCCTTCGGGTTGCTGGTCTTTTTGGTCCCGGTGTCCGGGGTGGTGGGCTTCTTGTCCCTCTTCTCGGTGTGGTCCTTGCCCGGGTGCTTGCCCTTGTCCTTGTCCCGGGACCTGCCGGGAGCGGGGGGCCTTTCCGTGCTGTCGTCCTTGCTCTTCGGTTTCGTCCTCGGCTTCTCACCGGTGTCAGCCGTGCCGGGGAGGAGCCCGGGGCGGGTGCCTCCCTCGGAGGTCGGGGAGTGGGGGGACGACGGGGCCGGGGTGGGGTGGTCGTGTGGGGGCGGGGGGTCGGAGATCGTGCCCGCGCCTGCGAGGGCCACCCCGCCGAGCAGGCCGCCCGCCAGCACCACACCCCCGGCCGCCCGCAGCGACATCCGGCTCCGGCGGTCCTCGCGCGGGCGCCAGTCGTCGCGGCGACGGGTCCTCGCCCGGCGGTGCGCGCCCTCGTCGCGGGCCGCCCGGAACGCCGCGACCGCCTCGCGCTGCGCGTCCGTGTCGACCTCGGCGTACGCGCCGGCCCGCACGGCCGCCTCGAGCAGCTCGTGTGTGGCGGTGAGGGAAGGGGGCGGGGGCGGCTTGCCGCCGGGGCCGGCGGCGTCGTCTGCGTTCATCTCGACTCCCCCAGCGTGCCGGAGCCGTCATCCGTCACACCGTCGGGCGTCGCACCGTCGATCCCGAGCCGCTCCCCCAGCTTCCGCAGCCCCCGGTACGCGGCCGTCCGCACCGCCCCCGGGCGCTTGCCGAGGACGCGCGCCGCCGTCGGGCCGTCGAGCCCGACGACCACCCGCAGCAGCACCGCTTCCGCCTGGTCGCGCGGCAGCGTGGCGACCAGGGCGAGCACCCGTTCCGTCGAGATCGCCTCCAGGGCGGACGCCGGCGTGCTGTGCGGGCCCGGCAGTTCGAGCACGTCCTGTTCCAGCGCGGTGGGGCGCGGCCGCGCTTTCTGGCGGCGCAGATGGTCGAAGGCCCGGTGCCGGGCGATCGTCGCGGTCCAGCCGCGGAAACCCGCCCCGTCCCCGCGGAACCGCCCGAGGTCCCTGGCGATCTCCAGCCACGCCTCGGCGGCGACGTCCTCCGCGGTCTCGCCGTCCGTGCCGACGAGGCCGCGCAGATAGCCCACGAGTCCTGGCTGGACAAGGCGGTACGCGACCGCGAACGCGGCCTCGTCGCCCTCCTGGGCCGCTGCTACGGCCCTGCCCAGCTCCTCGTCGTACGCCTGTGCTCGACGGGGTCCCCCACCCTGGCCCAACCCGCTCCCATCCGCCCGTCTCGGCACGGTGCACCGCGCCCGTGCCTCCACGGTCACCAGCGTCGCCGGGCGCGGAAATGTCACAGCGCGTCGGCGGACGGCCACCTGCCGGAGACCTCACACCTCGAAGAGGCCTCCGCCGCCCCCGGGACCGATCTCCGAGATGTCGATCGTCTGCCCCGGCGCCGGGGCCACCGCCGCGACCGGCTCGCCGTACTCGGACAGCCGCATCCGCATCGTCCCGCCGTCCTTCTCCGCCTCCAGGCCGAGGAGGTACGGCTTGCCTTCCGCGGCCACGTACACGGCCGTCTCGCTGTCGTCCTCGTGCTCGACGAGCGGGGTGACGTCCTCGCCGTAACGCCGGGTCTTCGGCTGTGCCTTGACGACGTCGTCCGGGCCGGGGCTGCCGGGCATCGCGCTGGTGATCTTGTCGAGGTCGCAGCTGTTCACCGGCATCGAGGGGCCGGCGGCGGCGCCCGTCGGTATCTTCAGGTACTTTCCGCGCGCCAGCGCCGTCCGCTCCTGGACGCGCGCCGCGGTCTCGGGACCCCGGCTCGCCGCCATCTCACGGATCGCCTGCAGCGACTCGTCGCTGAAGCGGACGTAGGTCGAGCCGCCCCCGATCATGATGAGGTCGCCGCGCTGCATCGGGCCCGCGTCGAAGGAGCCCGTGCAGTTGTTGTCGCGGTCCATGTGCAGCGACACCTTCTGACGGCCCCGCGGGGTGGGCATGTCGACGGCGATGCGCACCGATTCCGCGTCGCGGAGCAGCTTCATGGCCTCGCCGGAGAGCTCCTTGCCGCGTGCCTCGTCGGCGGGCACGACGTCCTCCAAGGTGCCTCCGGAGTACGTCACTTCGCGTTCCGTGCCGCAGGACGTGAGCCCGCCCGCGACCGCGCCCACCGCGACGCAGAGCGCGGCACCCCGCACCCACCGTCCGCCGGTCCCGGCACGGCCCGCCATGCGTTCTCCCACCCGATCCCCCACCCATGTCCCCATGTCACAACTGTCACATCCCCCAGCGCGCCCGCCCGCCCCGATGTCACACCCTCCGCATGCGGGATACATCACGCGACAAATCACCCGCCCCGCTACAACCCTTTGGCCCCTCCGCCGGTCGTACGGACTTGGTTCACCTGAAATTCGTTGAGGAGTGGGGCAATTGATCCCGCGCAAACCGCGTGAAAAGGCCCGTACCACCCATGCGTACAGGCCGCTGAGTCACAAGCGCAGGGCGTGGCTGACGATCGGGGCCGTCGTGCTGGGCGGCGCAGGTGCGGTGACGTACGCGACGGCCGGCCCGAGCAACGGGGAGGGCCCCGGGGCCGATCCGCGTGCCGAGCGCCCGGCGAGCGTGCACGACCTGGCGCTGACGGCCGACGGCGCGACGAAGCGCGCACTGCCGCGCACGTCGACCGAGCAGTTCTCGCTCCTCGGCGTCTCCTGGAGCGGTGCCGCCAAGGAGCCGGCGGGCACGGCGCAGGTGCGCACGCGCGCCATCGGGTCCGGCGTGTGGAGCGGCTGGCGGTCGCTCGATCTGGAGCCGCATCCTCCGCAAAGGAGCAAGGCGGGCGCGCGGGTCGCGTCCGACCCGCTCTGGGTCGGCCCGTCGGACGGCGTGGAGGCCCGCGTCGTCGCGGCCGACGGTTCGTCGAGTGCCGGACTGCCCAAGGGGCTTGAGGTCAACCTCGTGGACCCGGGCGTGACGCCCAAGGAGGCGCGGAACCCGTCACTCGGCGGCGGCACCGCGGCGAAGGGCACCGCCACCGCGATGACCCCCGCCGCCTTCGCGGCCGACGCCGACACCCGCGCCCCCGCCGCCGGGCCGACACCCCCGCCGTCCACGGTCACCCGGCCGCCCGTGATCAGCCGGGCGGCCTGGGGCGCCGACGAGTCCGCCGTCACGGACCCGCCGGAGTACATCGACAAGGTCAAGGCCGTCTTCGTCCACCACACGGCCGGCACGAACGACTACAGCTGCGCCGAGTCCGCGTCGCTGGTGCGCGGCCTCATGACGTACCAGGTGGAGACCGAGGGCCAGAACGACCTCGGCTACAACTTCCTCGTGGACAAGTGCGGGCAGATATTCGAGGGCCGCGGCGGTGGCATCGACGTGCCCGTCCGCGGCGCCCACACCGTCGGCTTCGACGGCGACTCGACGGGCATCGCTGTCCTCGGCGACTTCGAGGGCGACCCGGCGACGGGCAGGGCCGCGGGCCGGCCGACCCGCGCCGCCCTGGAGTCGGTGGCGCGCGTGGCGGCCTGGAAGCTCGGCCAGTACGCGGGCGACCCGGCCGGCAAGGTCACGCTGACCGCGTCCGAGGACACCGGCGTGTGGAAGAAGGACGAGCGGGCCTCGCTCAACGCCATCTCGGGCCACCGCGACGGCGCCACGACCGCCTGCCCCGGCAAGAACCTGTACGCCAAGCTCGGTGAGATACGCCGGTACGCGGGCAGCGCGGGCCGCAACTCCGCCGTACCGACGGGCGACTACAACCGCGACGGCATCACGGACCTGATCGCCGGCACCCCGAAGGCGTCGTCGAACCGCGGCCGCGTGACGGTCGTGCCCGGCGGCGTGGACGGCCCGGTGGGCGCGTCGAAGATCTCGCTGACGCAGACCAGTCCCGGTGTCCCCGGCAACTCCGAGGCCGGCGACGACTGGGGCGCGGCCACGGCGTGGGGCGATCTGAACGGCGACGGTCACGCGGACCTCGTCATCGGCGCCCCCGGCGAGGACGACTCGTCGGGCCACAAGGACCGCGGCGCGGTCACGATGCTGTACGGCCCGAAGTTCACGTCCGGCACGGACATGCAGCTCTCCGCCGACTTCCACTACCCCGGCGCCCGGTTCGGCGCGGCGGTCGCGTCCGGCGACTTCAACGCCGACGGCAAGGCGGACGTCTTCGCCGCGGCGACCGGCACCGGCGGCTCGTGGGCCGCCCGGCTCGACGCCGACCACGCCTCGGGCGGCAGCCTCACCCCGGGCGACACCGCGATCGCCTACCCCGACGCCGCGTCCGGCGACTTCAACCGCGACGGTTACGCGGACGTGGCGCTGACCTACCGCGACCAGGCGGGCAAGGGCAAGGTCGCCTGGTTCAGGGGCGGCAGGTCGGGGCTGAGCCGGGTCGGCGTGCTCTCCGTGCCCGGTGGTCGCTCGGTCGCCGTGGGCGACGTCAACGGCAACGGCTACGACGACCTGGTCATCGGCCAGCCGTACACCTCCGAGTCGGGCGCCCACGCGGGCGGCCAGGTCACGGTGGTCCCCGGCACGTCGACGGGCTTCACGACGACCGGCATGAAGACGGTCCACCAGGCGACGTCCGGCGTCGTCGGCGCGGCCGAGGCGGGCGACGCGATGGGCTGGTCGGTCGCGGCGGGCGACTACAACGCCGACGGTTACGCGGACGTCCTCACCGGCGCGCCCGGCGAGGACATCACCCGCGCCGGCACCAACCGCAAGGACGCGGGCACCTCGCTCCTCCTCAAGGGCTCCGCGTCCGGCCTCACCGGCACGGGCGCGAAGGCCTTCTCGCAGGACGAGCCCGACGTGCCGGGGTCCACGGAGACGGGCGACCGGCTCGGCACCTCGGTGACGCTGGCCGACCTGTCCGGCTCCGGCCGCGCCGACCTGGCCATCGGCGCCGAGGGCGAGGACTCCGGCGACGGCACGATCCTCCAGCTGGACAGCACCGCTTCGGGCGTCCCCGGCGGGAGCGGCGTCTATTACGGGCGTACGTTGCTGGGGACCCCGGCCGGCGCCAAGCTGGGCCAGGCACTGACGCCGTAGCGGTCCGGCATTCGACGCGTGGTGCCGCTCCCCGGGCAGGCCGGGGGGCGGCGCCTCACGTTTCGCTGGGCACCCTGCACCCCTCGGGCTGCGGCTTGCCCTTGGGCCAGCCGATGCCGACGAACTCCAGCCTTTCGGTGCGCGGGTCCAGCTCCACCACGGCCACCGGCTTGTTGTAGGCGTTGCCCGCGTTGGTCAGACAGATCCAGCCGCTGGTCCCGCGGACGCGGTTGACGGCTTCGAGGCGCTGCCACATGTCGGCGACCCGTTTCAGCGGCGACACCGTGCCCTCGGTCTGGGCGTTCGCCAGCACCACGGCCTTGGCGATGGTGCGTACGCCGTCGTGCACCAGCATGGTGCGGGAGTCCTCCAGGCGGACCTCGCCGATGTCCCCGGCGCGCCCGCGCCGGACCAGCGCGCGCAGCGCTTCCAGCTCCGCCCGGGGCTCGGTGAGATGGGCCTTCCGCTCCTTGGCCCCGCCCTGTTTCCTCAGTTCCCGGTCCCAGGCGTCGGGGTGGCCCGGAGCCGCGTACTGCACCTTGATGACGGGTTCCTTCCCGCCGCCGCGCAGCCGGTCCCAGTCGTCGTCCTTCATGTACCGGTTGAGCGTGGCCGCGCCCGATCCGCTGACGATCGTGTACTTCTTCCCCTCGCACTGCACGTCCGCCAGCTTCAGGGCGAAGAGCCGCAGGTGCACTGGGCGGCCCGCGAAGTAGACGTACCGTGCGGTGGACTGGCAGATGTTCTGGGCGATGAGGGTGAAGTCGTTCCCCGTGTCCCCCGGGTCGGTGATCGAGGGGGACTCGAAGGGCTGCTCCTTGGGTCCCGGCCGCCCGTCCTCGTCGCGGCTGAAGGCCGCGGCGAGCGAGTCGTTGTAGATGTCGTGCGGGCGTTTGTCCCTGACCAGGACGGTCTCCTCGTCCTTGAGCCTGCCGTGGAAGCTGGCCAGCGCGTCGGCCTGCTGGCGGTTGGTCGGGATGATGCGGGCGAGGCCGGGATAGGGGTCCTTGCCGGTGCTGTTCTCGGGGTTGGCGAGCTCGTCGGCGCTGACGCGGGCGGCGAGGACGGGGATGTGCAGCTCGTTGGTCAGACGCGCGATGGCCTTCTTCGTCGCCTCCAGGCTGAGGTTGAAGCCGGTGACGGCACGGAGGTTGTCGCGCTTGTCGGCCGCCATGGCCGCCAGCTGGTCGACGACCCTCTCCTGCTGGGCGTATCCGTCACCGGGGTTGGCGAGGACGAGGCGCAGCAGCGGGGTGGTCTCGTCGCGGTTGGCCCGGTACTGGGCCAGGTAGGCGCCCTGCACCTCGCTGCGGAGCTGTACGCGCTCAGCGGCGAGGTCGGGCTGGAGCGGCAGCATGAGCGCGACGGTGACGTGCGGCTTGTCGCCGACGAACTCCTCGTTCTCCTTGGCGATGGCCCGGGCCACGGCGTCGATCTCCGGCGTGCCGAAGGCGTATCCCGTGCCGTTGACGCCGATGCACTCGCCGCCGTGGCGCTCGACGCCCTTGGCGCAGTTCTCGGGTTCGCCGATCGGCGGCAGCAGCCAGTACAGGAGCGCGGCGGCGGCCGCGACGCCGGCCAGCGTAAGGATCCTGCGCGTCCAGTTGGCCAGGAACGTGTTGTACAGCCAGTTTCCGAACTGTCTCACCGCTGCCCTCCCCTTGCGTCCCGTCACGTCAGCCGAACCCGATGTGCTCCGTGCACACGCACCGCTTCAGCGGCTGCTTGTCCTCGGCCCGGTCCCCCCAGTCGCGGGCCATCCGGATGAGGAGCGCGGCCCCCTCCGCCGCCCTGGCCACGTCGGCGCCCTCGGGCCCCTGGTCGCGCACCGCCTCGTCGGCGGTCTTCGCCAGCTCCTCGCTGAGCTCCCGCAGGGGCCCGCGCAGGACGCCGGGCACGATCTCCTCCAGGGGCCGCGTGCGGTCCTCGGTCAGCCACACCGCGTGCAGCAGCCGGTCGATCCGGCGCCGCAGGGTGTCGCCGTGCACATGGGTCTCGCCGAGGGCCCGGGCGTACCGGTCGTCGTCGGCGCCGATCAGCGCGGCGTCCGCGATGGCGAGCAGTTCCTCGCACCACTCGTCGGCGGGCCGGGTGTGGAAGGCGTCGGCCAGATAGCGGGTGACGAGGTCCGCGCCGTCGGAGGCGAGGAGGTGGTGCATCCGGTGCGCGCCGGCGGTGACGAACAGCGGGTCGGGGTGGCGGTCGCCGAGGTCCCGGTAGTGGCCCTGCAGCAGCGCGTGGTCGGCGTGCCAGGCGGCGCCGCCGGGGCGCAGCCGGTAAAGGCGGCGCGTCAGCAGGCGGCGCAGGCCGAGGTCGCCGATGAAGTGCCGGGGGCAGCGGGGCCAGCCGGTGTCCTCCAGGAGTTCGACGATGCGGTAGGCGTTGAGCTGCTCGGTCCGCCCCTCCTGCACCGCGCGCATCAGGGTCTGGGCGCACTCCACGTCGTGCGCGACCGACAGGTGGGTGAGCAGGTCGAGCCAGTGGCCGCGGTGCTCCGGCGGCAGTTCCTCGGGGCGCTGGCGTACGACGAGTTCGTCGATGAGTACGTCGGCCACCGGGCGGTCGGCGACGGGGCGGCCGTGCTCGTCCTCGGCCGCGGGCACCCGGGCGTCGAGGAGCGCCCAGTCGGTGCACTCCTCCGGCGTCGGGAAGGCCGTCGACACCGCCGCCGCGGTCGCCTGACCGAGCCGGGTCACGAACAGCGGGCGGCCCCCGCTCAGCCGGTGCACACCGCTGTGGATACGGAGCCGGACCGCGTTGTCCGGCTGCTCGTTGCTGCCCCGCAACCGGCTGAGCTCGTCCTTCTGCCGGTCGCGGGTGAGCACGGGCATGCGGACGAGGAGGACGCCGCGCCACAGCGGCGCGTGGTCGGGGACTCCGCCCGGCGGGCGGCGCCACTCGGGCAGGACGCCCGTGAAGGGCTGCCAGCTGACCATGCCGTCGTGGCTGCTGCCCGCCCGGTGGAGGAAGCGGCCGCCGTCCTCGCGCCGGGCCGTCGCGAAGATCACCAGGCGGTCGTGGTGCCCCCGCTCCCGGTCCTCCAGGGCCGGTTTCACCAGCCATCGGCCGAGGGCGCCGTCCGCGTGGTCGAGGAGCAGGGCGGGCCGCCCCACCCGCGACATGCGCCCGCGCACCCCGTGATAGGCGGCGTCGATGTCCTGCCGCAACGCCCGGAACAGGAAGCCCTCGGCGATCCGCCGGGCCTCGCCGCCCTGCTGGAAGTCCTCGCCCAGCGCGCGCAGCCCGGCCTGCGCGCCCCCGCCGGCGCCCGGATATTCGCCGTAGCAGGCCGTGAGGACGGCCCTGCCCTCCGTCGAGGCGCGGGCGAACAGCCCGTCGAGCAGGGCGTTGAGGAAGGGGCCGGCCAGCGGGCTGGTGACGAGCCCCGCCAGATATCCCAGGTAGTTCCTGGCCGTGCCCTTCAGCACACCGCGCCAGAAGGAGCCGGGCGGCAGGATCCCGTCGAGGCGGCTCACCTCGTCCACCAGCGGCGCCGCCCGGGCGAGCCGGTCGCTGGCCGCCACGGCGGCGAGGCCCGCGTACAGCCGCGGCACGGTGATCCCGCCGCCGTCGCCGCTCCAGTCGCCGTACTGCAGGGCGATCTTGCGCAGCACCTCGGTCACTTCCGAACGGCTGCCGGGCCGCTCCTCGGCCTGCTCCCGGTACTCGGTCAGGGCGCAGTCCAGATGCGCGACGGGGACCCGCGGCCCGAACTGCCGCCTGATGCACCGCAACAGGCGCCCTTTGCCCATGCCGGGGCCGCCGACGAGAAGGACGACGGGGAGGTCGGGGCCGTAGAGCAGGTCCCGTTTCCGCCCGGCCGCGGTTTTCCCGAGCAGCCGGGCGATCAAGCCGTCGTCGTCCAGCAGCTCGTCGAATCCGAGTTCGTCAGGCACGGGCCTCTCCGCGGCCGGCACGGCCAAGTCTGCGAATGATGGCTCGTCAGGTTAGCTGCGCGGCAAGGGTTTTGGGGAGAGTCACCACCAGCCACCTCTCCGGGGCTCCGCCCGCCGTGGTCGGAGCGGCGGCAGCCACTCTGTTCGCCGTCTCGTCGGGCCCGGCCCCGGCCGCCGGTGTCCGCGTCAGCGACAAGACCGTCAGCCTTCCCGGCGGCCGCGGCCAAGCCACCGGAGCAGAAGATCCGAGCGGGGCCGATCACAGTCCTCGGCGCGGCCCCCGCGCCCGGCGCGACACCACCGCCCGCAGCACCCGGCGGCCCTCCGTGGAGACGTCGAGCGCCTGGCGCAGGCCGCCCGCGGGGCCCGCGCCCTTGTTGGCGAGAAGCTCCAGGATGCGTATCTGGCGGCGGAGTTCGGCCGCGACCAGCGGGGACATGCCGTCCGTGCGGCCCTCGCGGCGCGCCGCCACCGAGCCGGTGCCGGTGGGCTCGGTGTCCAGCAGGCGGTGGACCTGGAGCGCGGCGACGGAGCAGCCGTCGGCCCACTCCCGGAGATCGGCCCCCGAGTGCGCCCGCGGCACCGCGTCGAGCATGCGCCGGGCGAGCGCGGCCGCCTCGCCGGACGTGCCCACCTGCCCCGCCGGGCCGCCCGCGGCGTCGAGCGCCGAGCGCGCGTCGGCCAGCGGCCCGCCCCAGTCGCCGCCGTCGGCGAGCCTCGCCCACAGCGGGCGCAGCAGGTCGTCGTCCCCGCCGAGCACCGGAACACACCGGTCCAGGCAGGCGAGCCCACTCGCCGCCAGGCCTCTCTCGTCGGCCTGAGCGATCAGCTCCACCAGGCTCATGCTGTACGTCTCCCCCGTCACGGACCCTGCACTGCCCCTTACTGCGTGCACCGCCCCGGGAACGTCACTGGGGGACCACACCCAGTCTGTCGAGGAAGCGGAAGAAGAGCTGCTCCGCGGAGGGTTCCGCCTTCGCGTTCAGTACGTCGAACAGCGGACCGGCGGGCACCGTCCTGCCCGATTCCGCGGCCCAGGCGACGGCTCGGTGCGCGGCGTCGCGCGGCTCCAGGAAGTAGTCCTCCACGGTCAGTTCGCTGTCGCCGAGGTATCCGGCCATCGCGCGCCGCGCCAGGCACGTGGTCCACGCGCCGCTCTCGGGCGCCGCCGCCTCGACGATCACGCAGGCGCTGTCCATCACGTAACCGAAGAGGGCGGGCGCGCCCGTCTCCCGGGCCAGCGTGTTCATGTTCCCGACGTCACGCGCGCCGTCACCGCCCGGCACCTCCCACACCTGCCAGCCGTCGGGCCGCCGGTCGAGGAGGGTCAGTTCGTCCCGCAGGCCGTCCCCCGTCGAGAACACCGCGAGCTCCGCGAGCGGCCGCTCACTCCTGCCGACGACGTAGTACCCCCAGTAGCCCATGCCCGTCCCCCCACGCGTTCCGCCCGCTCCGTACCGCAATTTTGTCGCTAACCGACCGTATCGGCGAGTTTCACGAAGTCGGACCAGGTCATGGTGGGTTTCCTGGGGTCCCAGAGCTTCTGCACGGTGGCCCGCAGGGGCATGCGGATGCCCTGGGCGACCTGCTCCTGGCTCTGCGCCCCCGCGAGGTCGCCCCACACCGCGAACGAGCCGCCGAGGATCTGGTCGTCGTACTTCTCGCTCACCGGCCGCGTGCCGCGGACGACCAGCGGGGTCCAGTCCTCGTAGATCCGCTGCCCGGTCGGGTAGCGGAAGGCGTTCGGCTGCCCGAGGACGTAGTAGAGGTACTCGTCGTTGTAGTTGACGAGTTTGCGGCCGGCCTTCAGATACTCGTCGGGCTCGCGCGCGCCGATCTCCTTGCCCGTCCAGTAGGCGACCTCCAGGTCGGCGGCGGCCTCCGCAGTGCCGCCCCGGAAGAAGCCGTCGTTCCAGGCCTTCGGCTTCTTCTCGTGCTTGCGCACGGTGTCGGCCCGGTCGTTCAGCCAGCCCGTCGCCAGGTCCTGCACACGGCCGCCGGGGCCGTAGCGCTCGCGGGCGGCGGCGGCCAGCTGCGGATAGGAGGCCTCGGGGTCCTTGACCGTGAGGGCCTGGTACTCATCGGCTCCGAGGTGCCAGTACGCGCCGGGGAACAGCTCCGCGTACTCCTCGAGCAACTCGTCGACGATCTTCGCCGCCGCCGGCTTCGAGATGTCGACGGCGCCGCGTGTGGCGCCGCCGCGGGCGTTGCGGAGCTGCAGGGAGGGGTGCTCGCGGATGACCGCGCCGAGGTGTCCTGGCGAGTCGATCTCGGGCACGACGGTGATGTGCCGGCTCGCCGCCAGCTTCAGGATGCGCCGGACCTGGTCCTTGGTGAGGTGGTCGGAGGAGACGATCTCCGGGTGCGAGTCCGACTCGATGCGGAACGCCTGGTCGTCGGAGAAGTGCAGGCCGAGCTGGTTGTACTTGAGGTCGCCGAGCTCGCGTATGCGGTCCTCGATCCACTCCACGTCGAAGTGCTTGCGGGCGATGTCGAGCATGAAGCCGCGCTGCGGCTTGGCCGGCCGGTCCCGCACGACGCCCTCGGGAGCGGTCCTGCCGCCGCTCACCTCCTGCTTGAGGGTGCGGGTCCCGTAGAAGACGCCGGCCTCGGCGGGCGCGGCGATCCGGACCTGCTCCCCCTTGACGGAGAGGGTGTACGACTCGGGGCCGCCCGCCTTCGACGCGTCCTTCGCCCCGTCCTTGGCGCCGTCCGTGAGCGCCAGCTCCACGTCGCCCTTCCCGGGCCGCGCGTCTCCCCCGTACCGCAGCTTCAGCTCACCGGCGAGCAGCCGCCCCTCGTCGGCCAGGCCGTCGTCCCGTATGACGACACGGCCCTTGTTCTCGGCGGGGCGCCAGCCGGGGCCGCGGGCCGCGGTGTGCTCGCGCACGGCGGGGATGGTGGCGGGGGCCTTGGAGAGCTCGTAGCTCTTGCTGGGGCTCGGAGCGACGGACGGGGCGGACTTGCCGCCCGCAGGCCGGTCGGCCGCCTTCCCGCCGTCGCCGCCGGGCCAGACCGCCACGGTCAGCACGACGGCTCCGGCGACCGCCGCGCCGCCCGCCGCGGCTATCGGCCCGCGCCTCACCGGGCACCTCGCGGCGCCGCCCTCGCACCCCGTGGTGCCTCCGGCGGCGATGTCCTCGGTGCCGTACCTGAAATCAGCGTCAGAACCAGAGCCATAGATCCACGCTACGACGCGTTCTCACACCCGGCTCGTCCACACTGTGAAGCGAAACTCTCCTATTCGGGTGAAATTCGCTCATCCTTCGGACACCTCTCCGCATGTCTCGATAGCGTTACGTCACCCCCACGCCCTCCCCTGCCGCCCCCTGCCCAGGAGCGCACGCTGCCCCCGCACCAGCCGACCCGGCTCGACGAGCTCAACTCCGCCACTCCGACCGCCGCCGAGGCCGCGCTCCTCACCTGCTGCGGCAGTCGGCGCTGGGCCCGCCGGGTCGCCGCCCACCGTCCCTACCCCGACGTGGACGCGCTGCTCGCGGCGTCCGACGAGGCGGCGTACGACCTGTCGCACGCCGACCTCACCGAGGCCCTGGCCTGCGAGCCCCTCGATCCCGCCGTCCCGCGCCAGAGCGTGCCGCCCGCCACTTCCGCGGCCGCCCACACCGCCCTGCGCGCCGCCCACGCCGCGTACGAGAGCCGCTTCGGCCACACCTTCGTCATCTGCCTCGACGACATCGCCCCGGACGAGGCCCTCGACCACCTGCTCGCCGGCATCCGGTCACGCCTCGGCAACGATCCGGAGGACGAGCGCGCCCTCGCCGCCGAGGAAATGCGGCGTCTCGCGCGCGGCCGGCTGGCCCGCCTCGCCCTGGGCCCGGCCCGGGAAACACCCGCAGGACACGCCGTCCGACACGCCGCCCGGGAGAGTCGCCCGCAAACGCGCCCCGATAGCCCGTACGTGCCTGTTTGATTGCCTGTTTGATCACACCTGCGGACCCGGGGCAGGGCTACCGACAACTCGTCGATACGATGACGGGCGGCCGGTGGACCGTACCCGGCCGGGCTCGTCCGACGCCGAAGCCGGCCGGCCCCAACCCCCGCTCCCGGAGGAACTTCCGTGCCGGCTGGAACGCTGTACCGCGGCCGGGAAGGAATGTGGTCCTGGGTGGCTCATCGAGTCACCGGCGTCCTCATCTTCTTCTTCCTGTTCGTGCATGTGCTCGACACCGCTCTCGTCCGCGTCTCCCCGGAGGCGTACGACGATGTCGTCAGCACCTACAAGACGCCGATCGTCGCACTCCTTGAGTACGGCCTGGTCGCCGCCATCCTCTTCCACGCCCTCAACGGCCTGCGCGTCATCGCCGTCGACTTCTGGTCGAAGGGTCCCCGTTACCAGAAGCAGATGCTCTGGACCGTCGTCGGCATCTGGCTCGTCCTGATGGTGGGGGCGCTCTACCCCGTCCTCGGCCACGCCGTCCGCGAAGTCTTCGGGAGCTGACGCCAGACATGTCTGCTGACACCACGCTCGACAAGTCCGCGACGTCCGGAGTGGGCCCCGTCGAGGGCGCCTCGCTCTACGACGTCGACAACCCCGCACCGGTCATCGAGGCGCCCCGCAAGCGCACCGGCAAGACCCCGCGCTCGACCCGCGGCAACTTCGAGATGGCCGCATGGCTCTTCATGCGTCTGTCCGGCGTCGTCCTGGTCGTCCTCGTCCTCGGCCACCTGCTGATCCAGCTGGTGCTCGACGGCGGTGTCTCGAAGATCGGCTTCGCGTTCGTCGCCGGCCGCTGGGCCTCGCCGTTCTGGCAGGTCTGGGACCTGCTGATGCTGTGGCTCGCGATGCTGCACGGCGCCAACGGCCTGCGCACGGTCATCAACGACTACGCGGAGCGCCCGAACACGCGTCTGTGGCTCAAGGGCCTGCTGTACACCGCCACGGTGTTCACCATCCTTCTGGGCACGCTGGTGATCTTCACCTTCGACCCGAACATCCGCTAAAGCCGAGGCGACTTCCGTGAAGATTCACAAGTACGACACCGTCATCGTCGGCGCGGGCGGCGCCGGCATGCGCGCCGCCATCGAGGCGACGAAGCGCAGCCGCACCGCCGTGCTCACCAAGCTCTACCCCACGCGTTCCCACACGGGCGCCGCGCAGGGCGGCATGGCCGCCGCGCTCGCCAACGTGGAGGAGGACAACTGGGAGTGGCACACCTTCGACACGATCAAGGGCGGCGACTACCTGGTCGACCAGGACGCCGCCGAGATCCTGGCGAAGGAGGCCATCGACGCGGTCCTCGACCTGGAGAAGATGGGCCTGCCGTTCAACCGCACCCCGGACGGCACCATCGACCAGCGCCGCTTCGGCGGCCACACCCGTAACCACGGCGAGGCCGCCGTGCGCCGCTCCTGCTACGCCGCGGACCGCACCGGCCACATGATCCTCCAGACGCTCTACCAGAACTGCGTCAAGGAGGGTGTGGAGTTCTTCAACGAGTTCTACGTCCTCGACCAGCTCATCGTCGAGGTCGACGGAGTCAAGAAGAGCGCGGGCGTCGTCGCGTACGAACTGGCCACCGGCGAGATCCACGTCTTCCAGGCCAAGTCCGTGATCTACGCGTCCGGCGGCACCGGCAAGTTCTTCAAGGTGACGTCGAACGCGCACACGCTCACCGGTGACGGCCAGGCGGCCTGCTACCGGCGCGGGATCCCGCTGGAGGACATGGAGTTCTTCCAGTTCCACCCGACCGGCATCTGGCGCATGGGCATCCTGCTGACGGAGGGCGCCCGCGGTGAGGGCGGCATCCTCCGCAACAAGGACGGCGAGCGCTTCATGGAGAAGTACGCGCCGGTCATGAAGGACCTCGCGTCCCGTGACGTCGTCTCGCGCTCCATCTACACGGAGATCCGTGAGGGCCGCGGCTGCGGTCCCGAGGGCGACCACGTCTACCTCGACCTCACGCACCTCCCGCCGGAGCAGCTGGACGCGAAGCTCCCGGACATCACGGAGTTCGCGCGCACCTACCTCGGCATCGAGCCCTACACGGACCCGATCCCGATCCAGCCGACCGCGCACTACGCCATGGGCGGCATCCCGACGAACGTCGAGGGTGAGGTCCTCGCGGACAACACCACGGTCGTCCCGGGTCTGTACGCCGCGGGCGAGGTCGCCTGCGTCTCCGTGCACGGCGCCAACCGCCTCGGCACCAACTCGCTCCTCGACATCAACGTCTTCGGCAAGCGCGCGGGCATCGCCGCCGCCGAGTACGCCGCGAAGAACGACTTCGTCGAGCTCCCGGAGAACCCGGAGGAGCTGGTCGTCTCCCAGGTCGAGCGGCTGCGCGACGCCACGGGCACCGAGCGGGTCGCCGAGCTCCGCAAGGAGCTGCAGGAGACCATGGACGCCAACGTCATGGTGTTCCGCACCGAGCAGACGATCAAGACGGCGGTGGAGAAGATCGCGGAGCTCCGCGAGCGCTACCTCAACGTCTCGATCCAGGACAAGGGCAAGCGGTTCAACACCGACCTCCTGGAGGCCATCGAGCTGGGCAACCTGCTCGACCTCGCCGAGGTCATGGCGCAGTCCGCGCTCGCCCGCAAGGAATCCCGCGGCGGTCACTACCGCGAGGACTTCCCGAACCGCGACGACGTCAACTTCATGCGCCACACCATGGCGTACCGCGAGGTCGGCGACGACGGCACGGAGACGATCCGTCTCGACTACAAGCCGGTCGTCCAGACCCGCTACCAGCCGATGGAGCGTAAGTACTGATGGCTACCCCGACCCTCGACAAGGAAGACGCCAAGCCCGAGGCGGGCTTCGCCGACTCCCCGTACATCACGATCACCCTGCGCGTCCGCCGTTTCAACCCCGAGGTCTCCGCGGACGCCACCTGGGAAGACTTCCAGCTGGAGATCGACCCCAAGGAGCGTGTCCTCGACGCCCTCCACAAGGTCAAGTGGGACCTGGACGGCACGCTGACGTTCCGCCGCTCCTGCGCGCACGGCATCTGCGGCTCGGACGCCATGCGGATCAACGGCAAGAACCGTCTCGCCTGCAAGACCCTGATCAAGGACATCAACCCGGGCAAGCCGATCACGGTCGAGCCCATCAAGGGTCTGACGGTCCTGAAGGACCTGGTCGTCGACATGGACCCGTTCTTCCAGGCGTACCGCGACGTGATGCCCTTCCTCGTCACGAAGGGCAACGAGCCGACGCGCGAGCGTCTGCAGTCCGCCGAGGACCGCGAGCGCTTCGACGACACGACGAAGTGCATCCTCTGCGCGGCCTGCACGTCGTCGTGCCCGGTGTTCTGGAACGACGGCCAGTACTTCGGCCCCGCGGCGATCGTGAACGCCCACCGCTTCATCTTCGACTCGCGTGACGAGGCGGGCGAGCAGCGCCTCGAGATCCTGAACGACAAGGACGGCGTGTGGCGCTGCCGCACGACGTTCAACTGCACGGACGCGTGCCCGCGCGGCATCGAGGTCACGAAGGCGATCCAGGAGGTCAAGCGCGCGCTGATCACGCGCCGCTACTGATCTCGCACCGTTTCTGGTCCGACCGGGCCCCGCTCCTTCTGGGAGCGGGGCCCGGTCGCGTTTCGGCTCGCGATGGTGAACAGGGTGAAGAGGTGACGGCGGGGCGGCGGGGGCGGCGATGTCGTAGCTCACATCCCGCTCTGATTGCCGCCCTTTTTTGTCCGCACAAATCCCGCAACACCCCGCCCGGACAAGGCGAAACGGGCTTGGCGCTGCCACCGGCCCCCCGGATAGCGTGAGTTCACACAAAGCAACTTCCGCCTCTTGCGTCTCCTCGGACGTCCACATCCAGAATTCGATCATCAGGAGTCCAGAGTGAACCGGCCCACCCGTCTCGTGACGGCCGCGCTGACCGTGTCCGCAGCCCTGCTGTTGACCGCGTGTGGTTCGGGAGGAGGTGACGGCGGGGCCTCCGACAAGATCGAGGGGGCCGACGGCGGCCGGCAGCCCAAGGCGTCGCCGAGCGCCCGGCCGGACGGTGCCGAGCGGCCCGAGGTGAAGCTGCCGGGCTCGTTCAAGGCCGACTTCGTGGGGTGGCACAACAGCGACCCGAAGAAGCAGGCGATCCTGGACGACGGCAGGGAACGCCTGAAGGCGGAGTACGCGGCCGTCATCGACGCCGACCCGCAGGCCGGAGCGGTGAGCTTCTACACCACGCAGCAGGCCCTGAAGTCCTCCAGGACGTACATCAAGGGGTACGTGGACAACAACCACACGCTGGTCGGCGCCGCGAGGGTGTTCAACCCGCAGGTGAGCCTCTCCGACGCCGGTGGCGTGCTCTTCTACTGCGTGGACGAGAGCAAGGGCTACACCGAGGACCGCAAGACGAAGAAGCGGACGGGCACACCCGACGACGTGAACCCCGTCCTCCAGTACCGCACCACTCTGAAGAAGACGCCCGAAGGGGTGTGGAGCACCGTTTCCCTGGAGACGGAGCGCGGGGGGTGCGACAAGTGACGGGGGCGCTGAAGCGGTCTGTCCCGCTGCTGGTCACGGCGGCTCTTGCGCTCGGCGCCTGCCCGGCGACGGCGTACGCGTTCGGTGAGGACGCGGACCACCCGCCCGCAGGACGGCCCGGCGGACCGTCCGGCGGCGCTTCCGGCAACTCGCTCACGGCGGGCGTCGGCACCAGCGTCACTGTGCGGCAGGTCAGCGGCGGCAAGGGCGGTTCGTCGAACAAGCCCATCGTGGCGGTCGACCCGAACTGGAAGCCGCCCTCCTGCTGGTACGAACCCGTGGCATCGCCCGAGGAGTTGAAGGACAGCGTCGAGAAGCTCAAGAAGGGCGGCGACCTGGTCCATGTGACGCCCTCGCTCAGCTGGGGCGAACAGCTCATGGTGGACCACTACGAAAAGGGCAAGGAACAGTCCGACGGCGCCAAGGGCTACAAGAACTTCAACCTGGGCAAGGACGGCAAGTTCTGGCGCGGGGTCATGAACCCCGACGTCGAGGACACCTTCGAGGCCCGGCAGTGCGAGACGAACCTGTTCTGGCAGGACGCCGCCACGATCCCCGACATCAAGAACGCGCCCACCCCGGAGATCCTGGCCGGCTACGCCTACAACAAGGTCAAGGTCCCCGACACCAAGGTCGAACTGAAGCCCGAGGGCAAGTCGACCGTGAACCTGCCGACGTGGGTGTGGCTGGACAAGGGGAAGTTCGAGCCGGTGAAGGTCCGCGCCGAGCTGCCCGGCACGGGCCTCTGGGCCGAGACCACCGCCAAGCCCGTCAGCCTGCACCTGGACCCCGGCACGTCGGACGCCGAGACCTTCCCCGCCGACGGCGAGTGCGCGGTCGAAGACGACGGCAGCATCGGCACCCCGTACACGAAGGGCTCCGCTAAGGAGGACCCGCCGTGCGGCATCAGGTACCTGCGGCCCACGAACGGCGAACCGTTCCGGATGAAGGCCTCCATCACCTGGCAGATCACCTGGGAGGGCAACGACGGCGCCGGCGGCGACCTGCCCGACGGCACCTTCGACGGGACGCAGGACGTCGCCGTCCAGGAGGTCCAGTCGATCAACCGCTAGTACCGACGGTGGGACATTGGGCGCCGGGGGGCGCGCCTGCGCCGGTGCGGCCGCCCCCGGCCTACCCTGACGGAATGTCAGACAACCAGTCGGTCGGCCTGTCCGCTGACCAGTCCGCAGAGCTTCTCGGCTTCGACAACGTCCTGTTTCCCGTCGGCGACCTGGGCGAGGCCGTCGGCTTCTACGAGCGGGCCGGGTTCCCCGTCGCCTTCCGCCTCGACGAGATCGGGCTCGCCATCCTGAAGGTGGGCAAGGAGACACCGGGCGTGCTGCTGCGCGTGGAGGACGGCATCGTCCCGCGCACGCCCTCGTGGCCCTCGCCCCGCCTCTGGCTGGAGGTCAGGGACGCCCGCGCGAAGGGGCAGGCACTGGCGGCCGCCGGGGTACCGCTGCTCGCCGAGCCGTTCTCCGTGGCCACCGGGTGGACCGTGGAGATCGCCGACCCGTGGGGCAACGTCGTCGGATTCGCCGACTACCTCAAGCGACCGGAACTCGCGCGCAGCTTCTGACCGGGGCCGGCGCGCGGCTCCTGACCGGGGCCGGGGCACAGCTCCTGACCGGGACCGGCGCGCGGCTCCTGAGGCGCTGGGTTACCGCCGGCCCGCCCCGCCGTCCGCCTCCGTCGCCGAGCCGGACACCACCCGTGCGGGCGGGGACGACGCCGTCAGAGCTGGCTGAGGATCGTCGGGTCCGTGATCTTGTCGTCCCTGGCCAGCATCATCGCCTTGCTGAGGATGACCGCCAGCGTCCGGTCGCCCTCGAAGGGCAGATATCCGGTGCCGCTCACGGGCGCCCCCGCACCCGACGCCGAGGGGACTATGCAGACGTACTGGTCCGCAGGCGTCCGCAGGATGTTCCCCGACCCCAGGTGGATCTTGTACGTGTGCAACTCGCCCCGCACGTGCAGGAACCGTCCCTCGACCGTGCACCGGTCGCCGATCGCGAGCCGCGGCACCAGGCGGGCGACCAGGTCCCTGCGTGTCTCCGCACCCGGCCCGAGCTCCCCGAATCCGTACGCCGTCCAGTACTCGCGGAAGCGTCCAGCGGGGCCGCCGTCCTGCCATGTGGGGTCGTTGCCCACGCTGGCCACGCCCACGAACAGGTCGACGTCGCGCAGGACTTCGCTCAGGACCAGCTCCGGTATCTCCTCCAGGGGCAGCGGGTCGACCGGTTCCCGGCCGTCGGTGAGCCACATGCGGTACTCGCCGCCGCCCGCGTGCGCGGAGTTCTCCGGGGCGTCGATCGGGTAGAAGCGGACCTGGTCGGTGCGGACCCGCAGATAGCTGCCCGCGTCGGTGAGGTCCTCGGTCCAGTTCTCCCCGCCGATGCCCTCGATCCAGTACTCGGCGCGCAGCCCCCACCTCGGCAGCTCCCGCACCGCGGGCGGGTACTCGTCGTCCACACACAGGCGCAGCTTGTTCCGCCAGCCCCGCGCGGCGGCGAGGGAGTTGAACTGGTGCTGGCGCAGGACGTGCGCGGCGAAGCGGTTCGAGTACGTCTCCGTGGTGCGCTCGGCGTCGGTGAGGAGGTACACCTCGCGGTGGGCCTGCTTGAAGGGCTGGGTGATGCCGTGCCGCTCCAGCCAGTCGCGCCAGGCGACGATCTCTGCGGGCTCGTGGCCGACGGGGTGCCAGAGCCGGACCGTCGAGCCGTCCTTCACCGGGTCGTCGGTGAGGGTGCGCAGCTCCCCGTCGGCGTACCCACAGGCGGTGCCGTCGACGGTCCACAGGAGGCGGCGGGCGAGCGTGCCGACCAGGGGGTGGTCGATGAGGCGCTCGCGCCACGCTTCGTACGTCCACTCGCGGCGGGCCAGGAACTGCCGGTCGAGCCGCTCCGCCTGCGCCGAGAGCATCTTGTCGATGTCCTTGACGGCGGCCCTCAGCTCCTTGAGGTCGTCCGGGTGGTCGCGCTTCACGGCGGCGGGCACCGCCTTGACCTGCTTGCCCGTGCCGTTGCGCCACTGGAGCGCGGCCTTCGTCCCGGTGATCGTCAACTCGGCCTCGCAGTCGCCGAGCCGGCGCACGGTGTGCCCGACCTCCGTCAGGCCGTACGCCGGGACGGCCAGCTCCTCGACCTCGTCACGGCTCAGCCCGAGCGCCTCGGCGCGCGCCTCCAGGCCGGTATTGATCATCTTGAGCGTGGTCTTGTACGTGACCCGGGAGGCCAGGCGGGACAGTTCGGCGAGGGATTCCTCACCGTCGGCGCGGGCGAGCGCGACGACGCCGGCGTTGGCCACCTTGGGGTTGCGGGGGCCGAGCCCCTGGATCTTGCGCAGGGACGTCTCGACGAGGGCGCCGAGGGTGCGGGCCGACTCCGGGTGGGGCGGGAGCAGCGCGAGGGTCCAGGCGAGGCCGCGGATCGCGTCGGCGTTGAACGGGTCGTACTCGTCGTTCGGCGTGATGCCGTGGCCGTAGGTCAGGAGCGGTTGGGTGCGGGGCGCGCCGACCAGCGCGAGCCATGTCACCAGCGTGCGGCGCACCTTGTCGGGGTCCAGGGACTCGACCAGGGTGCGGGCCGTCTGCTCCCACTTGGGGGTGGGCTTGGCGCTCTTGGCGGTGAGCGCGTGGCGTACGAGCGCGCGCCAGGTGGCGTCGAGGCCGGCGAGGTCCTCCAATGCCCGGTCGGACCAGGGCTCGCCCGGGTTGAGCAGTGGCTCCGACAGCGCGGCGACCACCTTCTTCAGGCGGGCATCGCCGTGCCAGTACTGGACGAGGAGGGTGCGCCGCAGGGCCGCGACGGCGAGCGCGGGCGGGGTACGGCCGGCCGCCGCCTCGGCCTCGACGAGCGCGAGGGCCTCGCGCGTCGACCGCACGCAGTGCGCCGAGCCGAGCTCCTCCAGGCGCCGGGCACGCTCCGCCGAGAGCGGGTCGCCCGGCAGGTCCTTGCCGATGATCGCGAGCAGCGTGAGGGCGTTGATCCGCGTCGGCGACTCCAGGTGATACGGATTGCTGAGCTCTATGAGGGAGTCCGCGATCCGGTGGCGCTGTTCCTGGGGCAGCCCGTGGACGACGGCGAGGACCTTCTCGCCGTGGTGGCTCCAGTCGTTGTCGTTGGTGATGGCCGTCTTCAGGAGCTCCTCGGCGAGCCCCCGCATGTCGTCGGCGGCGGCGAACCGCTCCACGTTCCGCACGCGCTCCAGGTAGTACATGGTCATCAGCCCCCCGCCAGCGGGACGAGCTTGAGGAAGGTGACCTCCGTGCCGGGTGCCAGGTCGACCTCCGCGTCCAGGTCCTCCACCTGCCGCTCACCGACCAGCACCAGGAAGCCGTTGCGCCCGAACGCCTCGACGGCCTGCCGGAACTGCCGCTCGGGGTCTATGCGGCGCGGGGTGCGCAGCGCGTATCCGTTCAGTGTCTGCTCCGCGTCCGTGGGCCGGACGAGACCGCGGAAGACACCGGGCGTACTCGCGTTGTACTCCGCGACCTCTTGGAACACCCTTCGCCGGATCACCTCGCGCAGCGCGAGCCGCTCCTCCGCCACATCGAGCCCCCCGCCGGTACGGCGCTCCCCCGCTGTCGTCTCATCGACGAACGTCACCATTCCCATGCCCTCGACAGTAGAGGCCACCACTGACAACGACCGTCGGCACCGGCTCGCTCAGCCCCGCACCGGCGCGCTCAGCCCCGCACCAGCGCCCACACCGTCTTGCCGTACCTGCCGCGCCGCCACACGCCCCACGCCTCCGCGACCGCGTCGAGGAGCCGCATGCCGCGGCCGCTCTCGTCCTCCCAGGCGTCCGCCGTGCGCAGCTCGGGCTCCGACGGGCTCTCGTCGGACACCTCGATGAAGCACGAGCCGTCGGCGAGCACCGTCACCGCGACCTCGAACTCCCGCTCGACCACAAGGCCGTGGAGGATCGCGTTGGTCGCCAGCTCCGACACGAGGAGCACGGTGTCGTCGAGCGCCCCGTCATCCGCCGTCTGCCCCCAGGCCGCGAGATGGTCGCGCACGCGTGTACGGGCGAGCGGCACCGACGCGGGGTGCGGCGGCAGTCTGAAGGCGTCCCGTCTCAACAAGTCCCCAATCCCCCTCCGACGCCTCAATGCTGCGCAGAGGAACCGCGCGGTGTCACCGCGGCACCACTGGGCTCACCCATATCTGGCCAGTTCTGAACCAAATACCCCAGGAAAGAAGCGCGTTGGCGGCACCGCGGGCGGCTCAGGCCTGTCTCGACGCGAGTTCCACGACCGTGATGTCCGACGGTGCCCCGACCCGTACGGGCGGCCCCCAGGCACCCGCGCCGCGTGTCACGTACAGCTGCGTGTCGCCGTACCGTTCCAGGCCCGCGAGCGTCGGATTGGCCATGTCCGCGACGAGGTTGCCCGGCCACAGCTGGCCGCCGTGAGTGTGGCCGGAGAGCTGCAGGTCCACGCCGTGCTCGACGGCGTCGTGGATGACGACCGGCTGGTGGGCGAGGAGCACGGAGGCCCGCGAGCGGTCCCGGTCGCCGAGCGCCTTGGCGAAGTCGGGGCCCTTGCCCTCGTCCTCGCCCGCCACGTCGTCGACGCCCGCGAGATCGAACCCGGGAAGTTCGGTGCGGGCGTTCCGCAGCGGGTGCAGGCCCAGTTCGCGTACGTGGTCGACCCACTGCTCGGCACCGGAGAAGTACTCGTGGTTGCCCGTCACGAAGTACGCGCCGTGCTTCGCCCGCAGACCGGCGAGCGGCGCGGCGGCGGGGCCCAGGTCCTCGACGCTGCCGTCCACCAGGTCACCGACCACGGCGATCAGATCGGGCTGCGTGGCGTTGACGGTGTCGACCACGCGCTGCGAGAAGCCGCGGCCGAGGATGGGCCCGAGGTGGATGTCACTGACCACGGCGATCCGGAACCCGTGTGCCCCGCGCGGCAGTTTCGCCAGGGGCACGGTGACCCGCTTGACCTTGGGGCCGCGGAGCACGCCGTACGTTCCGTAGCCGACGGTTCCGGCCGCCACGGCCGCGGCGGCACCGCCGACGACACGGGAGACGAAGAGGCGGCGGGAGGGGGCGGGCGCGGGGCGCGCGGGCGCGGTCTCGGGTTTTGGTTCGGGCTCGGGCTTTGATTCAGGCTCGGGTTCGGGCTTTGGTTCAGGCTTGGGTTCGGGCTCGGGCGGCGCGTCAGGTGTGACGTCCGCCGCGGCCGCGGACACGGATACGGGCTCTGGAACGCTCTCCCGTCCCACCCACCGCCGCAGCAAGGGACGTACCAGCTCCCCCACGAGCAGCGCGAGCAACAAGTAGAGCGAGACGGCCAGCCACATGAACCCGGGCCAGGCGAGCACCTGCTGCAGCAGGAACGGCGCTCCGGAGCGCTCGGCCACGAGCGCCCCGAACATCAGCAGGGGCCCCGCCACGAAGACGGCCGTTCCGGCGCGCCGGGCGAGTCCGGGCCCGGCCGTGGTGTCCCGCACCAGACGGCGCCACGCGTACCAGTGGAGGGCAGCGAAGGCCGCGAGGACGGCGAGGCCCACAAGGACCGTGAGGACGACCACGGCTATGACGTTCTACGCAGAGCACGGACTCCACGGAACCCGATGACCCCTACCACCGTCCCCAAGACAAAGGAGACAACGGCAAGCGTCAGGTGCACCCAGAAGTACCCGGTCGGGTTGTCCGCGTCGTCGAAGGCGAGCCCGCTGCCGTCCTTCCACAGGTTCTTGACGAAAGTGATCCAGATGAACCAGCTCCACACCCCGAAGGCGAGCAGGAACCAGGAGACAGGGCGGCTGAGCTTCATGCGTTCAGTATCGCGAGGTCCCCTTCCGCACCGCCGCCGGGGTGGGGACGACGGGACACAGAGCACCTCGGGAGCGAGTCGCACAGCCCCGCCCTGTACGTTCTCGTCCGTGCCTGCCGTAAAAAAGACCGCCATGTTGGTCGCTTCCGCCGCATTGCTGACCATGTCGACCGCGGCGCCCGCGCTGGCGGACGGGAAGCCGGGAGACGACAAGGACCAACCGAAGCCGCCCTCCAGGATGTCCACCGTGGGCGGTGCGCAGCTCGGCGAGCCGGGCACCCAGGTGAAGCTCAAGGCAGGCGCCCCGGTGTTGCCCAAGGACCTGACGGGGCGTTCCTGGATCGTCTCGGACGCCGAGTCGGGTGAGGTCCTCGCCTCGCACAACGCGCACTGGCGGCTGCCTCCGGCGAGCACCCTGAAGATGCTGTTCGCGGACACGGTCCTGCCGAAGTTCCCCAAGTCGCAGAAGCACAAGGTCACACTCTCCGACCTGGAGGGCATCGGCGCGGGCAGCAGCATGGTCGGCATCAAGGAGAACGAGACGTACTCCGTGCACGACCTGTGGCTCGGCGTCTTCCTGCGGTCCGGCAACGACGCGGTGCACGTCCTGTCCGCGATGAACGACGGCATCCCGCAGACCGTCAAGGACATGCAGAAGCACGCCGAGGAGCTGCAGGCCCTCGACACGCACGTGGTCTCCCCCGACGGTTACGACGCCAAGGGGCAGGTCTCCTCGGCGTACGACCTGTCACTGTTCGCCCGCTCCGGGCTGCAGAAGAAGGACTTCCGCGAGTACTGCGCGACGGCCACGGCCCAGTTCCCCGGTGAGACGAAGAAGATCAAGAAGGGCAAGGACAAGGGCAAGACGAAGCGCGAGTCCTTCGGGATCCAGAACACCAACAAGCTGCTCACCGGCGGCTCCGGAGTCACCCCCTACAAGGGCATCGCGGGCGTCAAGAACGGCTACACGTCGAACGCGGGCAACACCTTCACCGGTGTCGCCGAGCGCGACGGCAAGGTGCTCCTCGTCACCGTCATGAACCCCTCCTCCGGAGAGGCCCACGCGGTCTACAACGAGACGGCGCGGCTCTTCGACTGGGGCTTCAAGGCCGTCGGCAAGGTCGACCCGGTGGGTGAGCTCGTCGCTCCGAAGGGCGCCGCCACGGGTGGCGCCGGCAAGGGCGCCCCGGGCAGCGGCGGCGAGGGTGCCGTCGAGAAGGCGGCGCACTCCTCCGACGGCGGGTCGAGCGGCATGGGCATCGCGCTCGGGATCGCCGGTGGCGTGCTCGCGGTGCTCGCCGCGGGCGCCTTCGTGCTCAGGCGCCGGATGCCGCTGCCGGGCCAGGCGGGCCGCCAGTCGCGTCAGGACTGACGGCGGGGCGGACACCGAGGCCAACGGCCCGGCGCGACGGATCAGCCCGCGCGCCGGGCCTGCGTGGACCGTGTCACCCGCGCACCAGCACTACGAGGTACGCGGGCGACCCGGGTGACGCAGTTGAACAGGTGACGCAGGTCACGCTTTCCAGCGGGCACTCAGGAGATGCTCCTCGGGCGGCGGCCCTGGCAGATCGGCACGCGGCGCGGCGGCGATCCCGCCCAGTGCGATCGCGATGAGCCGACGCCGCGCGGCGTGCGCCTCGGCGGTGAGTTCGGCATCGCCGAGGTCGTGGATCTGCTCGACCATCGGTGAGCGGCCGAGTTGCTCGATCAGCAGGATGATGTCGGTCGCCGTCACGTCGTGACGCAGCCCGCCGCAGCGGTGTGCGCGGTCGACCAGTGCCTGGAAGTCCCGGTCCGCCTGAGCGCTGAGCTCGGCCACCTCCGGTGGGACAGAGGCCAGTTTCCCGAGCGGCGAGAGTGTCCCCTGGCCGTACTCGACGCTCTCCAGGATCAGACCCGCCAGCCCTTCCCACGGATCGGGGTGGGCAACGGCCCGGCGCGCCGCCTCCAGCCACTGCTCGTTCGCCAGCACCAACAGCCGCTCGAACAGCGCCTTCTTGCTCGGATACCGCCGGTACAGCGTGCCCGTGCCCACGCCGGCGGCCTCGGCGATGACGTTGACGGATACGTGCGCCCCGTCCCGGGCGAACACCCGCCGCGCCGCCTCCAACAGCGCCGCGTCATTGCGCGCGACCTCGGCCTGTCGTGCTTGCTGCTGTCTCGAGACACCCATGAGCCCATCCTAGACCTTGCGGAGCAATTTACTCCGCGCTAGATTGACCGTTGTGCGGAGCGAATTGCTCCGCACAACGGTCGACGTGAGAGCGTCCGCGCAGGGGAGTAATCCGATGAATGCCGTAACTGCCCACACCACCAGCACCGACGACGTCAAAGCCATCGAGCAGGTGGTGGCCGCTGTCGAGCGGACCCAGCGCGCCAAGGACGCCGAGGGCTTCCTGGCCCTCTTCCAGCCCGAGGCGGTGTGGACGACCGCCCACGGCAAAGTGCTGATCGGGTTCGACGCCATCGCCGACTTCACGCGGGCCGTGCTGCCGAACGCCGAGTGGGACGGCGAGGTCACCTACGAGGTCGTCCACACGCAGTTCCTGCGGCCCGACGTGGCGGCCGTCAAGGTCCGGCAGGTCTACCACACCGCGGAAGGCGGCGACGAAGGCGCTCCGCTGTACGTCATGACCAAGGAGAGCGACGGGAACTGGCTCCTGCACACCGGCCAGAACACCCCGGTCCTCAAGTCTTGAGTGCCGGCGCCTCGTCGTCCGCCGCAGGTACCTCCGTACGTGCCGCCTTCCGCGTCGCCGTCCAGGCGGCGCAGAAGAGCAGCAGCTTGGCGGTGAAGTTGATCCACAGGAGCAGTGCGACGGGCACTCCGAAGGCGCCGTACATGTTCTTCGCGGCGACGCCCTTCATGTAGCCGCCGAGGAGCAGCTTGAGGAGTTCGAATCCGGCCGCGCCGATCAGCCCGGCGGTGACGAGCTCGCGCCGGTGCGGCTGTACGCCAGGGAGCAGCGTCAGGACGTAGAGCAGCAGCAGGAAGTCCGCGAGGACGGCGATGGCGAACGCGACGACCTGGAGCAGCACGGTGCCCCAGCCCTTCTCGTCGATGCCCATGAGGTCGGCGGCCCAGCCGACGGCGGTCGATGCGAGCCCGGACGCGGCGAACGACGCGAGTCCGACGCCGCCGAGCCCGATGAGCACCCCGGCGTCCTTGGCCTTGCGCAGGACGGGGTTCTCCTCCTCGTCCGGCAGCTCCCAGACGGCCCGCAGGCACTCCCTGATCGAGCCGACCCAGCCGATGCCGGTGAAGAGCAGCAGAGCGCCCGCGACGAGGCCGACGGTGCCGGCGTTGGCGACGAGCGCGTCCAGGTTCAGCTGGTCGGAGATGCCGGGGACCTGTTCGGAGATCTTGTCTTCCAGCGTGTTCTGCTGCTTCTTCGTCAGGGTGGCCGCGGCGATCGCGGCGGCGACGGTGAGCAGGGGGAAGAGCGCCAGGAAACTGATGAACGTCATGGCGGCGGCGAGGCGCGTCCAGTGCACGTGGTCGAGCCGGTCGTACGCCTGCCACGCGTGCGTGCGCATGCCCTTCTCGACGAGGGGCCCGATTCCGGGGAGTTTCTTCAGCCAGTCCATGACGCCTCCGTGCCTGTGGTTCTGCCTGTTGTCCTGCCCGGTGAGCGGAAGACCAACGTCCGGGTACCCCAGAACCGCAGGACAGTGGCGAGCGCCATACCGATTCCGGCGCCCGAGACGGTGTCCGCCCGCTGCGAGGTGAGGCCGAGACCGTAGTGGGACACGGCGATGCACAGCAGTTGGACGAGGGCGCCCGCGATGTTGACGGCGAAGAACACCACGTACTGGCGCAGCCGCGAGACCTCCGTGGCCCTGCTCCGGTAGGTGCCGAGCGCGTTGCCGGCGTACGCGACCGAGCACCCCGCCACGAAGGAGAGCGCTTTGGCGGTCAGCGGGTCCAGGCCCACGGGTCCGCGCAGCCAGATGAACAGCCCGAGGTCGGCGGCGTACGCGCAGATCCCGACGGCTGCGAAGCCGAGCAGTTCGGGCCAGAGCGTCCGCAGCCGTTCGCGCAGGGAACGCACCGCCGTGCCCAGGGAACGCACCGTCGTGCGTAGGGAATTCAAACTCACCAGTCCGCGACCGCGAGTCCGTACATCGCGAGCCACACCAGGCCGATCACAGCGAGCGCCCGGTCCCGCAGGACGACGTCCTCGGGTTCGCCTGCCGTGCCCCGGTCGGCGAAGACCGCGTAGCGCAGGATCGCGAGGATGAAGGCCGCCATGGACAGCTGGCGCCAGGGCAGCAGGCTTCCGTTGGCGGTGCCGCCCTCCTCCATGGCCCACAGGCAGTAGGCGAGGACGGCGACGCCCGCGGCCAGTTGCCAGACGAAGCGCAGGTAGCCGGTGGTGTATTCGGTGAGCAACGCGCGCGTGGCGCCCAGTTTCTCCGAGCTCGCCGACATCTGGACGGATTCGGAGTAGCGCTTGGCGGAGACCATGAAGAGCGCGCCGAAGCCGGTGGTGATCAGGAACCAGCGCGAGAGCGGGATCTCCAGGGCGAGGCCGCCGATCATGGCGCGCATCAGGAAGCCGGTCGTGACGATCGTGAGGTCGACGACGAGGACGTGCTTGAGGCTGATGCAGTAGGCGAGTTGCATGCCGACGTACGCGGCCAGGAGTGCCGCTGTGAGCGGCGTGCACAGGACGGCGGCCGCCGCGGGCGCGAGGACGGCCAGGAGCCCTCCGACGGCGTATGCGACGGGCACCGGGACCTGCCCGGCGGCGACCGGCCTGCGGCACTTGGTGGGGTGCGCGCGGTCGGCGTCCGCGTCGCGCGCGTCGTTGATCAGGTAGACGGCGGAGGCGGCCGCCGTGAACAGCACGAAGACGATCGCGACTTGAGTGAGGGCGTGCCGCGAGAAGAGCTCGCCGGCGGCCGCGGGGGCCGCGACGACCAGGACGTTCTTCACCCACTGACGGGGGCGCGCGGTCTTCAGGAGGCCGAGCGGCAGGCTGATGGTGACCGGGCGCCGCGCCGGGCGGGGCGGCTCCAGGACGGTGGAGATACGTTCAGGCATCGCTGCCTCCGTTCATCCAGGCGGCGCCCACGCGCGCGGTGAGCGCGCCGAGCGCCGCGCCAGCGGCCACGTCCGAGGGGTAGTGGACGCCGACGACCATCCGGGAGACACACATCGCGGCGGCCAGCGGCGGTACGAGGTGGGCGCCGACGGGGCGCAGGGCGCCGTACGCGACGGTGGCCGCGGCGGCCGACGTGGCGTGCGAGCTGGGGAAGGAGTGCCGGCCTGCGGTGCGCACGAGGGGCTCGACGCCGTTGTGGCTGCCCGGGCGCGGGCGGCGGACGATCCGCTTGACGCCCATGCTGGCCAGGTGCGCGGTGGCGGTGAGCGCCGTGCCGCGCAGCCACGCGCCGCGGCGCTCACGGTCGACGGCGGCGCCCGCGAGGCCGGCCGCGATCCAGAGCGCGCCGTGCTCGCCGGTCCGTGACAGGGCGCGTGCGGCGGCCGCCACACGCGGGTTGGTGCCGCAGTCGCGGAGGGCCGACAGCAACCGGTGGTCCATGTCGTGCATGTCGCCTCTATTTCGAAGACGTTCGAGAGCCGGGCATCTCAACTCTTCTAAACAACATGCTCATAATTCCGTCAATGTAGGATGACACTCCATCAATCACCCATTTCGGTGAGGACCGGGACTGTTGGAGCGAAGGGTCCACATACGGGCGATACGGTCACCTTCATGCCTGCCGACTCGCCCGCCGATTCCCCTGCCCGCGCCTCGATCCCCGCGGCGTCCGCCGTGTCCGTCTCCGGCTGGGGCCGCACCGCACCGACCACCGCCCGGCTGGTGAGACCCCGCACGCAGGAGGAGGCGGCGGCAGCGGTGCGCGACTGCGGGGAGCGCGGCGGCATCGCCCGCGGCCTGGGCCGGGCCTACGGAGACGCCGCGCAGAACGCGGGCGGCGCCGTCTTCGACATGACGGGCCTCGACCGGGTGCGCGTCATCGACGCCGACGCGGGCACGGTCGTCTGCGACGCGGGCGTCTCACTGCACCGCCTGATGGAAGTCCTGCTCCCCCTCGGCTGGTTCGTGCCGGTGACCCCGGGGACCCGCTACGTGACGGTGGGCGGGGCGATCGGCGCCGACATCCACGGCAAGAACCACCACGTCTCGGGCTCCTTCTCCCGGCACGTCCTGTCGATGGACCTGCTGACCGCCGACGGCACGGTCCGCACGGTCGAACCCGGCAGCCCGCTGTTCGACGCGACGGCCGGCGGCATGGGCCTCACCGGCGTGATCCTTTCGGCGACCGTCCAACTCCTGCCGGTCGAGACGTCCTTGATGACGGTCGACACGGAACGCGCCACGGACCTCGACGACTTGATGGCCCGCCTCACCGCCACCGACCACCGCTACCGCTACTCGGTCGCCTGGATCGACCTCCTCGCGCGCGGCGCCGCCATGGGCCGCTCGGTCCTGACCCGCGGCGACCACGCCCCCCTGGACGCCCTTCCGGAGCGGGCACGCGCGCGTAGAGCCCCTCTCGCGTTCCGCCCGGGCCGGCTGCCCGCCGCCCCCTCCTTCCTGCCGGAGGGACTGCTCGGCAAGGCCTCCGTGGGGCTCTTCAACGAACTCTGGTACCGCAAGGCACCCCGCTCCCGCACCGGCGAGCTCCAGAAGATCTCCACCTTCTTCCACCCCCTGGACGGCGTCCCGCACTGGAACCGCGTCTACGGCCGCGGCGGCTTCGTGCAGTACCAATTCGTCGTCGGATACGGCAAGGAGGAGGCCCTGCGCCGCATCGTGCAGCGCATCTCGGAGCGTGGCTGCCCGTCCTTCCTCGCCGTACTGAAGCGCTTCGGAGAGGGCGATCCGGGCTGGCTCTCCTTCCCGCTGCCCGGCTGGACCCTCGCCCTGGACATCCCGGCGAACCTCCCCGGGCTCGGCGCCTTCCTCGACGAGCTCGACGAGGAGGTGGCCGCCGCCGACGGGCGCATCTACCTCGCCAAGGACTCCCGCCTGCGGCCCGAGATGCTCGCCGCGATGTACCCCCGGCTCGAAGACTTCCGCGCCCTGCGGGCCGATCTCGACCCGCGTGGAGTGTTCCGCTCGGACCTCTCCCGCCGCCTCGCCCTCTAGGAGACCGGTACTCATGAAAGACGCCTTCGGCACCCCCCAGTCCCTGCTCGTCCTCGGCGGCACCTCCGAGATCGGCCTCGCCACCGCGCGGCGCCTCGTCGCCCGCCGCGCCCGCACGGTGTGGCTGGCCGGCCGCCCGTCCCCGGACCTGGAGAAGGCCGCGGCCGGCCTGCGCGACATGGGCGCGGACGTGCGGACCGTCGCCTTCGACGCGCTCGACCCCGAGTCCCACGAAGCGACCCTCGGCAAGGTCTTCACCGAGGGCGACATCGACATGGTGCTGCTCGCCTTCGGCATCCTCGGCGACCAGGCACGCGACGAGGACGAGCCCGTCGCGGCGGTACGCGTCGCCCAGACCAACTACACGGGCGCGGTCTCCGCAGGACTCGTCTGCGCCCGGTCGCTGCAGACCCAGGGACACGGCTCCTTGGTGGTGCTCTCCTCGGTGGCGGGCGAGCGCGCCCGCCGGTCGAACTTCATCTACGGCTCCAGCAAGGCCGGACTCGACGCGTTCGCCCAGGGCCTGGGCGACGCGCTGCACGGCACCGGAGTGCACGTGATGGTCGTCCGCCCCGGCTTCGTCCGCTCGAAGATGACCGCGGGGCTGGAGGAGGCGCCCATGGCGACCACTCCGGAGGCGGTGGCGGAAGCCATCGAGAACGGCCTGCGGCGGCGCTCGGAGACGGTGTGGGTGCCCGGGGCGCTGCGGCTGGTCATGTCGGCCCTGCGCCACGTGCCCCGGTCGGTGTTCCGGCGCCTGCCGGTCTAGCGGGCCGTCGGGGGCCCGCAGCCCTTCGGGGACTCAGCGGGCCTTCGGGGGACTCAGCGGCCCTTCGGGGGCTCGTAGGTGGCGACCGTGGGCAGGGTCAGTGTTCTGGCACCTCTCTGCAGCACATAGACCTTGCCCACGCCGACGAACTTCCTCGTGCCGGGCACAGGGGCGATCGGGTCCAACCAGAGCTGTTGCTTGGCTCCGGCGGTGACCTCCCCCTTCGCGGGCAGCTTCGGCCAGGACGGCCTGACGCAGCGTCCCTCCGGAGTGCGATAACGGCGTACTCCGGAGAGGAGGCCTCCGTCCTCCCCGTGTGCGGCGATGCCTCTGGAGAGGCACGGGTCCCGGTCGGCGGCCTTCTGCCGATGCCAGCGCGAACCGTCCCAGCGCAGCAGGATGTGCTCGATGGACGGCTCCTTCTCGACCTCTCCGTGGTTGAAGGAGTGCGAGCCGTACGCCCACACCTCGGTCGGAGAGACCACCTCGACGCCGTCGAGCGACGCTCCCGGCTCGGGCGGCACGGGGTCGGGGAAGCGGTACTCGGGCGTCCGCGTGAGCGTCCATGTCCTGCCGTCCCAGTGCATCGCGGCGGGCTGGCTGAGCTCACCGCCGTCACCGCCGACCCCGGAGCCGCTGTCCCGGTGGCCGACCGCCCACAGGTCGTCCCCCGACGTGCCGTCGAGCGCGGTCGGCGCGGCGGGCAGGGTGTGGGTGTTCCAGCGGGCGCCGTCCCAGTGCAGAAGCCGCTTCTGGCCGCCCACCACCCACACGTCGTCGGGTGCGAACACCTTGATCTCGGTGACGATGCCCTGGAGCGGCGGCCGGGGCACGCGCTGCCATCGGGTGCCGTCCCAGCGCGCCGCGCTCGCCCCGCCGCGGGGACCGAAGCCGAACAGCCATACGTTGTCCGGGCCCGACGAGCCGAGCAGCGGATGGAAGCGGTTCCCGTCGAGCTCCGCGGGCACCTTCTGCCGCTGCCATCCGCTGCCGTCGTGGCGGACCAGGAACTGGCCGCCGGGGTCGTCCATGGTGCCGTTGCGCAGCTCGTACCCCGCCGCCCAGATGTCGTCGGCGGACGACGCGGTGACGGAGGTCAGTTCACCGTCGACCGTCTTGTCGACGTACTCCAGCTTCCAGGACCCGCCCGCGGCGGCGGCACCGGACGAGGCGCGGCCGGTGGAGGTCGTGCGGGTGGGCCCGGCGCCGTCGCTCCCGCACCCGGCTGCGGCGAGAGCGAGGACGGCCAGGATCGCGGCGGTCTTGGCGGTCTTCTTCATGGCCCTCTCCTAGCGCTTCAGGGAGACGACGACCGCCCGGTCCGGGGCAAAGCCGCTCTGCAGGACGTCGACCGTGCCGAACCCCAGCACCTCGTCCGAGCCCGGCACCGTGATGATCCTCTTCAGCCAGAGCTGCTGCTGCGCCTCGGGGCGTACGCCTCCGCCCTCGGGCAGCCTCGGCTTCTTGATCTTGGTGCAGGCGCCGTCGGTGGTCAGGTGCCAGTTGCCGTTCATGAAGAAGCCGCTGTCGCCGTCCCGGGCCACGGGTTTCCGGTACGCGCACGCTCCGGGGAAGGGCTTCGCGTCCTGCCAGCGGGAGCCGTCCCAGCTCAACTCGACGTTCTCCGGCTCCGGATCACGGACCTCTTCGCCGTCGTACCCCCGGTAGGAGTGCCCTCCGTAGGCGCGGACGTACGTCCTGGACGCGACGTCGACCCCGGTGAACTCGGCGAACGGCTCGGGCGGCACCGGGTCGGGGAAGCGGTACGCCGGCGTCTTGGTGAGCGTCCACTTCTCGCCGTCGAAGTGCATCGCGGCGAGCTGCCCGACCTCGTCGCCCGGCCCGCCGACCGGCCCTGTCGTACGCGAGCCGACCGCCCACACGTCGTCCCGCGCCGAACCGGCGAGGGCGGTGACCTTCTCCGCGGGCATCGGCGTCACCGTCCAGCGGTCACCGTCCCAGTGCGTGACCTCGCCATCGCCCCGGAGCACCCACACGTCATCCGGAGTGATGACCTCGATGTCCGTGAGCGGCCCGGCGGGAGCGTCCTTCACGGGGCCCCAGCGCGTGCCGTCCCAGAGTGCGTAACGCGGCTTCCTCGTGTCCGACGCGGTGCCTTCCACGGTGCGCAGCCGGATGCCCGCCGACCCGAGGTACTCCAGCCGGGAGAGGTGGGGGTCGCCGCCGACCGGCATCGGCTGCCGCGTCCACTTCTCACCGTCGAAGTGCAGCAGATGGCCCTTCGCGAACCGCCCGTCGGTGTGGGCGCCGTCGCTCCCGAGAGCCCAGATGTCGTCCGGAGCCATGGCGGCCCCGGCGATCAGCTCCCCGGGCTCGTCGTCGATGCGCTCGTACGTCCAGGAGAGCCCGGCCGCACGCGACTCGGACGGACGCGTGTCAGCCGCGCCGTCGGACTTCTGCGCCCCACAGCCGGCCGCCACGAAGGCGAGCAGGGCGACGGCTGCCGCTGCGTTGCGCATGATCCCCCAGCACGGTCGGCCGGGGCACCCCCGGTCAGCGAGCGGGCAGCGTACCCCGCTCCGACGGGGCCGAGGCCTGAGGGGGCACTACAGGGCCACCGAAAACGAAGTCGCGCAGCTTGCGCCAGACACCGTCGGAACCCTGCTCATACAGGGCGAAGCCGGTGCACGGCCACTCGGCCTCGTACTCCGACAGCTCCTCGTACGCGCGGTCCATGGCCTCTTCGGAGATGCCGTGCGCCACCGTGACATGCGGGTGGTACGGGAACTGCAGTTCGCGTGCCATCGGCCCGGACGCGTCCCGGACCCGCTCCTGCAACCAGGAGCAGGCCGAGGCGCCCGACACCACCTGTACGAAGACGACGGGCGACAGCGGACGGAAGGTGCCCGTCCCCGAAAGGCGCATCGGGAAGGGGCGGCCCGCCGCCGCGACCGACAGCAGATGCGCCTCGACCGCGGGCAGCGCCGACGCGTCCACCTCGGTGGGCGGCAGCAGGGTCACATGGGTGGGGATGCCGTGCGCCGCGGGGTCCCCGAAGCCCGCACGCCGCTCCTGGAGCAGGCTGCCGTGTGGCTCCGGGACCGCGATCGAGACGCCGATCGTTACGGTCCCCACGTCGTACTCCTGTCGTCGTGTCCATGGGCAGGGGACGCCGCCCGGTGGGCAGCGCGGTGCAAGCTGTGGTGCTCGGTCGTCCGGTGACTCAGTGCTTGGCGGGCAGGAAGCCCACCTTGTCGTACGCCTGCGCGAGGGTCTCGGCGGCGACGGCTCGAGCCTTCTCCGCGCCCTTGGCCAGGATCGAGTCGAGCGTCTCCGGGTCGTCCAGATACTGCTGGGTGCGGTCCCGGAAGGGGGTCACGAACTCGACCATGACCTCGGCGAGGTCGGTCTTCAGCGCACCGTAGCCCTTGCCGACGTACTTCTGCTCCAGTTCGGCGATACCGGTGCCGGTGAGCGTGGAGTAGATGCTGAGGAGGTTGCTGACGCCCGGCTTCTCCGCCACGTCGTAGCGGATCACCGTGTCGGTGTCGGTGACGGCGCTCTTGACCTTCTTGGCGGTGGCCTTGGGCTCGTCCAGGAGGTTGATCAGACCCTTCGGCGTGGACGCCGACTTGCTCATCTTGATCGACGGGTCCTGAAGGTCGTAGATCTTCGCCGTCTCCTTGAGGATGTACGCCGACGGCACGGTGAACGTCTCCCCGAAGCGGCCGTTGAAACGCTCGGCCAGGTCACGGGTGAGCTCGATGTGCTGACGCTGGTCCTCGCCGACCGGCACCTCGTTCGCCTGGTACAGGAGGATGTCCGCGACCTGCAGGACCGGGTACGTGAAGAGGCCGACGGAGGCGCGGTCGGCGCCCTGCTTGGCGGACTTGTCCTTGAACTGCGTCATGCGGGAGGCCTCACCGAAGCCGGTGAGGCAGTTCATCACCCAGGCGAGCTGGGCGTGCTCGGGGACGTGGCTCTGGACGAAGAGCGTGCAGCGCTCCGGGTCGAGGCCCGCGGCGAGGAGCTGGGCGGCGGCGAGCCGGGTGTTGGCGCGCAGCTCGGCGGGGTCCTGCGGAACCGTGATCGCGTGCAGGTCCACCACCATGTAGAAGGCGTCGTGGGACTCCTGCAGCGCCACCCACTGGCGGACCGCGCCGAGGTAATTGCCGAGGTGGAACGAGCCGGCGGTGGGCTGGATTCCGGAGAGCACACGAGGTCGTTCAGAGGCCATGGTGCCCATTCTCTCAGGTGACTCTCATAGCTCGGAAACAGGTGTGTGACGGGTGGGAACCGATCGGCCACGGCCGGTGTATCAAAGGTGTGAGGGCACAGGGGGAGGTCCTGGAGGGGGGCCGCGTCGTCGACGAGCGTGCGGTGATCGCGCGAGTGCGCGCCGGAGAAGCGGAGGCGTACGCGGAATTGGTGCGCGCTTTCACCGGCATCGCGCTCAGGGCGGCCGCGGCACTCGGCGCGGGAGCGGACGCGGAAGACGTGGTGCAGCAGGCCTTCTTCAAGGCCTACTGCTCACTCGGACGGTTCAGGGACGGCTCGGCGTTCAAGCCGTGGCTGCTCGCGATCGTCGCCAATGAGACGAGGAACACAGTGCGTTCGGCGGTCCGGCAGCGGTCCGTCGTCGGCCGGGAGGCCGCGCTCGCCGAAGCGGAGCCGTTGATACCGGAATCGTCGGACCCGGCGGTGGCGGCCCTGGAGGACGAGCGAAGGGCGGCGCTGCTCGCCGCCCTCGACCAGCTGGGCGAAGATCACCGCCTGGTCGTCACCTACCGCTATCTGCTGGAGATGGACGAGGCGGAGACGGCCCAGGCCCTCGGCTGGCCGCGGGGCACGGTGAAGTCCCGGCTGAATCGCGCGCTGCGCAAGCTGGGCCGGCTGCTGCCCGGGGAGGGAGGTGAGGGAGATGAGTGAGCGGCAGCGCGCGGGCGAGGCGGCCGAGGCGGCGCGGCTCCGCGAGCAGCTGCGGGCGCTCGGCCGGTCGATGGACGCGGGCGGCGCGGGCGGTGCCGGCGGGGAGTCGATGGCCGAACGGGTCATCGCGCAGATACTCGCGGAGAGAGCCGGGGTGCCGGTGGCCGAGCCGCCCGGCCCCGCCGAGCGGCTGCGCGGCCTGCGGCGTGGTCTGCGGATGCGGTGGCGGGCGGTGACGGCCGCGCTGTGCGGGCTGCTCGCGGTCCTCGTGCTCACGCCTCCGGTGCGGGCGGCGGTCTTCGAATGGTTCGACTTCGGCGGAGTCGAGGTGCGGTACGACCCGTCGGCGACGCCCTCGGCCGGGCCGGGCGTGCCCGGGTGCGGTGATCCGGTGACGGCGGCGGAGGCTCGGCGCCTGGCCGGGTTCTCGCCCGCGGTGCCGAAGTCGCTCGGCGCGCCGGACGCGGTGTCGGTGACGCGGGAGCCGGGCGCCCGGGTCCTGGTCAGCCTCTGCTGGCGCGCGGACGGCCGGACGATACGCCTCGATGAGTACGCGGCCCGGCTCGACCCCGGTTTCGCCAAGACGGTGCCGGTGCAGCCCGACTGGGTCGAGGTCGGCCGGGAGACGGGGCTCTGGTTCGCCCGGCCGCACCGGCTCACGTTCTGGCTGGTGGAGGGCGACGGCGACCGCTGGCGGCGGTCCGAGCGGACGGCGGGGCCGACGCTGCTGTGGACACGCGGGCAGGAGCTGACGCTGCGGCTGGAAGGAGTGGCGTCGAAGGAGCGGGCCCTGGAGATCGCGGAGTCGATCCCCGAATCGGGAACCTGACCGGCTCGGGCGGTGTACCAGAAGTGAACCGGTGCGGAGGGGCCGCGCCGGCGGGCGGCTGGGGGACGGACATGACGGACATGCGGACGGCAAGGGGACTGTGCGGGGCGGCGGCCGGGCTGGGCGTCACGGCGGCGCTGATGGTGGCGGGCGCGCCCCAGGCGGTGGCGGGCGGGCCGACGAGCGTGCTGCTGGTGTCACCGGAGAGCACCCAGAGCGCCTCGCTGTACTACACCGACGGGGAGTACGGCGACCTGGAGAGCTGGCTGGAGCCCCCAACCTCCGGCGGAAAGCCGAGCGAGGACCCGCCGGGCCTCGGTGTGGGTGTCCAGAGCCGGCAGATCAATGTCACGTGGATGGTCCATGACGTGACGCCGTGGCGTGTCGACCGGGTCTATGCGCCGCTCTCCGACAAGGAGGGCGACAAGAGGGACGGTGGCAAGAAGGACATGGACGTGTGGGTGCACAGGTCGACGGAGACCGAGTCACTGACCGGTGACTGGCACCGGGCGAAGGAGCCGGAGCGCCTGGTGTCCCTGTTCAAGGAGCTCGGCCTGATGGGCAAGGCGTCGGACCGGGGCACCTCCGGGGTCGCGCCCGGCTCGGAGACGGTGCCGGAGCCCTCGGCCCCCGAGAAGAGCGGCGGCGAGCAGAAGGCCGCCGCGGGCGGTGGCGGGCCGGGCACGACCGGCTCGGAGTGGTGGTGGGCGATACCGGGCGCCGGGGCCGGTGCGGTCGCCGCGCTGCTGCTCCGGCGCCCGGTGACCGAGCGCTGGGCGGCAGCGGCGGCGTGGCGACGGCGACCGCACGAGCCGGGGCCCCGGCAGGAGCTGCGGGACCTGTGAACTTGTCAACCTGTGAGGTGACGGGGTCGCTCAGGCGGTGGGCAGGCCCGGTGCCGGGTGGGCGGCCATCAGGTCGGCGACCTCGGACCTGATCTTCGTCAGGGCGTCCTCGTCCCCGGTGCGCGCTGCGGCGACACCACGGTCGATCCATTCGGCGACGGCTGTCATGTGCTCCGTGCCGAGTCCGCGAGAGGTCAGCGAGGGGGTGCCGATGCGGATGCCCGACGGGTCGAACGGCTTCCTGGGGTCGTACGGCACGGTGTTGTGGTTCACGACGATTCCGGCCCGGTCGAGGGCCTTCGCGGCGATCTTGCCCGGGACGTCCTTGGGGGTCAGGTCCATCAGGATCAGGTGGTTGTCGGTGCCGCCGGAGACCAGGTCGAAGCCTCGGGCGAGGAGGGCGTCGGCGAGGGCCTTGGCGTTGTCGACGATCGCGTGGGCGTAGTCGCGGAAGGAGGGCCGGGACGCCTCGTGGAGGGCGACCGCGATGGCCGCGGTGGTCTGGTTGTGGGGGCCGCCCTGCAGACCGGGGAAGACCGCCTTGTCGATGGCCTTGGCGTGCTCCTCGCGGGACATCAGCATCGCGCCGCGCGGGCCGCGCAGGGTCTTGTGGGTGGTCGTGGAGATCACGTCGGCGTGCGGCACCGGCGAGGGGTGGGCGCCGCCCGCGATCAGACCGGCGATGTGCGCGATGTCGGCCACCAGGACGGCGCCGGACTCGCGGGCGATCTCGGCGAAGGCGGCGAAGTCGATGGTGCGAGGGAGGGCGGTGCCACCGCAGAAGATCAGCTTGGGGCGCTCCTTGAGCGCGAGGTCGCGGACCTCGTCGAGGTCGACGCGGCCGTTCGTCTCGGGGTCAGTGGTGCGGCGCACGCCGTACTGCACGCCGCGGAACCACTTGCCGGTGGCGGAGACGCCCCAGCCGTGGGTGAGGTGGCCGCCCATCGGCAGGGCCATGCCCATCACGGTGTCGCCGGGCTCGGCGAAGGCGAGGTAGACGGCGAGGTTGGCCGGGGAGCCGGAGTAGGGCTGGACGTTGGCGTGCTCGACGCCGAAGACGGCCTTGGCGCGGGCGATGGCCAGGCGTTCGACGGGGTCGATGTTCTGCTGGCCCTCGTAGTAGCGGCGGCCGGGGTAGCCCTCGCTGTACTTGTTCTGGAGGACGGTGCCGGAGGCTTCGAGGACCGCGGTGGACACGTAGTTCTCGCTGGGGATCAGCCGCAGGGTGTCGGCCTGGAGCTGTTCCTCGGCGCCGACGAGGGCGGCGAGCTCGGGGTCCTCGGCGGCGAGGGCGGGGTGGTGCTGAGCGGAAGCGGAAGGGCGAGAGGGAGAGGCAGGGGATGAGGAAGTGGAAGTCATGGCGTCCTCCGGGGCGAGCGGTCAGTGTCCGGTCGTGGTCCCGGGGTGCCCAGGCGGGCGGCACCTCGAAGGTTCTGCCTGGCACGGCTCCATCGGGGTCGGTTCCCCGTGCGCCAGTCACCGTGCTGTCAGGGCAAGCCTAGCGGGCGCGCCGATCCGGCAGGTTTCTTCGTCCGCGATGCGAGCGACGATAGGAATTGGGCGCCACACCCGCCCCACGCCGCAAGACGAACGGAGACCCCGTGTCGAGTACGCCATCTCCCCGCACGTCATCGTCGTCATCGCCGTCGCCTTCATCCGCGTCGTCGCCTTCATCCGCGCCGTCGCCTTCGTCCGCGTCGTCGGCCGCCGGTTCCGGCACCGCGTCGACCAGCGAGCGGCTCATCGCCTCGGCCGAGGCACACAGCGCGCACAACTACCATCCGCTGCCCATCGTGGTCGCCTCCGCCGAGGGCGCGTGGATGACCGATGTCGAGGGGCGCCGCTATCTCGACATGCTCGCCGGGTACTCCGCGCTCAACTTCGGGCACGGCAACCGCCGGCTGATCGACGCCGCGAAGGCTCAGCTGGACCGGGTGACGCTGACGTCGCGGGCGTTTCACCACGACCGGTTCGCCGAGTTCTGTACGCGCCTGGCCGGGCTCTGCGGCAAGGAGATGGTGCTGCCCATGAACACGGGCGCGGAGGCCGTGGAGACGGCCGTGAAGACCGCCCGGAAGTGGGGGTATCAGGTCAAGGGCGTGCCGGACGGGCGGGCGAAGATCGTTGTCGCGGCCGGCAACTTCCACGGCCGGACCACCACTGTCATCAGCTTCTCCACGGACGACGAGGCGCGGGCGGACTTCGGTCCGTACACACCGGGCTTCGAGATCGTGCCGTACGGCGACCTGGAGGCGCTGCGGGCCGCGGTCACCGACGACACGGTGGCCGTGCTGATCGAGCCGATCCAGGGCGAGGCCGGGGTGCTCGTGCCGCCGGCCGGTTATCTGCCGGGGGTGCAGGAGTTGACCCGGGAGCGCGGGGCCCTCTTCATCGCGGACGAGATCCAGTCGGGGCTCGGCAGAACGGGGCGTACGTTCGCGTGCGAGCACGAGGGCGTGGTGCCGGACGTGTATCTGCTGGGCAAGGCGCTCGGAGGCGGCGTGGTGCCGGTGTCGGCCGTGGTGGCGGATGCCGATGTGCTCGGGGTGTTCAAGCCGGGTGAGCACGGTTCGACGTTCGGCGGCAACCCTCTCGCCTGCGCGGTGGGGCTCGAGGTGGTCGAGATGCTGTCGACGGGTGAGTACCAGCAGCGCGCCACGGAGCTGGGTGAGCACCTGCACGCCGAGCTGGGGCTGCTGACCGGTGCGGGCAAGGTGACGGAGGTGCGGGGACGCGGCTTGTGGGCGGGCGTCGACATCACCCCGTCGTACGGCACGGGACGGGAGATCTCCGAGAAGTTGATGGAGAGGGGGGTGCTGGTCAAGGACACGCACGGGTCGACGATCCGCATCGCTCCCCCGCTGGTGATCAGTAAGGAGGATCTGGACTGGGGGCTGGATCAGTTGCGGGCCGTGCTGAGCTAGCGGCCGGCCGGGAGGGGGTGAAGCACCCCCGCGCCGGGGCGGGGGCTACCCCCACCTGGAGTGGGCGGTTGGCAGGATCGTCGCGGGTGTTCTCATCCGGAAGTGTGGAGTCCGGCGGGTGCCGCCGGATTCCCGACGCTTCCACAGGAGTTGGCTCGTGCGTGAGCAGGCATGGCAGAGGTTCCGTATTTCCGGTCGACAGCAGGGCGGTCGGCGCAGAGCAGTGTCGACCGCGACCGCGGTGGCCATCAGCGTGGGTGTGGGCGCCATGACGGTGGGTGCTCTGGTGCCGTCTGCGGCGTCCGCGACACCCGCCTCGACCACAATCGCATCCACATCCACATCCACATCCGCGTCCGCATCCGTCGCGTCCAGGCCGGACGCCGTCCAGCGGGGCTTGGATGCGCTGGTGCGTGACGACGGCGTGCCCGGCGCGCTGGCGAGCGTCAAGGGGCGCGATGGACACAGCCGTGTCTACACGGCAGGGGTCGGTGATCTGGCCACCGGGGCGAAGGTGCCCCGGGACGGTCAGGTGCGGATCGGCAGCAATACCAAGGCGTTCACCGCGGTGGTCATGCTGCAGCTCGTCGGTGAGGGGAAGGTCCGTCTCGACGACTCGGTCGACACCTATCTGCCGGGGGTCGTGCGCGGGGAGGGGATCGACGGCAACCGCATCACCATCCGCCACCTGCTGCAGCAGACGAGCGGGCTGCCCAACTACACGAAGCACGACCTCCAGCCGCGTTACTACGAGCCTCGTGAGCTGCTCGACATCGCGCTGCAGTACAAGGCCGAGTTCGAGCCGGGGAAGGGATGGGCGTACAGCAACACGAACTACGTACTGGCCGGGCTGATCATCGAGGAGGTCACCAAGCGCACCGTGGCGGAGGAGATCGATCAGCGCATCATCAAGAGGATCGGGTTGCGTCACACCTATTTCCCCGCCCCTCATGACGCGACGATCCGCGAACCCCATCCCAAGGGATATCTGCAGGAAGGAAAGGGTGCGCCCCTGCGTGACATCACGGAGCTCGATCCGTCCTGGACCTGGGCGGCGGGTCAGATGATCTCCACCAACTCCGACCTCAACCGGTTCTACGGCGAGCTCCTGCGCGGCCGTCTCCTCCCCGAGAAGCAGCTCGACCAGATGCGCACCACCGTCCGCGCCGACTACTTCGGCCCTGGCGCCCGCTACGGCCTGGGCCTCGTGAGCAAGCCGCTGTCGTGCGGCGGCGTCTACTGGGGTCACGGCGGCAGCTACCCGGGATACGAGACCCGGGGCGGAGTCACCGACAAGGGCCGCGCCGCGAACGTCGCGGTGACCATGCAGCCGAACGACAAGACGGTCATGACCCGGGTGGACGGTGTCGTGGACAAGGCTCTGTGCCGCTGAACCGCGCGCCGGAATGAGCCCTCCCCCGGGCGCTCGTCAGGGGTGGGCTCCCCGGTCGTATGCCGTTCTGAACGCGGTCTCGCCGAGGGCGGTGCGGGTGCGGTCGGTAGCGCGGGTGACGTCCGTGCGTTCCGCGGGAGGCAGGGGTGCTCCCTCTGACTCGCGGATGCGGGCGGCCGTGCCGAGGAGGCCCGCGGCGTGGGTGTGGTCGCCGGCGAGGGAGCGGGCGCCCGCGAGGCCTTCCAGGGCCAGGGCCACCGCGCGCTCGTCGCCCGTCGTGCGGGCCATGGCCAGGCTCTCGCGGTGGAGGGTCTCCGCGCGCGTCGCGTCGCCGCGTTGTTCGGCGACGTAGCCGAGTTGAGCCAGGATCAGGGCTGTGCCGGAGTCGACGCCGAAGCGGCGGTTGAAGTCCAGCCACGGCAGGAGGAGTTGCTCGGCCGCGTCCAGGTCACCGCGGCGGCGGGCGCCGATGGCGAGGCCGGTCTCGGCGAACTGCTGGGCGGGGCGGTGCGACTGCTGGGCGGCGAGGGCGGCGGCTCGTTCGTGGAAGGCGGTGGCGGCGGGGTCGTCACCGGTGAGGAGAGCGATGCGGCCGAGGCGGGAGAGGCGGAAGGAGAGATCGGTCCAGAGCTGGAGTTCCTCGGCGCGGCGCATCCCGTCGCGCTGGAGGCGGGCCGCTTCCTCGTAGTCGGCGGCGATCTCGGCGAGGACGCCGAGCTGTTCGGACGACTGCAACTGTCCCCAGCTGTCGCCCAGTTCGTGGAACAGTTCGGCGCTGCGTGTGGCGTCGCGGCGCAGGGCCGGGAGGTCGCCGCGGTAGAGGGCGCGGGTGGCCCGGGTGGACAGTGTGGCGGCCTCGCCCCAGCGGTCGCCCGCCGCCCGGAACTCCGCGAGGAGCGCGTCGACCCGCGCGGCCTCGCGAGGCGTGTGGTCGAACCCGCACCGCGCGAAGGCGAGCAGCCAGCGGGAACGGGCGTCGGCTGAGGTGGTCTCCGCGCGCTCACAGGCGTTGCGGTGCGCGCAGGCGGGCTCCCCGGCCAGCAGGGCGAAGGCGGCGTGGGCCGACGCGGCGGCGGTGCGGGCCGAGAGGAGGGGGCCGGCCTCGTCGTGCCGGGACGCCGTGGGCGGCGGCGGGCTCGGGGAAAGGTTCGGGGGCGGACTCAGGGGCAGGTTCAAGGCCTGGTCCAGGGAGCGCATGGCTTCGCGGAGGCGGCCTCGGAGGAACCAGTACCAGGTCAGGGCGTTGACCAGCCGCAGGGCCGTCGGGGTGTCGGAGTCCGTGGTCGTCCAGTTCAGCGCGGCACGGAGGTTCACGGTCTCGTGGTCGAGCCGGCGCAGCCAGAGCCGCTGGTCGGGGCCGCGCAGGGCTGCGGCAGCGCATTCGGCGAAGGCGGCGAAGTGACGGGCGTGCCGACGGCGGACCTCGGCGGTCTCGGCCGCGTCGTCGAGGCGTTCGAGGCCGTACGCGGTGACGGATTCGAGCATGCGGTAGCGCAGCTCGGGGGCGTCGGTCGTCGCCGGCGCGAGGAGGGAGCGGTCCACGAGCCTGGTCACCAGGTCGAGAACATCGCCCTCGGGTGGGGTCTGTGGCGACGGTTGTGGTGGGGTCTGTGGTGACGGTTGTGGTGGGGCCTGCGGGGTGGTCTGTGCCAGTACGGCTTCTGCGTGCGCGAGGGTGAAACCGCCGTCGAACACGGCGAGTTGGCGCAAGGCGCGCCGCTCGGGCGGCGTCAGGAGCTCCCAGCTCCAGTCGATCATCGCGCGCAGGGTGCGCTGGCGGGCGGGGGCGTCGCGGCGTACCTGGTTGAGGAGGCGGAAGCGGTCGTGCAGCCGGTCGGCGAGGGCGTGCACGCCGAGGGCGCGTACGCGGGTGGCGGCGAGTTCGACGGCGAGCGGGATGCCGTCGAGGCGGCGGCAGATGAGGGCGACGGACTCGCGGTTCGCGTCGTCCAGGGCGAAGCCCGGGGCGGTGGCCGCGGCGCGGGCGGCGAAGAGCCGCACCGCGTCCTCCTCGCCGAGCGGGGCGATGGCCTCCACGGTTTCGCCGGTGAGGGCGAGGGGTTCCTGGCTGGTGGCGAGGATGTGCAGGTGGGGGGCTTGGCGCAGGAGTCCGGCGACCAGGTCCGCGACGGGGCCGAGGACGTGTTCGCAGTTGTCGAGGACGAGGAGAAGGCGACGTCCGGCGAGTGCCCGCGCGAGTCGTGCGATGGGGGTCCGGGCGGCCGAGGCCGGGGCCTCCTTCCCCTCCCCGACCTCCTCCCCCGGCTCCCCCGGCTCCGTCGGTGCGTCGTCGCGGATGTCCAGGGCAGCGGCGACCGTTGGGGCGACCTCGCCCCTCGTGCCGGCGAGTTCGGCCAGCCAGATGCCGTCGGGGAAGGCGTCCGTAAGGCCTGACGCCGACTGCACGGCCAGTCGCGTCTTTCCTACGCCGCCGGGTCCCGTGAGGGTGACCAGGCGTTCCGTGGCGATCAGGTCGCGTATGCGCGCGATCTCCCCGTCGCGGCCGATGAGACCCGTCACCTGCGCGGGCAGATTCGTGAGCGGGCGGTTCACGGCGACGTCCGTGCTCGCCTTGGGGCTTGTAGCCGCTTCCGCGCCTCGTGGGCCCCGCTCCTCTTCCTGCCGCAGCATCGCCTCGTGCAGCTCGGCCAGTTCGGGGCTCGGGTCGATGCCGAGTTCTTCGGCGAGACGGAGTCGGAGGTCCCGGTAGGAGTCCAGGGCCTCGGCCACGCGGCCGGAGCGGTACAGGGCCCGGAGGTGGCTGGCCCGCAGGCGTTCGCGCAGGGGCTCGCGCGCCACCAAGGGGGCCAGGTCGTCCGCCAGTACGGCGTGTTCACCGTGTGCGAGGCGCAGCTCGGCCAGCGTCTCCTGCGCGGTCAGGCGCTGCTCCTCCAGGCGCGTGACGGCCGCGCGCGCGAACTCGGCGTCACGGAAGTCGGCGTACGCAGGGCCGCGCCACAGGGCCAGCGCGTCGGTCAGAAGCGATGCCTTCGTACGCGTATCAGCTTCCGTCGAGTCGGTCGTGTCGGTCGCGTACGCGCGCGAGATCAGCGTCTCGAAAGAGGTGGCGTCCACGTGCTCGGGCGGTATGCGCAGCGCGTATCCGGCGGGTCCGTGCACGACGAGGCCGCGGCCGCCGGGCTCGGCCGCCTCCAGCGTGCGGCGCAGCTGGGACACCTTCGTCTGGAGCGAGTTGACCGGTGAGGCCGGGGGTCGGTCGCCCCACAGGTCGTCGATCAGCCTGTCCACCGGGACCGGGCGTCCGACCCGCACGAGGAGGGCGGCGAGCAGCGCGCGGACCTTCGGCTCCGGGGCAGGCGCGGCCGCCCCGTCCTGCGTGCGCACCGTCAGCGGGCCCAGCACCTCGAATCGCATACGGCCACGTTAATCGCCGCCGGCGCACCGCTGACGGGAGACCGTGCGTGAACCGTCAGCGTTCCGTGCGCGGCTCCCGGCACGGTGGTTCCCGTGATCGCAACACAGCGATCACCACTCACGGTGGTTCCCGTGATCGCAACGCCGCGATCACCACTCACCACTCACCCCTCAGCACACACAGAACACACAGGAGTCACCATGACCGTCTCCCGCGAAATCCGTCTCGCCGCCCGCCCCGTCGGAGAACCCACCCCCGACCTCTTCGAGCTGGCCACCACCGAGGTGCCCGACAAGCCCGGCGAGGGGCAGATCGTCGTCCGTAACACCTGGATGTCGGTCGACCCGTACATGCGGGGCCGCATGGACGACGTACCGTCCTACATCCCGCCGTTCCGGCTCGGCGCCCCGCTGGAGGGCTCGGCGGTCGGCGAGGTCGTCGCGTCGAACGCCCCCGAGGTGCCCGTCGGAGCGACGGTCACGCACTTCCTGGGCTGGCGGGAGTACTCCGTGCTCGACGCCGCGGCCGCCACGGTCGTCGACACCACGCTCGCACCGGCCGACGCCTACCTCGGCCCGCTCGGCGCCACGGGACTCACCGCGTACGCCGCGCTGACCCGCACCGCCCCGGTGCGCGAGGGCGACGTCGTCTTCGTGTCCGCCGCGGCCGGGGCGGTCGGCAGTGTCGCGGGGCAGCTCGCCCGCGAGCTCGGCGCCTCCCGGGTGATCGGCTCCGCCGGCGGCCCGGCGAAGACGAAGAAGCTCCTCGACACCTTCGGGTACGACGCCGCCGTCGACTACCGCCTGGGCGGCCTGTCCGAGCAGCTCGCCCAGGCCGCGCCCGACGGCGTGGACGTCTACCTCGACTCGGTCGGCGGCGACCACCTGGAGGCAGCGATCGGGGCGATCAGGCCGGGCGGCCGGATCGCGCTGGTCGGCGCCATCAGCACGTACAACGCGACCGAGCCGGCGCCGGGGCCGAACAACCTCTTCCAGGCCGCCAAGCAGGAGGCGACCCTGCGGGGCATGCTCGTCACCAGCCACCTCGACCTGTTCCCGGAGTGGATCGGCCGGGCGGCGCCGCTGCTCGCCGACGGCACCCTGCGCACCGAGCAGACCGTCGTCGACGGCATCGAGCGGGCGCCGGAGGCGTTCCTCGGCGTACTGCGCGGGGCGAACACCGGCAAGATGCTGGTGCGCATCGGCGCCGACACCATCACTCCCTGAGGGAGGATCACTTCACAGAATCACGTGCGGGATGAACCTCGCGTACTCGTCCGTGATCAGGCCCGAGGACTCCCTGATGCCGAGTCCCGCCGCCTCGTCCTCCACGACCCACGCGCCGAGCACGACCCGGTTGCCGTCGAAGTCGGGCAGGGGCGCCAGCTCCTGGTAGCAACAGCGCTCTTCGCGGAGTACGGGCGCGGGGCCCGGCTCGTGCACCGTCACCCCCGCGCCCTCCCGCCCGAGCAGCGGCTTGGCGACGTAGCCGCCGGACACGGCCAGTTCGCGCGGGCCGTCCAGGTAGGCGGGCAGCAGGTTCGGGTGGCCCGGGTACAGCTCCCACAACACCGCAAGCAGCGCCTTGTTGGAGAGGAGCATCTTCCAGGCCGGCTCGATCCACAGGGTCGAGCCCGTGCCGCCGCCGTTGTCGAGGGTCTCCAGGACGTGCGGCGCGAAGCGGTCCGTGGTCAGCCACTCCCACGGGTAGAGCTTGAAGCAGCTGCGCATGAAGCGGAGCTTCTTGTCGACGAAGCGGCGCGAGAGACGGTCCCAGCCGATGTCCTCCATGGAGATGGACTCGGCGGCGAGACCGGCCTGTTCGGCGGTCTCCCGCAGATACGCGACCGTCATCAGGTCCTCGCCGAGCTCGTCCCCTGCGGAATGGGCGAAGTACAGCGGGCCGCCCGGCGGGAGGAGCGGGGCCTGCTTCTTCCAGGCGGCGACGAGCCGTTCGTGGAGGGAGTTCCACTGGTCGGCGCCCGGGAAGCGCTCCTCCATCCAGAACCACTGGGGGCTCGCGGCCTCGACCAGGGAGGTGGGGGTGTCGGCGTTGTACTCCAGCATCTTGGCCGGTCCCGTGCCGTCGTAGCGCAGGTCGAAACGGCCGTAGAGGGAGGGGAGTTCGGTGCGGCGGTGCCAGGCCTCGGTGACGGCGGCCGCCACCCGCGGGTCCGTGATGCCGAGGTCGGCGAGCCGGTCGTGCTCGACGATGTGCGCGGCGGCGGCCAGGCACATCGCGTGCAGCTCCTCGACGACCTCCTCCAGCGCCTCGACCTCGGGAAGCGAGAAGACGTAGTACGCGCTCTCGTCCCAGTAGGGGCGCAGGGTGTCGTCGGGGTAGCGCGTCAGGGGGTAGATCAGACCCTGGTCCTCGACGGTCCGCTGCCAGTCGGGGCGAGGCTCTGTGGTGCGGCGTTCCATGGCGTACGTACCGGTCGCTCAGCCGCCGCTGCTGCCGCTGCCACCGCTGCCGCCGCCCGAGCAGCCGAAGCCGTCCCGGTCGACGGCCTCGCTGCGGCTGAAGGTGCCGTTGTCGGCGTAGCGTCCGTCGACGTCGGCGTCGTAGTACCAGGCCGGTTCGGTGCGACCCGACGACTTACCGGTGCCCGTGCCCGTGCCCGTGCCCGTGCCGGTACCCGTGCCGTAGGAACCCTTACGGGACTTCCCGGCGGAACCGGCGGCGCCCGACTTGCAGTTGCTGTCGCTGACGATGCGGTAGCCGTTGACGAGGTCGTAGCTGTCGCGGTCCACGCAGCGGCGGTCCGGGTCGGAGCCGCAGGAGGTGAGCGCCGCGGCGAGGACGCCCATGCCGCCGAGCGCGACCGTGCTGGACCGCAGTCGTCGTGGTGGTTTCTGTGCCATGTGGTGTCGTCCCCCGTAGCCGTGCCGCGTACGAATGGTTCGTACAGGGAGCAGCGTAGGGAGGCTCCGGCACCCCGTGCCAACCGGCTCCACCGAATGTCCCTTGGGTCTCCTTTGACTCACCTTCCTCTACAGTCACTTCGTGTCTCTTGGGATGTTTTGCGCACTCGGCTCAGCGGTCTGCTTCGGCACGGCCTCGGTTCTCCAGGCGGTCGCCACCCGCGCCACCGCGCCCGGCACCGGCTCCGGCGTCGACCCGGCGCTGCTGCTGCGCGCCCTGCGCCAGTGGCGCTACGTCGCCGGGCTCGCCCTCGACGGACTCGGCTTCCTGTTGCAGGTCGTGGCGTTGCGCTCGGTCCCGATCTACGCCGTGGGAGCGGCGCTCGCCGCCAGTCTCGCCGTCACTGCCGTGGTCGCTTCCCGGCTGCTGCGGGTGCGGCTCAGCGGCGTCGAATGGGGTGCGGTGGGCGTCGTCTGCGCGGGGCTCGCGATGCTGGGCCTCGCGTCCGGCGACGAGGGCGACCGCACCGGCTCGACGGCCCTGCGGTACGTGATGCTCGGCATCGCCGTCGCCGTCCTGGTCGGCGGCGCGGTCGCCGGCCGGCTGCCGGGACGGGCGCGGGCGCTGGCGCTCGGTCTCGGCGCGGGGTGCGGTTTCGGGGTGGTCGAGGTGTCCGTACGCCTCGTCGACGACGTGGCGCCCCGGGCGCTTGTGGCCAACCCGGCGACGTACGCCCTGGTGGTGGGCGGCGGCACGGCCTTCCTGCTGCTCACCTCGGCGCTGCAGCGCGGCTCGGTGACGACGGCCACGGCGGGCATGGTGATCGGCGAGACGATCGGTCCCGCCCTGGTGGGCGTGGTCTGGCTGGGCGACCGCACCCGGGAAGGCCTGGGCTGGGCGGCCGTCCTTGGCTTCGCGGTGGCGGTCGCGGGGGCGCTGGCGCTCGCCCGGTTCGGCGAGGCCCCCGCCGAGGCCGTGGCGCCGACCAGGACCCCGCTCCTCGAAGACCACCACGACTGATCCCGAAGCTCACAGCCCGGACCTCACGGCAGCACCCTGCACAACGCCTCCAACGCCCCCGCCCACGCGTGCTCCGCAGGAGTCCCGTACCCCACCACCAGGGCATCCCGCCGCCCCGCCCCCGCCAGAGGGTGGCGGAAGCCGGCGAGGCCGTGGACCGCGAGGCGCTCCCAGTTGGCCGCCTGGACGATGGAGCGTTCGGTGCCCGGCGGGAGTTCGAGGACCGCGTGCAGGCCCGCCGCGATACCCGTGGCGCGGACCTCGGGAGCCCGCGCCGCCAGCGCCGCCACGAGCTGGTCGCGGCGGCGCCGGTAGCGCAGCCGGGCGCCGCGCACATGCCGGTCGTACGCCCCCGACGTGATGAACTCCGCGAGCGTCAGCTGGTCCAGGGCGCCGCAGGACGCGCCGGCGGCGTCCTTCTCGCCGAGGACCTCGTCGTGCAGCCCTGACGGCAGCACCATCCAGCCCAGGCGCAGGCCGGGGGCGAGGGACTTGCTGGCCGTGCCGAGGTACACGACACGTTCGGGGTCGAGTCCCTGGAGCGCGCCGACGGGCTGGCGGTCGTAGCGGAACTCCCCGTCGTAGTCGTCCTCCAGGATCACGCCGCCCGCACGCCGCGCCCAGTCGACGGCCGCCGCCCGCCGGTCGGGGTGCAGCGGCACGCCCATCGGGAACTGGTGCGCGGGGGTGAGCAGCACCGCCTTCGGCGAGGCGGGGCCCAGCGCCGAGACGTCCGTGCCGAGTTCGTCGAAGGCGAGCGGCGCCGTGCGCAGGCCCGCGCGGTGCAGCAGGTTCCAGTGGATGTCGAGGCCGTACGACTCCACGCTCACCTCCCGCAGCCCGCGCGCCCGCAGCACCCGGCCGAGGACCGCGAGCGCGTGCACGAACCCGGCGGTGATGACGATGCGGTCGGGGTCCGCGTGCACCCCGCGGGCCCGCGCGAGGTACCCGGCGAGTGCGGTGCGCAGTTCGACGCGGCCGCGCGGGTCCGCGTATCCGAGGGCGTCGTTGGGCGCCGCGGCCAGCGCGCGCCGGGCCGCCTTGAGCCACTCCGCGCGCGGGAAGGACGCGAGGTCCGGCGAGCCCGGGGTGAGGTTGTACGTGGGCGTGCTGCCCTTCCTGCGGGGCGGCGCGGACCGCACCGGCGGCGCGACCACCCGCTCGGCGACGCGCGTGCCCGAACCCTGGCGGGCGGTGAGCCAGCCCTCGGCGACCAGATCGGCGTACGCGTCGGCCACGGTGTTCCGTGCGATGCCGAGGTCGACGGCGAGCGAGCGGGACGACGGCAGGCGGGTGCCTGGCGCCAGGCGGCCGCCGCGCACGGCCTCCCGCAGCGCGTCCGTGAGGCCCTTGCGGACGCCGTGGCGGGACGCGTCGCCGCCGGTCTCCAGATGGAGGTCGACCCCCAGAGTGGCCCACGTTTCTTCCATGGAAATGGACCATACCCGTGGGCTACTCCGGCCATATCGTCGAACCATGACTACGGAAGCCAAGGAATACGTCCACGAGCACACCCCCCGCCTCGCCTGGGCCCAGCACGCCCCCGAGGTCTTCAAGGCCATGATCAAGCTCGACGCGGCCGCCCGTAAGGGCCTCGACCCGGTGATCTTCGAGCTCGTCAAGATCCGCGCCTCGCAGCTCAACCGCTGCGCGCTCTGCCTCGACATGCACACCAAGGACGCCCTCGCGGCGGGCGAGAGCGTCGAGCGGATCGTCCAGCTCAGCGCCTGGGAGGAGTCGCGGCACTTCTACACGGCCAAGGAGGTCGCCGCGATCGAGCTGACCGAGGCGATCACCGTCCTCACCGACGGGTTCGTGCCGGACGCGGTGTACGACAACGCGGCCGCGCACTTCGACGAGGCGGAGCTGACCCAGCTCATCGCCGCGATCACCGTCATCAACGCGTGGAACCGCTTCGGTGTCAGCACGCGCCAGGTGCCGGGCCACTACAAGGCGGCGAACGGCGCGTGAGCACACGCACCACCCACCTGGACCCGCGGGTCGCGGGCGCCATGAGCGCGCTGAGCGCCGCCGCCAAGAAGGGGCTCGGCGACCCGGTCCTCGCCGAGCTCGTGATGATGCGGACCTCGCAGCTCAACGCCTGCGCCTTCTGCCTCGACATGCACGTGGACGTCGCCCTGGAACACGGCGAGACCCCGAAGCGCATCGCGCTCCTGAACGCCTGGGAGGAAGCGGGTGACCTCTTCAGCGAGCGCGAACGCGCGGCCCTCGCGCTCACCGAGGCCGTCACCGTCCTCACCGAGGGCTTCGTGCCCGACGCTGCGTACGCGAAGGCCGCCGAGCACTTCACCGAAGGTGAACTCGCCCACCTCATCGGCGTGATCACCGTCATCAACAGCTGGAACCGGCTGATGGTCAGCCGCCGCATCGCACCCGGAGGCCCCGCGTGGTGAACCCCGTCGACACGCTCCGTGCGCTGCACCACGGCCGGGCGCAGGACGACCCGCTGGTCCTGCCCGGGCCGTGGGACGCCGCGAGCGCCCAGGTGTTCGAGGAGGCGGGGTACGAGGCGCTCGCCACGCCCAGCGCAGGGATCGCGCTCTCCCTCGGGTACGAGGACGGGCAGGTGTCGCCCCGGGAGATGTTCGCGGCGATCGCGCGGATCGTGCGGTCCGTCTCCGTGCCCGTGACCGCCGACGTCGAGACGGGCTACGGCCTCGCCGCGAAGGAACTGGTGGACCGGCTCCTGGAGACCGGGGCCGTCGGCTGCAACCTGGAGGACTCCTTCGGCGGCAAGGGCGGGACGGGCACCCTGCGGGACCCCGCCGAACAGGCCGCCTTCCTCGCGGAGGTGCGCGAGGCGGCGGGCGACCGGCTCTTCGTCAACGCCCGCGTGGATACGTTCGTACGGGGCGTCGAGGACCCGGCGGCCGCGATCGAGCGGGCCCGCCTGTACGTGGCGGCCGGCGCCGACTGCGTGTATCCGATCCTGGCGCCGGCCGAGGCGATCCCCGCGCTGCGGGCCGGGATCGAGGGGCCGGTCAACGTGCTGGCCATGCCCGACGGGCCCTCCCCGCGGGAGCTCGGCGCGCTGGGCGCCACACGGGTTACGTTCGGGCCCGGACTGTTGCGGAAGACCATGTCGGCCCTGCGAGGGATCGCCGAACAACTGAGGTAGACGCGGAAGTGCCGGGCGCCTCCTCGCGAGGCACCCGGCACCACTCCACGGGAGGGGCTACTTCGGCAGCCAGCCCTTCCACTTCGACTCGTTCTTGTCGATCCACGCCTTCGCCGCGTCCTCCGGCGACATCTTCTTGTCGGCGATCATCAGGGAGACCTCGTTCTGGTCCTCCTCCGACCACTTGAAGTTCTTCAGGAACTCCGCGGCCTCGCCGCCGTTCTTGGCGAAGTCCGCGTTGAAGTACTTCTGCAGGGGCGTGTGCGGGTAGGCGCACTTGATCTTCGCTGGGTCGGCGTCGCAGCCCTCCTTGTACTCGGGCAGCTTCACCTCCGTCATCGGCACCTTCTCGAACAGCCACTGCGGCTTGTACCAGTAGGTGAGGAACGGCTTCTTCTGCTTGGCGAACTGCTCGATCTGGGTGATCTGCGCCGCCTCGGAACCCGCGAAGACGACCTGGTAGTCCAGGTCCAGGTTCTCCACCAGCGCCTTGTCGTTCGTCACGTACGACGGGGAGCCGTCCATGAGCTGGCCCTTGCTGCCGCTCTCGGACGTGCGGAACTGGTCGGCGTACTTGTTGAGGTTCTTCCAGTCGGTGACGTCCGGGTGCTTCTTCGCGAAGTACGTCGGGACGTACCAGCCGATGTGCCCCGTCACGCCGACGTCGCCGCCGGGGACGATGGTCTTCTTGTCCTTGACGTACCGCTGCTCCTGGTCCGGGTGGCCCCAGTCCTCCATGATCGCGTCGACGCGGCCCTGGCTGAGGGCGTCCCAGGCGGGCACCTCGTCGATCTGGACCTTGTCGACGCGGTAGCCGAGCTCGTTCTTGAGCAGGTACTCGGCGACGGCGACGTCCGCCTGCGCGCCGACCCAGGACTGGACCGAGAGGGTCACCGTCTTGGCTCCCGCGGCGTTCGCGTACGGCGACGCCTGCTTGCTCATGTCGGCGGCGCCGCAGCCGGAGAGCGCGAGGAGCGCGCCGGCGGCCGTGACGGCACTCATGACACGCGTACGAACCCGCATGTGACGAACTCGCATGTCAGGCTCCCTTCTTCGCGCGGCGGGGCCGGCGTTCCGTGGGCTGCGTGACCCGGTCGAGCATCAGGCCGAGGCAGACGATCGCGGCACCGGCCACCAGGCCCGTCGCCAGGTCGCCCTGCGCGATGCCGAACACCACGTCGTAGCCGAGCGCGCCACCGCCGACCAGACCGCCGATGACGACGACGGCGAGGACGAGGACGACGCCCTGGTTCAGGGCGAGCATGAGGGCCGGGCGGGCCAGCGGCAGCTGGACCTTGCGCAGCTGCTGCCAGCTCGTGGCGCCGAGCGAGCGCGAGGACTCCATCGCGGCGGCGTCGACCTGGCTGAGCCCCTGCGTGGTGATGCGGACGACGGCGGGCAGCGCGTAGACGACCGCGGCGGCGACCGCGGGGGCGCGGCCGATGCCGAAGAGGGCGACGACCGGGATGAGGTAGACGAACTGCGGCATCGTCTGGAACACGTCGAGCACCGGGCGGAGCAGGCGTTCGAACCGCTTGCTGCGGGACGCCGCGATGCCGATCGCGAAGCCGAGGACCAGGGTCACGGCGACACCGGCGAGGACCTGCGCGAGCGTGTCGAGGGACTTGTCCCACACGCCGAGCACGCCGATCGCGGCCATCGCGGCGACGGCGGTGAGCGCCGTCTGCCAGGTGCCGATCAGCCAGGCGAGGGCGGCGACGACGAGCAGGACCGACCACCAGGGCAGACCCTGGAGGCCGTCCCTGACCGGGTTGAGGATCCAGGTGGTGAAGTGCGAGGCCCAGTCGGCGGTGCCGCCGACGACGGGCACGCCGGTGTAGATGTGGTCGACCATCCACTCCTTGGCGGTGTTGACCGAAGGGGCGATGTTGACGACCCAGCCGGTCGGCCAGTCCACCCGGTCCGCGAAGCGGGCGGCGAGCGCGGCGACGACCGTCAGGGCGCCCGCGACGGACCAGCCGCGCCAGCCGCGCAGCGGCGAGGCGTCCTCGGCGTGCGCGCCGGTGCGCTCCCCGGCCGCGCCTGTCACGCGGTCGAGGACCACGGCGAGCAGCACGATGGGGATGCCGGCCGCGAGCGCCTGGCCGACGTCGACGGTGGAGAGCGCCTGGTAGACGCGGTCGCCGAGACCGCCGGCGCCGATCACCGAGGCGATGACGGCCATGGAGAGCGCCATCATGATCGTCTGGTTGAGGCCGAGCAGGAGCTCCTTGAGGGCGAGCGGCAGGCGCGCGGAGAACAGGCGCTGCCGGCCGGTCGCGCCGAGCGAGGTCACCGCCTCCATCACGCCGCCGTCGGCGCCGCGCAGGCCGAGCGCGGTGAGCCGGGCCATGGGCGGGGCGGCGTAGACGACGGTCGCGATGATGGCCGCGGGGACGCCCATGCCGAAGACGAGGGCGAACGGCAGCAGGTAGGCGTAGGCGGGCAGCACCTGCATCGTGTCGAGGACCGGCCGCAGGATCCGGAAGATCCGGTCGTTCAGGCCGCCCGCGAGGCCGAGCAGCAGGCCGATGACGACCGAGACGAGGACCGCCACGATCATCAGGGCGAGGGTCTGCATGGTCGGCACCCACATGCCGAGCAGCCCGCACACGGCGAACGAGGCCGACGCAAGGACGGCGAGCCTGACGCCCGCCACGCGCCAGGCGACGAGCCCGGCGCCGATGGTCACGCCCGCCCATCCCGCGGCGAGCAGCACGAGGTAGACGCCGCGCACGGAGAGCACGATGGCGTTGGAGACGTGCCCGAGGAAGTAGGTGAACAGCGGGTGGCTGTCGCGGTTGTCGATGATCCAGTCGGTCGTCTTGCCGAGCGGCTCGGTCAGATCGACCGTGAGCGCGTCGGGCCAGGCGCCGGAGGCCCACTTGGCGTTGACGATCGGCACGAGTACGGCCGCGGCGACGGCGAGCAGCAGGAGCTTGCCGACGGCACGGTGTCGCAGGAGCGCGCCGATTCCGGTGTCGCGGACGGGGCCCGAGGCGGTGGCGGTGGCCATCAGGCGATCGCCTCGCCCCGGCCGGGGACAGGGGACGCCGTCGCGGTGCCCGCGACCACGGCGAGCAGCCCGGCGTGGTCCACCACGCCGAGGCAGCGCTTGCCGTCCATCACGCGCACCGGGGAGCCGGTGCGGGCGACGGCCTCGATGGCCTCGGAGACCTTGGCGTCGGGGGCGAGCGCCGCGCCGGCGCTCTCCTCGTCGCCCTCGGCGGGGCGCATGGCGCTGCGCACGCTCATCACGTCGGCGCGCACCACGTCGCGCACGAAGTCGCGTACGTAGTCGTCGGCCGGGGAGCCGACGATCTCCTCGGGCGTGCCGAGCTGCACGACGCGGCCGTCGCGCATCAGGGCGATGCGGTCGCCGAGCTTGAGGGCCTCGCTGAGGTCATGGGTGATGAAGACCATGGTGCGGCCCTCTTCGCGGTGCAGGCGGACGACTTCTTCCTGCATGTCGCGGCGGATCAGCGGGTCGAGGGCGCTGAACGGCTCGTCGAAGAGGAGGACTTCGGGGTCCACGGCGAGGGCGCGGGCCAGGCCCACGCGTTGCTGCTGGCCGCCGGAGAGCTGGCCGGGCTTGCGCTGTTCGAGCCCTTCCAGGCCGACCTTCTTGACGACTTCGAGGGCCTTGGCGCGGCGTTCGGCCTTGCCGACGCCCTGGATCTCCAGGCCGTACGCGACGTTGTCGAGGACCGAGCGGTGCGGCAGGAGACCGAAGTGCTGGAAGACCATGGCGGCGCGGTGGCGGCGCAGTTCGCGCAGGCGGGCCTTGTCCATGGCGAGGACGTCCTCGCCGTCGATGGCGAGGGCGCCGGAGGTGGGCTCGATGAGCCGGGTCAGGCAGCGCACGAGGGTGGACTTGCCGGAGCCCGACAGGCCCATGACGACGAAGACCTCACCCTTGTTGACCTCGAAGGACACATCGCGGACCGCGGCGGTGCAGCCGGTGCGGTCCCGCAGTTCGGCGGGGCTGAGGCCGTGCACCTCCTCGTTGCCGGGTATGCGCTCGGCGCCGGGTCCGAAGACCTTCCAGAGGTTCTTGACGGCGAAGACGGGTCCGTCCGCTGCTGTCTCTTCCTGGTCCGCGATCGTCGCGGTGGCCTCGCTCATCGGCCGTCACCACCAAGGATCTCGGCACATTTCTCCCCGACCATGAGCACTCCGATCATCGGGTTCACGGCGGGCATCGTCGGGAAGACGGATGCGTCCGCGATACGGATTCCTGCCAGGCCCCGGATTCTCAGCTCCGGGTCGACCACGGCGAGTTCATCAGTGGAAGCACCCATTCGGCAGGTGCCCGCCGGGTGGTAGACGGTGTGCGCGGCCTTGCGGACGAGTTCGCTGATCTCGGCGTCGTCGGTGACGTCGGGGCCGGGGAAGACCTCGCGCTTGAGCCACTTCTTGAACGGCTCGGCCTGCGCGACCTTGCGGGCCAGCTTGATGCCGTCGACGAGGGTCTGCCCGTCGTAGTCACCCTCGTCCTCGAAGTACTTGAAGTCGAGGGCGGGCTTGACCTCCGGGTCGGCCGACGTCAGGTAGAGACGGCCGCGGGCGCGGGACTTGGGGATGTTCGGGGTCATCGACACCCCGTGCTCGGGGCGCTCGTAGCCGAGGCGCTCCGGGTTGTCGGTGAACGGGATCTGGTAGAAGTGGAACATCAGGTCCGGGCCCTTGTGGTCCGGGTCCCGCTTCACGAACAGACCGGCGTCCGAGTCCATCGCGGAGTTGCCGGGGATCGGCCCGTTGGTCTCCCAGACGATGACCGACTCGGGGTGGTCGATGAGGTTCTCGCCGACGCCCGGCAGGTCGTGGACGACCGGGATGCCGAGGGCTTCGAGGTCCTTCTTCGGGCCGATGCCGGAGTGCATGAGCAGCCGCGGCGTGTCGATGGCGCCGGCGCAGACGAGAACCTCGCGGCGGGCGGTGAGCAGCGACTCCTCGCCGTCCTTCATCCGCACGTGGACGCCGCGGGCGGTCTTGCCGTCCAGCTCCAGCTTGGTCGCCCAGGTCTCCAGGAAGAGGTGGAGGTTCGGGCGGTCACCGGCCTCCATGTGGGGGTGCAGGTAGGCGACCGACGCGGAGGAGCGCTTGTTGTTCTCCGGGTGGTACGAGAGGTCGAAGAAACCGACGCCCTCGTCGAAGGGCTTGTCGTTGAAGCCGACGATCTCCGGGACGCCGAGCGCGGTCTTCGTCGCCTCGACCCAGTCGGTGGCGATCTGGTTCTGGTCCTTCTTGGCGACGCGCACGATGTTGTTGCGCAGCTTGCCGAAGTAGGGGTCCATGGCCTTGGCGTTCCAGCCGGCCGCGCCCGCCTCCTCCCACTCGTCCCAGTCGGACGGCAGCGGCTTGAAGGAGATGAGGGTGTTGTGCGAGGAGCAGCCGCCGAGCACCTTGGCGCGGCTGTGCAGGATGTGCGAGTTGCCGCGCGGCTGCTCGGTGGTCGTGTACTCGTAGTCCAGCTCGCCGCCGAGCAGACCGAGCCACTTGCGCAGCGTGAGGACGTCCTCGCGGTCGATGTCGCTGGGGCCGCCCTCGATGACGGCGACGGTGACGTCCGGGTTCTCGGTGAGGCGGGAAGCGATCACCGATCCCGCGGTGCCGCCACCGACGATGACGTAGTCGAACTCGGTCTGGGACATGCGGTTACTCCAACGTTCTGCGCGTAATGAGGGGTCGTACGTGCCGAGGGCTCAGCCGGCGAACCAGCGGACCGGACGCGGTGCCAGGTTCTGGTAGACGTGCTTCGACTCGCGGTACTCGGCGAGGCCCGCGGGGCCGAGCTCGCGTCCGACGCCGCTCTTGCCGAAGCCGCCCCACTCCGCCTGCGGAAGGTAGGGGTGGAAGTCGTTGATCCAGATGGTGCCGTGGCGCATCCGCCGCGCCATGCGGCTCGCACGGCCCTGGTCGCTGGTCCACACGGCGCCCGCGAGGCCGTACTCGGTGTCGTTGGCGAGCGCGACGGCCTCGTCCTCGGTACGGAAGGTCTCGACGGTCAGGACGGGCCCGAAGACCTCTTCCCGCACGACCTTCATCCCGCGGTGGCACTGGTCGAGCACGGTCGGCTCGTAGAAGTACCCCTCGGCGGGCCGCACCTCGCTCGGCTCGGGCCGCTTGCCGCCGGACCGCAGCACCGCGCCCTCCTCCAGAGCGGAGGCGACGTACATCTCGGTCTTCTCGCGCTGCTGCGCCGAGACGAGCGGCCCGCACTCGACACCGTCCTCGGTGCCGCGCCCGAGCTTGATCTTCTGGGCGCGGCGGGCGAGTTCGGCGACGAAACGTTCCCGCACGGACTCCTCGATGATGAGGCGGCCACCGGCGGAGCAGACCTGCCCGCTGTGGATGAAGGCGGCGTTCAGCGCCTGGTCGACGGCGGTGTCGAAACCCTCGTCCGTGGCGCAGGCGTCGGCGAAGACGACGTTGGGGTTCTTGCCGCCGAGCTCCAGGGCGACCTTCTTCACGCCGAGCGCGGCGGCCTGGGCGACCTTGGTGCCGGAGACGAGGCCGCCGGTGAAGGAGACCAGGTCGACGTCGGGGTGGTCGGCGAGCCGGGCGCCGACGGTGTGGCCGGGCCCGGTGACGATGTTGGCGACACCCGCGGGCAGCCCGGCCTCGACGAGCAGCTCGATGAGCGCGACCGTCGTCAGCGGGGTGATCTCGCTGGGCTTGATGACGAAGGTGTTGCCGGCGGCGAGGGCGGGCGCGATCTTCCAACTGGCCTGGAGCAGGGGATAGTTCCAGGGCGTGATCATCGAGCAGACGCCGACGGGCTCGTGCACGACGACGCTGTGGATGTCGTCGGACCCGGCGTCCACGACGCGCCCTGCGCCCTCGCCGATCACCAGGTCGGCGAAGTAACGGAAGGCGTCGGCGACGCAGTCCACGTCGACACGGCCCTCTTCGAGGGTCTTGCCCGCGTCACGGCTCTCCAGGAGACCGATCTCCTCGCGGTCACGTACGAGGAGATCGGCGACGCGGCGCAGCAGCGCGGCACGCTCGGCGACCGGAGTGCTCGGCCACGGGCCCTCGTCGAAGGCCTTGCGGGCGGCGGCGATGGCGGCGTCCGCATCGTCCGCTCCGCCCTCGGCGATCACGGCGAACGGCTTGGCGTCCGCCGGGTCGAGGATCTCGCGGGTGGCGCCGGAGGCGGCCGCAAGCCACTCTCCGCCCACATGGATGGTCTGTTGTGCCGACACGTCCCGTTTGCCTTCCGTTCCTGTCATATGCCCCGCCCGTCACTCGCGGCAGCCGGGTGCACCTTCCCTGACCGGAACAATGCATGCGTGTCTCATACGTGCGCTGCGTCACTAGCGGCCGGCGGCTTCTCCACCCCCGACGGCGACCATCTCGTCGGCTTCGTCGTCCACCGGGTCGTCACCGACCGTGAGCCCCGCCAGCCACAACGGCATCAGCCAGTGCACGACGAACACGCTGAACAGCACGGGGAAGACCAGCCCCTCGATCTCCACGCCCGCCAGCCCGGCGACCCCCACGCCCACGGTCGTGGCCAGCAGGAGCCACAGCATCACGTAGTGCGCACGGGACACCACGCGGTTCTTCTCGGCGCGCTGCCGCTCGTCGAGGGCGCGCAGCCGCAGCTCAAGGAGGCCGCGGGTCGCGCCGTTGATGACACCGGTCGCCACGCACCACGGCAGCAGGATCCCGAGCATCCCGAACGTCGCCCAGCGCTCGTCGCCGAGCACGGAGCAGAGCCAGCAGGCGATACCCGCGCCGGTCAGCACCATGTGGGTGACGACGGCGGCGCGGCGGCGGGCCGCGGTGGCGTAGAGCGGAGCGCCCTCGCGGCGGTTCATGATCGCGTACATCCGCCGGTCGTAGCCGGTCATGGGGCGCTCGTCGGTCTTCATCACTGCTTCCTCCCGTAGACCTCGTCCGTGAGCGGGCGGAACGGTTCGAGGGAGAACAGCGCCTCGACCGGCAGCTCGAAGAACTTCGAGATCTTCAGCGCGAGGTCGAGGCTCGGGTTGTACTGCCCTCGCTCGATGTAGCCGATGGTCTGGTAGTGGGCTCCCACTGCCTCGGCCAGGCTCTGACGCGACACCTTCCGCTCGGCGCGCACCATCGCCAATCTGTTGTGCACGTGCTCACTCATGTATAAGAAGTACTACATTTGCGAGTACGACAGCAAGAGCCCCTAGGGCCACGAGGACAGGGAGCAGAAGACATGTTCGGCACGAAGCGGGAACTGATGGTGATCGCCCTGCGCGACACGGACGCGGTCGCGGAGGAGCTGCGCGAGGCGCTCGCGACGGCCGACGAGAAGGACCGCCCCGGCCTCGAGCGCGCGGCGGCGCTCCTCGCCCGCGCGGCCGCCGTCCCGGACTCCGAGATACGCGGCCGCTGGGCCCTGCGCCGGATCACCGCCGCCGGACACACGGGCCCCGCCGACTCGGTCCACGCGGTCAAGGCCCTGCGCCAGGCCGAACCGGGCCTGAGCCTGGCGTCGGCGGTCCTGCTGTCCAAGGAGGCGGCGGCACTGCAGGCGGCGGACGCCTCTCACACCTGAGCCGGCGGGACTGGGGCGCTCACAGCTCGTCGACCAATAAGACCGCCCCCCGGCGGCCTTGACGGCTGCCGGGGGGCGGTCTTTCAGTCGCGCGCGTACGCGTGGGCTCAGCGCAATCAGATGAGGCCGAGACCGCGGACGGCCTCGCGCTCCTCGGTGAGCTCCTGCACGGACGCGTCGATGCGCGCACGCGAGAAGTCGTTGATCTCCAGGCCCTGGACGATCTCGTACTTGCCGTCCTTGGCGGTGACGGGGAAGGAGGAGATGAGGCCCTCCGGCACGCCGTACGAACCGTCGGACGGGATGCCCATGGAGGTCCAGTCGCCGGCGGCCGTGCCGTTCACCCACGTGTGGACGTGGTCGATGGCGGCGTTGGCGGCGGAGGCGGCCGACGAGGCGCCACGGGCCTCGATGATCGCGGCACCGCGCTTGGCGACGGTCGGGATGAACTCGTCGGCGAGCCAGGCCTGGTCGTTCACGACCTCGGCGGCGTTCTTGCCGGCGATCTCCGCGTGGAAGATGTCCGGGTACTGGGTGGCCGAGTGGTTGCCCCAGATGGTCAGGCGCTTGATGTCGGCGACGGACGAGCCGGTCTTCTTCGCGAGCTGCGACAGCGCGCGGTTGTGGTCCAGGCGGGTCATCGCGGTGAAGCGCTCGGCCGGTACGTCCGGGGCGGCGGCCTGCGCGATGAGCGCGTTGGTGTTGGCCGGGTTGCCGACCACGAGCACCTTGATGTCGTCGGCGGCGTGGTCGTTGATGGCCTTGCCCTGCGGCTTGAAGATGCCGCCGTTGGCCTCCAGGAGGTCACCGCGCTCCATGCCCTTGGTGCGGGGGCGGGCGCCGACGAGCAGCGCGACGTTGGCACCGTCGAAGGCGACGTTCGGGTCGTCGCTGATCTCGATGGAGTTCAGCAGCGGGAAGGCGCAGTCGTCGAGCTCCATGGCGGTGCCCTCGGCGGCCTTCAGCGCCGGCGTGATCTCCAGAAGGCGCAGGTTGACCGGCACGTCCGCGCCGAGCAGGTGGCCCGAGGCGATGCGGAAGAGCAGCGCGTAGCCGATCTGGCCGGCCGCGCCGGTGACGGTGACATTCACGGGAGTGCGGGTCATGGCGATCTCCGTAAGACAGCTGGCGGTGGGGTCCCGTGTCCCTCTACTGGATCCCCTGATTCCTGGATCCCCGCCGACGCCTCTTCGAGTCCTCGATCGCCTCTCGATGATCGATCTCTTGGCATCAAGAGAGATCCGCCGTCAGGCTATCGCGCCCCGCCCGCCCCTAGCGGCCGGGTCGGTGTGGCCCGCCCCACAGCACTCCGCTGGGGGGACGCTCTGTTGCCCGGGGGGGCGGCCGCCACGTGAGGGGGGAGCGTGGCGGCCGCCGTGGGGGTGTGACCACTCCCGTGGGGGTACGGTCCGCCTGCCCCCCGCAACGCATGTCATGCCCCCTCCCACCCGACTTTCTCGCCAACCCCTCAAATCACCGTCCGGAGCAGCCCTTAGCGGGGCAGGGCGGCAGGCGGCAGGCGGCAGGGCAGTAGGGCCGCATGACCGCAGGGGCAGGCCGGGGGGGCTAGTCCGTGCAGCCCGTCTCACCCGAGGTCAAGGTCGCGCACGCCTTCGCCGCCGTCCCCGACGTGACCGCCACCATCGGCGTATACGCGTCGAAGTCCTCGTTCACCGTGCTGCTCTGCTTCGCCGACGCCCCGCTCCCCGACCCCGTGATCGTGAGCTCGTCCCCGGGTGTGGCCTGCGTGATGCGTGCCCACGCGGCCCCGCACGTCTTGCTGTACCGCACCTCGACCAGCGTCGTGCCGACCGTCGCCCGCGACGTCGTCCTCGCCAGCTCGCCGCCGCACCCCATGTTCTCGGGGTCCTTGCCCGCGCAGTCCTTGCCGCTGCACTCCACCCCCGCGGGCAGCTTCGTGTCCTTGGCGGTCGGCGTGGCGGACGGCTTCGCCTTGTCGTCGCCCTTGTCGTCATCGCCGAAACCGGTCATGAAGACCGCGGCGGCGATGACGACGAGGGCGCCCACGACACCCGCGAGGAACATCGTCAGCTTCCTGCGCCGCCGCTGCCCGTCGGGCGAGTCCCCGCCTCCGCTCCCTTCACCGAAGGGGGCCGCGGCTCCGAAGACTCCTTGGGCCCCGGCGCCCCCTTGCGGCGGCACGGTGGGCGACACCCCGGCGGGCCCCGCCACCCCCACGACGGGTCCGCCTCGGGACACGGGAGTGGAAGGAGGGGCAGCGGAAGCGGGAGAGCCAGAAGCGGGCCGCGCCGGCCCGGTCGGGTGCGCCCCCGTCGCGCCCAGCGCGGCCCGCGCCTGCGAGATGCGGATCGCCTGCATCGTCATGTCGTGCCGCATCTCGGACCGGCTCCACGCCCGCTCGGCCAGCTCCCACATGGTGATGAGGTGGACGGGCTGCGTACCCGTCACCTCCGCCAGCGCGACGATCGCCCCCTTGGGCGCGAGGAGCCGCCCGTTCAGATAGCGCTCCCACGACGTCTTGCTGTAGCCGGTCCTGTCGGACACCGCCGCGATGCTCAGCCCGCTGCGGTCGACGAGTCTGCGCAGCTGGCCGACGAACTCCTTGATCTCAGGGTCGAGCTCTTCCGGTAGCGCCTTCCAACGAGGCATTGCTCCCCCAATTCCCCCCGTACGTTCCCGTCCTGCTCCCCCACACCGACCCGTCCAGGACTACCCAGAGGGATGCTCGGAGCCAGGATGTCAGTTCCCGAAGTGGGGGCGGAAGCAGAGAACCGCCCCCGGACAGCAGTACGAGACACCCCCGAACACCCTGCTCGCCCCACCCGCCCCGGCCCGGCCGACCAGCACCGTTGCACACCTCGAACACCGTTGCGGAATGGTCACCTCCGTGCCACAGGGACCGGTCATCCCTTGTCCGGGGTTGGCGGGTCCATGACTCTGGATCACGAGCGGAACGCACCGCTTACATCGGGAGGTTCCAGCAGGAATCGCATCTCCCCGACCGACGGTGCCCGTCCTCCCACGGGGGTGGGGACGGGCACCGTCACCCCAGCCGTCTGTCTGTACGCGTCTCTCCGTACGCGTTTCCCTATACGGAGCGTGTGGCGTCCCCGAAAGGGCGACTTCGGCCATGTCTTGCGGCCCCGGACCCGAGGATCTCGGCAGAGTCGTTGCGACACCAGCGACACCAGCGACACCAGTCGCACCGGTGTCAACACCGCTCAGCACGACCCCCGAAGGGACCCGCACATGAAATACGGCAAGCGGCTCGCCGGCACCGTCATCACCGCGTCCGCCCTCCTCGGCACGGCCCTGGCCACGACCCCGGCGGCGTCAGCCACCCCGGCGGACTCCACCCCGGCGGCCTCCACCACGGCCGCCTCGCTCCGCGGCACCGCCCCCGCCTGCGTCAAGCGAGACGTCATCAAGCACCGCAAGTACGTGAAGGTCACCAACCACTGCGGCCGGGCCATGCATCTGAAGGTCGTCATCGACTGGGGCAACGACTCGCCGTGTCTCACGTACCAGCCCAACCAACAGTGGGAGTGGAACTGGGGCCGCGGCTCCTACGGCAAGGTGGTCACCTGCTGAGCCACCGAAACGGCGGCCCGACCCCGCTCATCCCCCGGCCCCGGGCGTGACCAGCCCCGTCTCGTACGCCACCACCACCGCCTGCGCCCTGCTGTCCAGGTCGAGTTTGCTCATCGTGCGGTTGAGGTGGGTCTTGACGGTGGCCTCGCTGATGTAGAGCCGCTCCGCGATGTCCGCGTTGGTCAGGCCCCGGGCGATCAGCTTCAGGACCTCGACCTCGCGCAGGGTCAGCGCCGCGAGGTCGGGCGGCCGCCGGCTCTTCGCCCCCTCGAGACCGTCTCCCTCGTGCCCTGCCCCCTGCCGGGCGAACGCCTCGACGAGGCGCCGCGTCACACTGGGCGCGAAGAGCGCGTCACCGCCGCCGACCGCCGCCACCGCGGCGAGCAGCCGCTCGGGCCCCGAGTCCTTGAGCAGGAACCCGGAGGCGCCCGCGCGCAACGCCCCGTACACGTACTCGTCGAGGTCGAACGTCGTCAGGACCAGGATGCGCGGCGCCGGTTCGGCGGCCTGCTGCAGGATCTTCGCGGTGGCCGTGATGCCGTTCATGCCCGGCATCCGGATGTCCATGAGCACGACGTCGGGTGAGGTCCGCGCGGCGAGCTCCACGGCCTCGTCCCCGTCACCCGCCTCGCCGACGACCTCGATGCCCGGCGCGGCGCGCAGCAGCCCCACCAACCCCGCACGGATGAGGAATTGGTCGTCGACGACGAGCACTCTGATGCATGCAGTCATCCGGTCACCCGGTCACCCGGCTCATTCCGTTGCGCCGTCCCCTGCCTCGTCCCCCCGCGCCTCGGCGCGCGCCGAGGTCGGCAGGGTGAGTCGCACGGCGAATCCCCCCTCGCTCAGCGGGCCGATACTGATCGCCCCGCCGTAGAGCTTGGCCCGCTCCCGCATCCCAATCAAGCCGTGCCCGCTACCCGTCCGTACTCTGTCCTGATTCACCCCCTCCCCCTCGCCGGCTCCGTCATTGACGACCGAGACCTCGATGTGCCGCCGCTCGTAGGCGAGTTCGACGGTCACCGCCGCTCCCCGGGCGTGTTTCAGTACGTTGGTGAGCGCCTCCTGCACCACGCGGTACGCGCAGAGCTCCACGCCCGGCGCCACCGGCCGGGGCGTCCCCCTGACGCGCAGCTCGACGGGGGCTCCCCCCGCACGGACCCGTTCGACCATCTCGTCCAGGCGGGCGAGGCCCGGCATAGGGGCGGCGGGGGCGTCGCCGGTCTGCTCGCCGTCCTCGGCCCGCAGCACCCGCAGCATGCGGCGCAGCTCTTCGAGCGCCTCGCCGCTGGTCCCGGAGATGGTGCCGAGCGCGGCGCGCGCGGTGGCGGGGTCGGAGCCGAAGACGAACGTCGCGAGGCCCGCCTGCACGGATATCACCGACATGTGGTGGGCGACCACGTCGTGCAGCTCGCGTGCGATGCGCCCCCGCTCCTCGGCGACCTCGCGCCGGGCGCGTTCGTCCTGCTCCCGCTTCAGCTGCCGGGCCAGTTCCGCCGTACGGCGTGCGACGTACCCGAAGCGCCAGAGGACGATGGAGAAGCCGACGGCCTGGCCGACGACGGACGGCATCGAGGAGCCCTCGGTGATCGCGCCTGCGTAGATCCAGAGGGTGGCCGTCAGCGCGGCGCAGGCGAGGGAGGTGCGTGGCGGGCACAGGGAGGCGACCGTGTAGACGGTGAGCATGGGGCCGAAGGTGCCGACCACGGGCCAGTAGCCGGCGGTGACGTAGACGAACCACGCCAGATGGACGACGCCCAGGACGGTGAGCGGCGCCCTGCTCCGGGCGGCGACCGGCACGCAGACCAGCGCCACCAGCGCGTATCCCACGGGGTCGAGCGCGGGCCAGCCCTGCTTGACGGACTCCTGCCCGAGCAGCACGGCCACCGTGGTCAGGGCGACCGCGATGAGTGCGTCTACGGCGAGGGGGCGGATCCGCATCGCCGCAGCGTAACGCGCGTATGGGCGCCGGAACGTCAACCAGCGGCGGTACCGCGGAAGTTGCAGGAACCGCACGTCTACCGCGCCTGGAGCAGGCCGGGTTCAACCCAGGACGTGACGACGTGGCAGGCGTCCCGCCCGTAGTTTGTGGAACCAGGGACCGCGGCCGTCGGGGGATCGCACGGGGGAGGACGCCCGGTCCGCAGAGCGGTGGCCCGTCCCCTCGGGGGAGGACGGGCCACCGTCACGCGCGGGCACGCGCCGTACGACTAGATCGTGTAGTGCAACGTGTCGTCCAGGAACGGGATCTCCAGCCACGGGTTGGGCTGCGCCATCATCGCGAGCAGCACGATGGCGAGGCCCAGCGCCCCGTACGTGACCATGTCGGTGAACCGGGAGCGCACCGCCAGCATCCCCACGTCCGGCAGCGCCCAGCGGAGCACGGCGCCGCCGACGAGGGCGACGCCGACCAGCAGCGTGCCGACGCGGAACACGTCGAGCGCGGTGAGCAGCAGCCCGAGCCCGACCAAGGAGACGACGCTGAGCAGCGGCCACTGCCGGGCGGGTGCGGGTGCGTCGCCGGCCGCGGCGCGGCCGCCGCCCTCGGGCCGTGCGGTGTCGCGGGTGAACAGCGGGAAGCGGCGCGACACCTTCCGCGGCCGCCCGTCCGGGCCCGGCGCGCTGACCGCGCCCTTGGCCCGGGGGCCCTCCGGGGTGCTGCTGTCCTGTTCGGCTTCCGAGCTGCCGGCCTCGCTCATGACCTCGCCTCTTTCCCGATCAGCGCGCTGCGCGTTCCGCGGCCTCGACGACGTTCACCAGGAGCTGGGCGCGGGTCATCGGGCCGACACCGCCCGGGTTCGGGGAGATCCATCCGGCGACCTCGGCGACGCCCGGGTGGACGTCACCGACGATCTTGCCGCTCTCGTCGCGCGAGACGCCGACGTCCAGGACGGCGGCGCCCGGCTTCACGTCCTCGGGCTTGATCAGGTGCGGCACGCCCGCCGCGGCCACGATGATGTCGGCGCGCTTCAGGTGGGCGGCGAGGTCACGGGTGCCGGTGTGGCACTGGGTGACCGTGGCGTTCTCTGACTTGCGGGTGAGAAGGAGCGGCATGGGCCTGCCGATGGTGACGCCGCGGCCGACGACGACGACCTCGGCGCCCTTGATCTCCACGTCGTGCTGCCGGAGCAGCCGGATGATTCCGTACGGGGTGCAGGGCAGCGGCGCCGGCTCGTTCAGGACGAGGCGGCCGAGGTTCATCGGGTGGAGTCCGTCGGCGTCCTTGTCCGGGTCCATGAGCTCGAGGACGCGGTTCTCGTCGATGCCCTTGGGCAGCGGGAGCTGGACGATGTAGCCGGTGCAGGCGGGGTCCTCGTTGAGCTCGCGGACCACTGCCTCGATCTCCTCCTGGGAGGCGGTGGCGGGCAGTTCACGCTGGATGGAGGCGATGCCGACCTGCGCGCAGTCGCGGTGCTTGCCCGCGACGTACTTCTGGCTGCCGGGGTCGTCGCCGACCAGGACGGTGCCGAGTCCGGGCGTGACGCCCTTCTCCTTCAGGGCCGCCACGCGGGCGGTCAGTTCGGACTTGATCGCGGCTGCGGTGGCCTTGCCATCGAGAATCTGGGCGGTCATGGCTCCATCTTCCCGGATGAGGCCCGCCCGGTACCAATCAGGTCGCCCCCTGCCGTCCCGCCGCTTCACCCACTGATCAGCGAGGTTGCACTTGCACAACACCTGGCGTGGCCGACTGGACAGGAAGGCGGCCCATTGAGAACCATGGCCCGGGCCATGCCGCGGGCAGTGTCGGGGGGCAAACCGCTCAGCAGCACCTCTTTCCTCCGGTCGCACCGCGTCGTCCCCGCAGTGAACAACGGAGGAAATCCGCCATGAGTTTCGGCGACCCGAACAACCCCTACGGCCAGCAGCAGCCCCAGGGCCAGCCCGGTGGCTACGGCCAGGCTCCGGGCCAGCCCGGCTACGGCCAGCCGCCGGGCCAGCCGCAGTACGGCTACCCCCAGCAGGCCCCGGGCGGCGTCCCGCAGCAGGGCTACGGCTACCCGCAGCAGCTGGCCTCTCCCTACGGCGCGTACCCGCAGCAGCCCGGCGGTGGCTACGGCTACCAGGGCGGCGGTCCGACGGTCGCGTCCATGGGCCGCCGGTTCGGTGCCCGCGCGATCGACGGTGTCGCCTTCACGCTCATCTACATCGTCCTCCTCGTCGTCGGCGCCGCGGGCGCCATCGGCGAGGCAGCGGACTGCGACCCGGGCTCGGCCGCGTACGACAGCTGCATGAACGACGCGAGCACCGACATCATGGGGTCCCTCGGCGCCGTGATAGGCGCCCTCGCGGTCGTCGGCCTGCTCTACGAGTGGCTGATGACGGCCATGGTCGGCGGCACGCTCGGCAAGCTCGCCGTGGGCATCCGCGTCATCGACGCGGAGAGCGGCCAGAAGCCGGGCATCGGCGCTGCCTTCGTCCGCTACATCATTCCGCTGGTGGGCTCGCTGGCCTGCGGCATCGGCTCGCTGCTCGTCTACCTGTCGCCGTTCTGGGACAAGAGCGGGCGTCAGCAGGGCTGGCACGACAAGGCGGCCAAGACCATGGTGATCCAGCGGTCCAACAACTGACGTACGCACGGCAGTTGCCACCACCGGCGAAGGCCGCGCCTCCCTCATACGAGGGGGCGCGGCCTTCGCCGTTGTCGAGCTCGGTATCAGCGGCCTCGGCCGGTGGGTATCAGCAGGTATCAGTGGAAGAAGTGTCGCGTCCCCGTGAAGTACATCGTCACGCCCGCCTTCTTCGCGGCCTCGACGACCAGCTCGTCGCGGACCGAACCGCCCGGCTGGACCACGGCCTTGACGCCCGCGGCGGTCAGGATCTCCAGGCCGTCGGGGAAGGGGAAGAACGCGTCGGACGCGGCGTACGAACCGCGGGCCCGCTCCTCGCCCGCCCGCTCGACCGCGAGCTTCGCGGAGTCGACGCGGTTGACCTGGCCCATGCCGACGCCGACGGAGGCGCCGTCCTTGGCGAGCAGGATCGCGTTGGACTTGACCGCGCGGGACGCCTTCCAGGCGAACGCCAGCTCGGCCAGCTCGTCCTCGTTCAGGGCGTCGCCCGTTGCGAGCGTCCAGTTGGCGGGGTCGTCGCCCTCGGCCTGCAGCCGGTCGGTGACCTGGAGCAGCGCGCCGCCGTCGATCTGCTTCACCTCGACCGCGTTCGACGGCGCCCGGTGGGCGCGCAGCACGCGGATGTTCTTCTTCTTGGTGAGGACTTCGAGGGCGCCGTCCTCGTACCCGGGCGCGACGATGACCTCGGTGAAGATGTCGGCGACCTGCTCCGCCATCTCCTTGCTCACCGGGCGGTTGACGGCGATGACGCCGCCGAACGCGGACAGCGGGTCGCAGGCGTGCGCCTTGCGGTGCGCCTCGGCGACGTCCGCGCCGATCGCGATGCCGCACGGGTTGGCGTGCTTGATGATCGCGACGCAGGGCTCGTCGTGGTCGTACGCGGCACGGCGCGCGGCGTCCGTGTCCGTGAAGTTGTTGTACGACATCTCCTTGCCGTGCAGCTGCTCGGCCTCGGCGAGGCCGCCCGTGCCGTCGACGTAGAGAGCCGCGCCCTGGTGCGGGTTCTCGCCGTAACGGAGCACGTTCTTGCGCTCGTACGTGGCGCCGAGGAACCCGGGGTGGCCCGAGTCGTCCACGGCGGCGTACCCCTCGGCGAACCAGCCGGCGACCGCGACGTCGTACGCCGCCGTGTGCTGGAACGCTTCTCCCGCGAGCCGCTTGCGCGCGGTCAGGTCGAAGCCGCCCGCCTTGACCGCCGCGAGGACGTCCGCGTACCGCTTCGGGTCGGTGACGACCGCGACCGACGGGTGGTTCTTGGCGGCGGCACGCACCATCGAGGGGCCGCCGATGTCGATCTGCTCCACGCACTCGTCGGGCGTGGCGCCGGAGGCGACGGTCTCCTTGAAGGGGTACAGGTTCACGACGACGAGCTGGAAGGGCTCGACGCCCAGCTCGTCGAGCTGGCGGCGGTGGTCCGCCAGGCGCAGGTCGGCGAGGATGCCCGCGTGGACCTTCGGGTGCAGGGTCTTGACCCGGCCGTCGAGGCACTCGGGGAAGCCGGTCAGCTCCTCGACCTTGGTGACGGGCACTCCGGCGGCGGCGATCCGCGCGGCCGTCGAGCCGGTGGAGACGAGTTCGACGCCCGCCTCGTGCAGCCCGCGCGCGAGCTCTTCCAGGCCGGTCTTGTCGTAGACGCTGACGAGCGCGCGCTTGATGGGGCGCTGCGTGCCGTCGGTGCCTGTGGCGTTCGCGGTGTTCGTAGCTTCGGCGGTCACGGGATAAGAACCTTTCGTCCCTCAATGCGGTAGCCGTGCCGGGCCAGACGCCCCACGACATCGACGAGCAGCGTGCGCTCGACTTCCTTGATGCGCTCGTGCAGAGCGCTCTCGTCGTCCTCGTCCCGGACCTCGACCACGCCCTGGGCGATGATCGGTCCGGTGTCGACGCCGTCGTCGACGAAGTGGACGGTGCAGCCGGTGACCTTCACGCCGTACGCGAGCGCGTCGCGCGCGCCGTGGGCCCCGGGAAAACTGGGCAGCAGCGCGGGGTGTGTGTTCACGAACCGCCCGCCGAAGCGCGCGAGGAACGCCTTCCCCACGATCTTCATGAACCCGGCGGAGACCACCAGGTCCGGTCCGTACGCGGCCGTCGCCTCGGCGAGCGCGGTGTCCCACTCGTCGCGCGTCGCATGGTCCTTCACCCGGCACACAAAGGTCGGGATCCCGGCGCGCTCGGCGCGCTCCAGGCCCGCGATGCCGTCGCGGTCGGCGCCGACCGCGACGATCTCGGCGCCGTAGCGCTCGGCCCCCTCGGCGTGGATCGTGTCGATCAGGGCCTGAAGGTTCGTGCCCGACCCGGACACCAGCACGACGAGGCGCTTGGGGCGCGCGACCACAGCGCTCTTGGCCACAGCGGGGCCCTTTCTCGGAGGATGCGTCCTGGAAGGCGCGTCTTTGCGTCTTTGTACGGTCGTACAAAGGCTTCGGGCCCCTCGATACGGGGAACCCTACGAAGCGGCCGACCGCCAGCAACGATACCGGCACCCGGAACCGCCCCTCACGGGACGGGGGCGCGGGCGGGAGGTAGCGTCTGGGGGAAAGGCGCCTGAATACCGAAGAATGCCGAGTTGCCGAGCCGTCGCACGACGGCTCCACCACGGCCCTACCAAGGGGAAGACGCACACCTGATGCCGGACCGTAGCCGCCCTTCGTCTCCGCCGCAGGACCCGGAATCCCAGGGACCCGAGTCCCGGGGCCCGGGTGCCCAGGGAACGGGCAAGGACGACGACAACCCCTTCGCGCCGCCGCCGGAGGGGACCCCGGACCGGCCGTGGCAGCCGCGCCGTCCCTCCGGCGACTCCGCGCCGGACGACCAGGACTCGGGCGGGGGCCACGGTTCCCCCTGGGGCAGCCAGTGGAGCGACCGCCAGCCCGGCCGCTCCCAGGGCGGCTTCGGCGAGCGCCCCGGGCAGGGCCAGGACCAGCAGAACGGCCCCGGCAAGGAAGGCCCCTCGGGGTCCGGCGGTGGCGGTGGCGGCATGCGCTGGGACCCGACCGACCCGGCCCAGCGCCGCGCGCGCTACGCCCTGCTCTCCGGCATGTGGGGCTTCTTCTTCGCGCTGTTCGGCTGGCGGTACGTCGCGCTGCTGCTCGGCGCGCTGGCGGTGATGTGGGCGGTCCAGTCGCTGCGCGCGAAGCCGCGGACGCCGGATCCGACGGCACCGGCGCCTGCGACGGCGGCCTCGCCGGGTACGCCCGCCGCGCCTGCTACTCCTGCTACTCCTGCCGCACCCGGGATGCCCGCTCCGGCCGGCCGGGCCAAGAGCGACCCCGCGGCATCGACGCGGCCGCAGACGACCGCCGCGATCAGCGGCCTGGTCACGGGCGGGCTCGCGCTCGTCATGGTGGCGGCCACGTTCACCGCGCAGCTGGTGTACCGCGACTACTACACGTGCGTGGACGACGCGCTCACCAGCACGTCGAAGCAGTCCTGCGAGGACCTGCTGCCCAAGCAGCTGCGGCCGCTCTTGGGCGAGCAGGACGACTAGCGGCGACGAGTGGTCGGCTGGTCAGCCAGTCAGTCAGCCGGTCAGCCGGTCAGCCGGTCAGCTAGTTGTCGGTGCTGCGGCTCTGGCCCGGGGGCGGGGGGCGACGCTCCCAGAGGCGTTCTCCCTCCTCCTTCAGCGCCTGCCAGCGGGCCTCGCGGGCCGCGTCGGCTTGCCAGGTGGGGCTCGGGGGGTGGGGGGCTTCGGGCGGCTTGGGGGGTTCTGGTGGCCTTGGGGGGTTGGGGGAGGCCGGTGGGGCTGACAGGTCCGGTGGGTTCTGTGGGGCCGGTGGGTCCTGTACCAGCGGGTCCTGTAGGGCCAGCGGGTCCTGTGGGGCCGGCGGTCGCAGCGGTTCCGACAGCTCCGGCGGTTCCGGCGGTTCCGGCGGTTCCGGGGCTTCCGTTGGTTCAGGCAGTCCGGGCAGCCCGGGCAGTTCAGTCAGCTCCAGCGGGTCCGCCGGACCCGGCATGTCAGGAGCCGCCGACGGCTCCCGCGCCCCGCCGTATCCGGACCCCGACCGCCCCGGCCACGGAAGCCGCAGCGGAGGCATAGCCGGCCGGGGCAGCCACGTCCGTCGCACCTTCGCGGAGGGCCGCTGCACGGAAGGCCGCCGCGCAGAGGGCCGCCTCAGCCGCCACGCCCGCAGGAGCAGCGCCACCGGCACCCCGACCAGGAGCGTCCAGCCGAGCGCCGCCGCCCCCACCTGCCACCACACCGGCCCGAACTCGGCGAGCACCGCCACGCCCATCGGACCGCCCGCGAGCGCCGCGAGTACCGCCATGACCGCCCCGCACACCACCGCCGCCATCGCGGCACACACGGCCGTCCGCCCCGGCGGCCACGCCTCGTCCCGCTCCCCGAAGGCGGGCGCCGCCGCCTGGACCGTGCACCACGCGACCGCGCACCCCGCCGCCACGGGTACCACCGCGGCCGACCAGGTCAGCGGTGACCCCGGCCCCGTCGGCGGCACCGCCGCGAACAGCGGGAAGGGTGGCAGCAGCGGCGCCGCGCCCGCCGCGAGAGGGTTCGTGACGGAGCCCGCGCCGAGGGTGAAGCCGGGCCCGAGGCCGTAGGCCGCGCCCCACACCGCCGCGTTCGGCACGAGGACGAGGGCCAGCAGCAGCACCGCGAGCCGCCCCGACCACACGTCCGTGACCTGCGCGAACGACAACTGCACCAGTCCGGCGCGCAGCACGAGCGACACCGCGACGAGCAGCGCGCCACCGCCGACGAGCACCAGCGCGCCCGCCACCCCGGCCCGGGTGACGGCCACCGCACGGCGGCGGGCGAGGAAGCTCCGTACGAGCGCGGCGCGCAGAGCCACCCGCACCCCCTCGGGAAGCGCGGCCAGCGGACGGCGCACGACTCCCGGCAGCGGCCCCCACGGCCGACCGCGCGCCGTCCACACCCCGAGCCCGGCCGCGCCCACCGCGAACACCGGCACGTGCACGACCGCGCTGAGCCAGTCGGGCCGCAGCGCACCGCCCGCCGCGTACAGCGCCGCGGCCCCGCCGACCAGCAGATAGCCGGCCACCACCCCGCACCACGCCGTCTGCCCGGCGTGCCCGCGCCCCTCGGGGGACGCCGCGTCGCGTGCCGCCCGGTGCAGCAGCCAGCCCGGCAGGACGACGAGGAGGAGCGGCGTCACACCGATCGGCGCGGGTGCGCCCGAGAGCGTGTCCGTCCTGATCAGTTCCGTGCCGTGCGCCAGGAGCCAGAGCCCCGCGGCGACGTGCAGGGCGCCGTCGGGTCCGCTGTCCGGGTACGGCGAGCTGATCCACAACATGATGACCAGCACGGCGAACGCGCCGAGCCCCAAACCCGCGGCGACGGCCCCGCCCAGCGCGCAGGTGGCCAGTCCGGGCGAACGATCGCGGGCCCGCGTGCGCGGCGGCTCGGCGGGCGGCGACGAGGCGTGGTGATCGAACGTCTGGGTCACGCGGCCATGCTGCCAACGACACGCGCTTTCTTCCCGTAACAGGCGAATATCGGATGTGTCGCCCAATATACGTTTATGTAATTATTCGTACGGCGGGCAGCCGCGCCCGGCCTCCCGCCGTACGTCGGCCCACGGTGCGGAGAGTCCGACATGCCCCAGAGCCCTGCCACGCCTCTGCCGTCCCCCAAGGAACGCCGCAGGCTGCGCGAGGCGAAGTCGCTGAGCCAGGCCGACATCGCGGCGAAGATCGGCGTCACCCGTGAAACGGTCCGTTCGTGGGAAACGGGCCGGACCGCGCCGCGGGGCCGCAAGCGTGAGGCGTACGTGAAGCTCCTGAACGCGGGGGCCACCCCGTCGGCCGCCAAGCGCGGGCCGAAGTCGCGGCCCCCGGCACGCACCCCGGCACGCACCCCCGCACCGGTGGCAGCCACCGCCCCCACGGCCGGCACCGCTCCCCAACCCCAGCCCCAGCCGCTCCGGGTGACGACGACGGCCGCGCCCCCGTTCCCCGGACCGCGCGACAATAGCCCCGCCCAGGCCTTCGACGCCCTCTGCGCCTACTGCGCCCCCGGTCTCGTACGCCAGACGTACCTGCTCACCGGGCGGCGGGGCCTCGCACAGGAGTCGGTGGAGCGGGCCTTCCAGCTGGCGTGGCAGCGCTGGCCCGAGGTGGCGGTCGACCGTGACCCGGCGGGGTGGGTGCGCGCGGCGGCGTACGAGTACGCGATGTCCCCCTGGCACCGCTTCCGCCCCGGCCAACGCCACCCGGACGCCCTGCCCGCGTCGGCGGCCGACCGCGCCTTCCTCGACGTACTCCTGAGCCTGCCGCCCGCGCAGCGCCGCACCCTGATGCTCTACGACGGCCTCGGCCTCGACCTGCCGGAGACCGCCGCCGAGACGGAGGCGAGCACACCGGCCACCGCGAAGCGCCTGCTGCACGCGCGCGAGACGGTCGCCGAACGGATGCCCGAACTGGCGGACCCCGAAGTGCTGCACCGGCGCCTCATGGAGGTCGCCGGGGCCGAGGCGCTGCGGCTGCCCAAGGCGGAGCGGGTCAGGACCGGTAGCGAGTACCGCGCCCGTTTCTGGACGCGCGCCGCCATCGCGTTCACGGCACTGATCGTCGGCGCGACAGCGCTGACCCTGCGGAACGCACCCACCCAGTACGAACCACCACAGGCCCCCGGCACCGCCATCAACGGCGTACCACCCCGCATGGGCCCGGGCCCCCTCTCGTACGAGGACACCACCCTCCGCGAAAAACTCCGAGCAGAACTAACCACCGGCAACCCCCGCCTGACCCCCCAACTGCCGTAAGGGGCGACACTCAAGGGGCGCGAGGAACTGCGCACCAAGCCCCCACCGGGCCGGTATTTAGGGGCGCGGGGAACTGCGCGACAAGCCCCCACCGACCCGCAGCCGCGAAGAACGAGAAGAGGGCCCGCACCTCATGCGCATGAGGTGCGGGCCCACTTTCAGACACTGCTAAACCGACGGAGTCATCCCGCCAGGATCTCGCGCGCCAGCTTCGCCGTCTCGGTCGGCGTCTTGCCGACCTTCACGCCGGCGGCCTCGAGGGCCTCCTTCTTCGCGGCGGCGGTGCCGGAGGAGCCGGAGACGATGGCGCCCGCGTGGCCCATCGTCTTGCCCTCGGGCGCCGTGAAGCCCGCGACGTAGCCGACGACCGGCTTCGTCACGTTCGCCTTGATGAAGTCCGCCGCGCGCTCCTCCGCGTCGCCGCCGATCTCACCGATCATCACGATCAGGTCGGTGTCGGGGTCGGCCTCGAACGCCTCGAGGGCGTCGATGTGCGTCGTACCGATGACCGGGTCGCCACCGATGCCGACGGCCGACGAGAAGCCGATGTCACGGAGCTCGTACATCATCTGGTACGTCAGCGTGCCGGACTTCGAGACCAGGCCGATGCGGCCCGGCTTCGTGATGTCGCCCGGGATGATGCCGGCGTTCGACTGGCCCGGGGTGATGAGACCGGGGCAGTTCGGGCCGATGATGCGGGTCTTGTTGCCCTTCGACTTCGCGTACGCCCAGAAGGCGGCGGAGTCGTGGACGGCGATGCCCTCGGTGATGACGACCGCGAGGGGGATCTCCGCGTCGATCGCCTCGACGACGGCGGCCTTGGAGAAGGCCGGCGGCACGAAGAGGACGGAGACGTTGGCGCCCGTCTTCTCCATAGCCTCCTTGACGGTGCCGAAGACCGGCACCTCGGTGCCGTCGAAGTCGACGGACGTGCCGGCCTTGCGCGGGTTCACGCCGCCGACGATGTTCGTGCCGTCACCCAGCATGAGCTTGGTGTGCTTCATGCCCGTGGCACCGGTCATGCCCTGGACGATGACCTTGCTGTCCTTGTTGAGGAAGATAGCCATGGCTGTTCTTTCCCTCGTCCCTTACTTCGCGGCCGCGAGCTCGGCGGCCTTGTCGGCCGCGCCGTCCATGGTGTCCACACGCTGCACCAGCGGGTGGTTGGCGTCGCTCAGGATCTTGCGACCCAGCTCCGCGTTGTTGCCGTCGAGGCGCACGACCAGCGGCTTCTCGACCTTCTCGCCCTTGGAGGCGAGCAGCTCCAGGGCCTGCACGATGCCGTTGGCGACCTCGTCGCACGCGGTGATGCCACCGAAGACGTTGACGAAGACGGACTTGACGTCCGAGTCGCCGAGGATGATCTCCAGGCCGTTCGCCATGACCTCGGCGGAGGCGCCGCCACCGATGTCGAGGAAGTTGGCGGGCTTCACGCCGCCGTGCGCCTCACCGGCGTACGCGACGACGTCCAGGGTCGACATGACCAGACCGGCACCGTTGCCGATGATGCCGACCTCGCCGTCGAGCTTGACGTAGTTGAGGCCCTTGGCCTTGGCAGCAGCCTCGAGCGGGTTGGCTGCGTCCTTGTCCTCGAGCGCCTCGTGGTCGGCCTGGCGGAAGTCGGCGTTCTCGTCGAGCGAGACCTTGCCGTCCAGGGCCAGAATGCGGCCGTCCTTGGTCTTGACCAGCGGGTTGACCTCGACGAGGAGCGCGTCCTCGGCGACGAAGGTCTCCCACAGGGTCACCATGGCCTCGGCGACACCCTCGGCCACGTCGGCCGGGAACTTCGCCTCGGCCACGATCTCGCGGGCCTTCTCGATGTTCACGCCTTCGACGGCGTTGACCGGGACCTTCGCGAGGGCCTCGGGGGTCTTCTCCGCGACCTCCTCGATGTCCATGCCGCCCTGCACCGACGCCATGGCGAGGAAGGTGCGGTTGGTGCGGTCGAGGAGGTACGAGACGTAGTACTCGGCCTCGATCTCCGGGGACAGCTCGGCGATCATCACCTTGTGGACCGTGTGGCCCTTGATGTCCATGCCGAGGATGTCCGTCGCACGAGCGACGGCCTCGTCCGGGTTCGCCGCCAGCTTCACGCCGCCGGCCTTGCCGCGGCCGCCGACCTTCACCTGCGCCTTGACGACCGACTTGCCACCCAGTCGTTCGGTGGCCTCGCGCGCCGCCTCAGGCGTGTCGATGACTTCACCGGCCAGCACCGGTACACCGTGCTTGGCGAAGAGGTCCCTCGCCTGGTACTCGAACAGGTCCACGCGCGTCCGTCCCTTATCCGTGATCTCGCTGCGATCTGCTGCATTGGTGTCAGCTGTCTGCATGGGCGTGCCGCGGAGGGCAACGTGACTGCGCTGTCACAAGGGAGGCGTAGGACGGAGTCCAGTACGCGGCATGTCCGTCTCGCAGGTTATCGCCGCAGGCCGTGGGTCCCTAAATCGCAGATCACATTTGGGCGGTGATGACGGTCACAGATCGCGGCCGCGAAGTGCCGACGGATGTGCCGACGGGCGGCCCCTGCTGCGCCAGGGACCGCCCGTTTGCTCCCGTTGCTCCAGCGATCAGCCGGTCGGCCGGTCAGCCGGTCAGCTGCTCAGCGGTCAGCTGGTGTGCAGGTAGCCCGGTGTCACGTCCGCGGTGACGCCCCGGGCTCCGGTGACGGCGTTGCCCGCGAGGTCCCGGGCGTCAGGGGCGACGGTTCCGGCGAGGTCCCGCGCGAACGGCTGGACCTGCGAGGTGACGCCACCCGCGAAGGGTCGGACATCACCCGTCACACCCTGCGCAAGGCCGCCCGTGCTGTCGCCGACCCCCTGCACGACGGGCCGCACCTGGTCGGCGACGGTCCGCACGAGCGGCGTGGCCGAGCCGACGACACCGTCCGCGAACGGGCGCACGTCCTCACCCACGACCGCCTCCGCGAACGGCGGGACCTCACCGACGACCCCACCGGCGAACGGCCGCACGTCACCGACCACACCCTGCGCCAGCTCCGACGCGTCCCCGACGGCCTGCCCCGCGACCGGCACGACACCGTCGACAGCGGTGGCGGCGACGGGCGGCAGCACGGCTGCGGCGGTCTCGTCGGCGATGGGGGTGGCGGTGTCCTGGGCGTGGCCCGTGGTGTGCGCGAAGGTGGAGAGGGGGCCGAAGAGGTAGTCGATGTCGTCGGTGGAGCGGGGGAGGTCGTCTCGGACCTTGTCCTGAGCCTGGTCCTGGACTTGGTCCTGGACCTTGTTCTCGACCTTGTCCTGGACCTGGTTCTCGACCTGGTCCTGGACCTTGCTCTGAACCTTGTTCTCGACCTTGTCCTCGACGGCGTCGGACGCCTGGTCCGGCAGCGCGAGGGAGTGCTGGGGCAGCTCGTCGGCGCTGGCGACGGCGGAACCGAGTGCCCAGGCACCCGTGACACCGGCGGCTATGACGATGGAACGGCGGATGTTCTTGTTCATGCTTGCGTCGGATCCTTCGAATTCGAGCTCTGACTCACGAGCTCCGGCTGTGAACCCGGTGCTTCCGGAGATGTCCGGTGACCGGAGGGCAGACCTGTACCGCCCCCGCGCGGCAGGTCGTCGCGGGGAAAGGGCTGCCCTAGCCGGGGAATTCGGGAATGTCCTGCTGCCTGTCGCGGGTCGGCGCGGGGTCCGCAGGAACCCCGGGCCCGGCCTGCAACCGCACCGGCGCGCGGCTGCCGAACGCGGCGGCGTGCAGATCACCGTGGCGCGAGGAACTGCCCTCGCCCACGGTCGCGTTGCCGAGATGGCCACCGGGGTGCCCCGGGGCGACGGGCAGCGGCACGTGCTTCGTACCGTGCGCTTCGTCGTCGCGGCCGTCCGGCTCGGTGCCGGGGTGCCGGTTCTCGGAGAAGCCGGAGAGACCAGAGAGACCAGAGAGGCCGGAGAGGTACGAGGCGTCGACGCGGGGCCCCACGGGAGCCGACGCCGACTCCGCTGCCTCAGAACGATGCCCGGGCTCGTCCGACCGGACCGACTCGGCCTGCTCGGGCAGCGACTCCGGAGGCTCAACGCGTACGACAGGACGTACAACTGGCCGCACGACAGGCCGTACGACGGGACGGGCAACTGGCCGTACGACATGGCGTACGACGGGCTCCGGAACAGCCCGCGTCACCGCGCGAACAGGCTCCGCCTCCCGCAGCGACCGAACCTGCTCGTCCGGCAGAACCTGCTGAATCTCCCGAACCGGCCGATCCGGCACAACTTGCTGAGCCTGCTGAACCGGCTGAATCCGCTGGACTTGCTGAACTGGCTGAACTTGCTGAACAGCCTGCCCGCCGCGCACCTGCCCGGCGTCACCGACAGGAAGGCCGTCCGCCGCGTGCGCCCGCTCCCCGAAGAGGAATCCGAGGAGGAGCAGCCCACCGAGCAACAGCGCCACTTGCAGCCCACGCCGACCGGCCACCGCACGCACGAAGCGCACAGCGGCACCGGACGGAACGTCCGCGGAAACAGCGGAAACCGAGGTCAAGGCGGGAAAGGTCCTCTGAGAGGGTGGGCGAGGCGCGTAGATACTCGCACGGGACGCACGCCGTCGCGCAAGCCCGCTGTCACCGATGCCTGCTCATGTCCCGTTCCCCGCTGCCGTGTCCGGTATGGGAAGAGGGCGCCTTTCGATCGCCGCGGCCATCACCTCCGGGAAGAGGTCCGGCGTGCAGGCGAAGGCCGGCGCTCCCAGCGCCGCGAGCGCCGCCGCGTGCTCGCGGTCGTACGCGGGAGCCCCTTCGTCGGAGAGCGCGAGCAGCGTCACGAACTGCACTCCGGACGCCTTCATCGCCGCGACCCGCTTCAGCATCTCGTTGCGTATGCCGCCTTCGTAGAGGTCGCTGATGAGGACGACGACCGTGTCGGCGGGCCGGGTGATCTGCGACTGGCAGTACGCGAGCGCCCTGTTGATGTCGGTCCCGCCACCCAGTTGCGTACCGAAGAGGACGTCGACCGGGTCGTCGAGCTGGTCGGTGAGGTCGACGACGTTCGTGTCGAAGACGACGAGCCGGGTGTTCAGCGACCGCATGGACCCGAGCACGGCCCCGAACACGGAGGCGTAGACGACGGACGCGGCCATCGACCCCGACTGGTCGATGCAGAGGATGACCTCCTTCTTCACGGACTGGGACGCCCGCCCGTACCCGATGAGCCGCTCGGGGACGATCGTCCGGTACTCGGGCAGGTAGTTCTTGAGGTTGACCGCGATCGTGCGGTTCCAGTCGATGTCGTGGTGGCGGGGTCTGCTGACGCGGGCGCTGCGGTCGAGGGCCCCGGTGAGCGTGGAGCGGGTCCGTGTCGCGAGCCGCTTCTCCAGGTCTTCGACGACCTTGCGCACGACGGCACGCGCGGTCTCCTTGGTCGTCTCCGGCATGGCCTTGTTGAGCGAGAGCAGGGTGCCGACCAGGTGCACGTCCGCGTCGACGGCCTCCAGCATCTCCGGCTCCAGGAGGAGCGCGGAGAGCCCCAGCCTGTCGATGGCGTCGCGCTGCATGACCTGGACGACGGACGAGGGGAAGTACGTCCGGATGTCCCCGAGCCAGCGCGCCACGGACGGCGCCGACGCCCCGAGCCCCGCCGAACGCTCCCGCCCCCGGCCGTCCTTCTCGCCCCCTCCCCCGTACAGCGCGGAGAGCGCACCGTCCATCGCCGCGTCCCGGCCGGTGAGCGCACATCCCGTCCCGTCGGCGCCACCCCCGCCCAACACAAGCCGCCACCGCCGCAACCGCTCATCAGCAGCCCCACTCACCCCGCCACCCCCACACAACCGTCACCGCTGACCCCCACTGGCACCCCGTTGACACCGCCCTCACTCAGCACGAGCCACCGCCACCCACCGGCCACCCCACTCACCCCGCCACCCCCACACAGCCGTTGCCGCTGCCCCCCGCGGCCCCCGTCACCACACGCCCCGCCACCTCTGCTCCCCCTTCCGCTTCCGCCTCCGCTTCCGTTTGTGCCTCCGTCGACAGGCCCAGCAGCAGGTGCACGATCGGCACGACGGCGTCCGCGCGCGCGGCGTCGACCTCGTCGGCGAACCCGGGGAGGCCTCCCCCTGCCCCACTCAGAGGTCCGCTCCCGGCGCCGGCCCCCGCCGGCCCGCGTCTCACCAGCTCGCCCAATGTCCGCCGCACCCCCGGCTCGTACGCCGAGAAAGTGCGCCGCAGCAACGGCAGTACGTCGGTGAAGGCGCTGTCCGACACCCCGCTCAGCCAGTCGTCGACCAGGCCGAGCAGCCGCTCGTCGTGCACCAGCAGCATCCCGCCGCCGGATCCGCCTCCGACGAACCCCTCGATCCAGGCCGCGCCTTCGGCGGGCGCACTCCCCCGGGACAGCGCGAGCCCCATGAGCCGAGCGACCTCCTCGTCCCCCAACACGCCTGCGTCCAGCAACAGGCGCACGCTCCGCCCCCGCACGACCCCGGCGACGGTGTCCCGCTGCCCCAGCACCCGAAGCACGGAGTGCCAGCGCTCCCGCACCCCCCGTCCCGCCACCGCGTGTGCAGCGTCCACGGCCCCGGGCGCCGAAGGCCGAGGCTCCGGCCCCCCGGTCGGGCCCGGGCGGATGTCGCCGAGCAGCCCCACCGCCCCGTGAACGGCGTCGACGTGCCCCCGCATCTCCACGGCCGCCTCCGCGTCCAGCCCCGCGCACGCGGGCGGCAGCCCCACGAAGATCCGCTCGGCGAGCCCCAGGGCCACCCCGCCGAGAGCCTCGGTGCCGGTCCCCCGGACGTCCCCGTACCGAAGGGACCGCACCAGCGCGGGCAACGCCTGCGCGAGGTGGCCGACGTCCGCGTCCAGCGCCGCCCGGTCCGCCAGCACCCGCATCACCACGGGCAGGGCGTCCGGCAGCTCGGCCAGCAGACACCGCTCGGCGAGCGCGGTGACGTCGGCGAGGGCCCTCGCGTCGATCGCGTCGGACGCGGCCTTGCCCGTGGCCGCGGCGAGGACCGTCGTCCCCCACACCCCGGCCTCGGCGACCCGCACGGAGAGCTCAGGCTCCCACCGCAGCCGCCAGGTCTCCCGGAACGTCCCCGTGCTCCCCCTGGACGCCGCCGGCTCCCCCCAGTGCACGCCGAGCAGCCGCAGCCGGTGCAGCAGTCTGCTGCGCGCGGCGTCCGTCTCCTTGCGGAGGTCGAGTTCCAACTCCCGCTCCGCCGCTTCCGGTTTGAGCCGCAGCGCGCGCTGCAGCCGTGTGAGGTCCCGCTGCAGCGGCACTGCGGGCGCCGATTCGGGCACCTCGCCCAGCACGTCCCCCACGACGAGCTTGTCGTGCACGAGCGCGAGCGGCACGTCGGAGCCCTCGCACATCACCGCGCGCACGGCGTCGGTCGTCTCGGTCAGCCCGGCCAGTGGCCGCCCCCGCATCGCGGCCAGCGTGTCGGCGAGCCGCACCGCCTCGATGACGTGCGCGGACGAGACGAGCATGTCCTCGTCGCGCAAGAGTCCCGCGACCTTCGTCATCCACCGCTCGACGGGCCGGTCGGGTGCGCTGAACAGATGCCCGTACCAGCCGGGGGAGGTGATCCCCGCGCCGTAACCGCTGGCGCGGGAGAGCCGGCGGTGGGTCCACGGCACCCACGTCATCTCGGCCTTCACCTTGGGCAGCCCTTTGAGCAGCGCCCGGTCGGCGCCCACGGTGACCTTCCGCAGCAGCGCGGGGGCGTGCCAGGCCCCGCACACCACGGCGACCCGCTCGGCCCCGAACTCCTTCTGCGCGGCGCGGACCTGGAGCCGCATGTACGCCTCACGCACCAGGTCACGGTCGTGCCCGCCGTCCCCGTAGGCCTCGCGGAGCGCCCCCATCGCGTCGCCCAGCGCCTCGAACGGCGCGAACGCGTCACCGTCCGCCCCCCGGTGCTCGATGACGTCCTCCCACCAGCGCTCGGGGTCGTCGTACCCGGCGGTCTCGGCGAGGACGCCGATGGGGTCGATCCGCACGTCCCCCACGTCCCTGTCCTCCCCACCGCCCTCCTCCCCCAGCGGCACCTCAGCGCCTCCCTCTTCCCCTCGCGGCGCCTTCTCGCCTCCCTCTTTCCCCAGCGGCGCCTTCTCGTCTCCCTCCTCCGCCTCGGCACGCAGCGCCAGAGAGTGAGCCGCGGGCAGGTCGATGAAACGCACCGTCACCCCATGCCCCAGCGCCCACTTGATGGCGACCCACTCCGGAGAGAACTCGGCGAGCGGCCAGAACGCCGAACGCCCCGGCTCGTCCACCACATGTGCGAGCAGCGCCACCGGCGGCCGCATCCCCTCGTCGGCGGCGAGCCGCACCAGGGCGTCGGCCTCGGGCGGGCCCTCCACGAGCACGGCGTCGGGCCGCCCCTCGTCGAGCGCCGCCCGCACCGCACGCGCGGAGCCCGGCCCGTGGTGCCGCACCCCGAGCAGCAGCGGTTCCAGCGCCCTCGTCATGCGCTCACCTCGCGGCACGCGCGGTAGAAGTCCTTCCACCCGTCGCGCTCCCGCACGACCGCCTCCAGGTACTCCTGCCAGATGACGCGGTCCGCCGCCGGGTCCCGCACGACGGCGCCGAGGATGCCGGCCGCGACATCGCCGGGGCGCAGGACGCCGTCTCCGAAGTGCGTGGCCAGCGCGAGCCCGTTGGTGACGACGGAGATCGCCTCGGCCGTGGACAGCGTGCCGCTGGGCGACTTCAGTTTCGTACGCCCGTCAGCCGTCACGCCGTCGCGCAGCTCGCGGAAGACGGTGACGACACGGCGTATCTCGTCGATGCCCTCGGGACCCGTGGGCAGGTCGAGGGAGCGGCCGATCTGGTCGACGCGGCGCGAGACGATGTCGACCTCGGCGTCGGCGCTCTCAGGCAGCGGCAGGACGACGGTGTTGAAGCGGCGGCGCAGGGCGCTCGACAGGTCGTTGACCCCGCGGTCGCGGTCATTGGCCGTGGCGATGAGGTTGAAGCCGCGCACGGCCTGCTGCTCCTGCCCCAACTCCGGGATGGGCAGCGTCTTTTCCGACAGGATCGTGATCAGGGTGTCCTGCACGTCGGCGGGGATGCGGGTCAGCTCTTCGACGCGTGCCGTCATGCCCTCCGCCATCGCCCGCATCACGGGACTGGGCACGAGCGCGTCGCGGCTGGGGCCGTGCGCGAGCAGCTGGGCGTAGTTCCAGCCGTACCGGATGGCTTCCTCCGGTGTGCCCGCGGTGCCCTGGACGAGCAGGGTCGAGTCGCCGCTGACGGCGGCCGCGAGGTGCTCGGACACCCATGTCTTGGCGGTGCCGGGGACGCCGAGCAGCAGCAGGGCGCGGTCGGTGGCGAGGGTGGTGACGGCGACCTCGACGATGCGTCGCGGCCCCACGTACTTCGGCGTGATCACTGTGCCGTCGGGCAGGGTGCCGCCGAGCAGATAGGTGGCGACGGCCCACGGCGAGAGCTTCCACCGCTGCGGCCTCGGCCGGTCGTCCTGCGCGGCGAGCGCGGCCAGTTCGGCGGCGAAGGCCTGCTCGGCGTGCGGCCGCAGGGCGTCCGACGGATTCGCGGTCGCGGACGTCGTCGAGTCGACGGAAACGGTCATGGAGCGATCCCCCTCCAGCTCGTCCGGACGCGTCTGGCCCGGATATGACTCCACGGTGCACCACGCCACTGACAATCACCCTTCGTACGCCGTTGACCTGCGCAAACGCCTGCCGCCGGGTCGATTGTCAGTGGCTGCGCCTACCTTCGAGACATGACTCAGCAGGGGGTGCGCTGGACGGCGGATCAGGTGCTGGCACTGGCTCCTGACGCCCCGTCGCGCAAGGCGGGAAGCAAACTCGGCGTCGCCGGCCCATGGTCGGAGGCGGGCAGTTCCGACGAGGGGACGGTGTGGGGGCTGTGCAAGGGCAGTGGCAGCAAGCCGTATCAGACGGTCGTCGACATCGCGGACGCCGCGGGCCCGGCGTACAAGTGCAGTTGTCCGAGCCGCAAGTTCCCGTGCAAGCACGCGCTGGGGCTGCTGCTGGTCTGGGCGGGCGCGGACGGCACCGTGCCGGAAGGCGGAGACCCGCCGCCCTGGGCCGAGGAATGGCTCACGTCACGGCGCAAGAAGGCCGAGGAGAAGCGGAGTTCGCCCGCGACGTCCGGGACCTCGGCGGACCCGGAGGCGGCGCGTAAAAGAGCGGAGAAGCGGGCCGAGCGGATCACCGCGGGGGCGTCGGAGCTGGAGCAGCGCCTGTCCGACCTGCTCCGCGGCGGCACCGCCTCCGCCGAGCAGGCGGGGTACGGCGCGTGGGAGGAGACGGCCGCACGCATGGTCGACGCTCAGGCGCCGGGACTCGCGGCGCGCGTCAGGGAGTTGGGGGCGATCCCGTCCTCCGGCCCCGGCTGGCCCGCGCGCCTGCTGGAGGAGTGCGCGCTGCTCCACCTCCTCGACCAGGGCTGGCTCCACCGCGACCGGCTGCCGGCCGACCTGGCGGCCACGGTCCGCTCGCACGTCGGCCTGCCCGCGCACCCGGAGGGCCCGCCGCTGCGGGACCACTGGCTGGTCCTCGCGCAGTACGACACGGCTGACAGCAGACTCACCACACGCCGCATATGGCTGTACGGCGCGGAATCCGGCCGCACCGCGCTCCTTCTCTCGTACGGCGCCGCGGGCCGCGCGCCCACACTCGCCCTCCCCGTGGGCCTCGCGCTCGACGCCGAGGTGACCGCCTATCCGGGCGCGTCCCAGCCGCGCGCGGACCTGGGCGAACAGTTCGCGGCCCCGGCCCCCACCGCACACCGCCCCCCGGGCGTACGCACGGAAGAGGCCACCGTCCGCTACGGCGAGGCGCTGCGCGGCGACCCATGGCTGGAGTCCTGGCCGGTCACGCTCTCCGAGGTGATACCGACCCCGCACGAAGGCTCCTGGCAACTGACGGACTCCGAGGGCACCACCGCCCTCCCCCTGTCCCCGGCCGCCACGTCCAGACCAGGACTGTGGCGTCTGGTCTCCCTGTCCGGAGGCGCACCGCTGACGGTGTTCGGCGAGTGCGGACATCAAGGCTTCACACCCCTCACGGCCTGGCAGAAGGACTCACGAGAGCCGGTGTCGCTGTGCTGACGACCGCACACCAGAGCGCGAACACACGCGAGAGCGCAAACAGACACCAGAGGGCAACCGCACGCCAGGAGACGCACGTACAACACCAGGGGACACACGCACACCAGGAGACACGCATGCCCACTCCAAGCCCCGCCCCCGCCTGGGACGACCTGGTCACGGCAGCCTTGCTGGGCACCGACCGCCGCGCGCTGCCGCCCACCCTTCACGCCCCCGGCAAGGAGGCGCCACTCGCCCTCCTGGACGCGGCGGCGGTGCAGACGGTGCGCCGCAGGGCAGGCCTGCGCCCGGCCGCGGCCGCCACGCCGCCCGAGCCCGCCGCGGACGATCCCAGGCCACAGGTGCCGCCCGCGGCCCGACGCAGGCTCGCGACGCTCCTCGCCGACCAGCCCGGCACCGGCAGCGGCGGCCGCCGCGGCGCCGCACCCGACCTGATGGAGCTCCTGCCCCAGTGGCTGGCCCTGGCCAACGCGCGAGGGTACGGCGCACCACCTGAGCTCCTGCCCGCGCTCCTGAACGCGGCCCGCGGCCGCACGGACCTGCGCCCCCAGGCACTCACCTTCGCGGGCCCGAGAGCTCTCTGGCTGGCCCGCCTGAACCCCGACTGGAAGTTCGCACTCCGCGCCACCCCGGGAGGCGGCGTGGCGCTCCCGTCCACCGACGACGCACAGAAAGTCAGGCAGCTCTGGGAAGAGGGCCTCTTCGCCGAGCGCGTGGCCCTCCTCACCGCGCTGCGCGCGGAAGACGCCCTCATGGCCCTCGACCTGCTCACCTCCACCTGGTCGACGGAGCGGGCGGAGGACCGTCTGATGTTCCTCGACTCGCTGCGCACGGGCCTCTCCGCCGCGGACGAGCCCTTCTTGGAGCAGGCCCTCACCGACCGCAGTCGCAACGTCCGCTCCACCGCGGCGGAACTGCTGTCCGCGCTCCCCGAATCGGCCCTGGCGGGCCGGATGTCGGCACGCGCGGCCTCCTGCGTGGCCGTCGACCACACATCGAGCACGCCGACCCTCACCGTCGAGGCGCCGCACGAGTGCGACGCGGGCATGGAGCGGGACGGCGTCGTCCCGAAGCCCCCCACCGGCCGGGGCGAGCGCTCCTGGTGGCTCGGCCAGCTCGTGGAATCGGCCCCGCTCGCCACCTGGCCGCCCCGGCTCGGCAACCGCACCCCGGCGGAGATCGTGGCGCTCCCGGTGGCCGACGACTGGCGGGGCGAACTGCACGCCGCATGGTGCCGCGCGGCCGTACGCCAGCGTGACGTCGCCTGGTCCAGAGCGCTGCTCGGCGCCCCCGCCTCACCCGACGCGGCGGGTCCGGGCGCCGTGTCCCTCGCCGAGCGGGCCAAACTGCTCGCCTCCATGCCTGCCGCCGAGCGCGCGGACTGGGTGGCGGGGTTCATAGCGGCACACGGCCTGTCGGAGGCGTTCCAACTGCTCGGCGTCTGCGCGGTGCCCTGGGCCGGCCCTCTCGGCCGGGCCGTGGTGGACGCCCTGAACATCGCGCGCGACGCGGGCAGTTACCCATGGAGCTTCAGCGGAGTGATGGGCCTGGCGGAACGCTGTCTGGACCCGGCCGAGGCGGTCCGCCTGGAAGCGCTCACCGCGGTTCCCGACGAAGCGGAGGACGCGTCACCCGGCGCGGGCAGCTACTGGTCGGAAGCGTTCCAGCGCCTGGTCACCACCCTGCGCCTCCGCGCGGCGATACGCGACGAGCTCCCCCCGCCGCCATGACGCCCACCGAGATGATGTCCGCCGATATGACGCCGACCACGGCAGACGGGCGACGGGGAATGCCTCAGACGGCCTGTCGCACGTTCCCCCGAACCCACTCCACGATCGACGTGGTGGTGGCCCCGGGCGTGAAGATCTCCGCGACGCCCTTCTCCTTCAGCGGCGCGATGTCCGCCTCCGGGATGATGCCGCCACCAAACACCTTGATGTCCTCCGCGTCCCGCTCCTTCAAGAGCTCCAACACGCGCGCGAACAGCGTGTTGTGCGCTCCGGAGAGGATGGAGAGGCCGATCGCGTCGGCGTCCTCCTGGATCGCGGTGTCCACCACCTGCTCGGGCGTCTGGTGCAGCCCGGTGTAGATGACCTCCATACCCGCGTCACGCAACGCCCGCGCGATCACCTTGGCCCCGCGATCGTGCCCGTCGAGCCCCGGCTTGGCGACCACCACGCGGATCGGCCCGGCTGCCACACCCATCACTGCCTCCATGTACCGATATCCGTACCGACAAAGTCTGTCCCGGCACAGATACCCCGCACCGCACCGGCCGGGGAAGTGAACGAACGTTATCCCCAGCATCGCGCAAGCGGCAGTTTCGCGGTGGAGAGCGAGGGGGAAATCACACGTGGGACACGTTCGCTGCGCGCCCGTCCGTAACCCAGGGGTTCACGCTCCGCATCCGGACCAGGCGCGAGGGGAGCCGCAACGAGACGCCGGGCCACCGCGCCGGCAGCCGCACGGCGTGGTGACACCGCGCATCGGCGATGCAACGGGGGCACGGAGTCACCGCAGGGCGGTGGCCGGGATCGCCATCGCACAGCCGACTCCTCGACCACGACTCCCCCTAGGGCACACGGGGGACAGAGCCTCCCTTCCGTGCGCCAAACGGGAGGTCGACGATGCCGGTCACGAAAGCCCACGCGGGGGCCCGCCCCTTTCGTCCACTCGGTTCGCTGCTGCCGAAAATCCTCGGCCTGACCCCACTCCCGGCACTTGCGTCCCTCCTACCCCTCCCGTCTCTTCCACCCCTCCCATCCCTCCCCGCCCTGCCGGCCAAAGTGGCCGGCCTCTCCGGGGCCCTGCTGAAAGCGACCGCGCTGGAGCTGACGATCCTCACGGGCCACCTGCTCCTCTACCCCTCGGGCATTGCCCAGGAGCGCAGGCCGGCCCCGGTCCAGCCGCCCCCCGGCGCGCCCCGGCTCCCCCCGGACGGCAGGCCTCCGGTCCTGCTCCTGCACGGCTTCATCGACAACCGCTCCGTCTTCGTACTGCTGCGCCGCGCGCTCTCCCAACACGGCCGCCGGGTCGAGACCCTCAACTACTCTCCGTTGACCTGCGACATCCGCGTCGCCGCCGAGCTGCTCGGCCGCCACATCGAAGAGATCTGCGAACGCACGGGACACGCCCGGGTGGACATCGTCGGGCACAGCCTCGGCGGCCTGATCGCCCGCTACTACGTACAGCGGCTCGACGGTGACGAACGCGTACGCACGCTGGTCACACTCGGCACCCCGCACGCCGGCACCCGCGTCGTACCGCTCGCGGACGCCCACCCGATCGTCCGGCAGATGCGCCCGGGCTCCGACGTGATCCAGGAACTCAAGGAGCCGGCACCGGACTGCCGCACGCAGTTCGTGAGTTTCTGGAGCGACCTGGACCAGATCATGGACCCGCTGGAGACGGCCTGCGTCGACCACCCCGACCTGCTCGCGCAGAACGTCCGCGTGACCGGCATCGGTCATCTCGCGCTGCCGGTGCACCCCGCCGTCGCGAACGGCATACGCCAGGCTCTCGACCTGGCGAATCCAGGAGCCGACGCCAAGAGCGCGCCGGGCGGACTGACGGTCGCCTGACCCGGCCCCGCCTCACCCGTCACATCCCGCCCCCACACCCCCGCACACCCCTGCCTCTATCGAACGAACCTCGAACGCAGAGCCAAGGCTGTGCCCACAGTCCCCCGAAAGACGGCCGAATGCCCGTTTCCTGAAACCGTGAAACCTGCCGAAGATTGTCGCGCCCGTATACCGCCGGGTACAGTCGCCGCACTGCTCTGCCCCTGCTGCCGAGGCGAAAGAGAAGTTGGTGAACGACCGTCACCCGTCGGGGAGCTCGACTCCCCCGTCCTCGGCACCCGGCGCCGACCAACCGCACTACACGACGTACGACCAACAGAGCGCCCAGCACGGCGGGTACGGCTACGACACCTACTCCACCGGCAGCTTCGCCACCACCGGTTTCGACACCGGAAGCTTCGACACCGGTACTTTCGCCACCGATCCGCTCTTCGGTGACATGCCCGGCGCCGGCACCGGCCACGACACGGGCCAGTGGACGACCACCACGGCCACCACGGCCCCGCCGCAGCGGACGACGCTCGCCCAGGACCCGTACGCCGCGCAGTACTACGCCGACACGTACGACACCGGCAGCTACGACACCGCCTCCATGTGGTCGACCGGTGGCTACCAGCAGCTCGCCGACATCCCCTCGCAACCGGGCCCCGACTCCACGGGCCAGTGGGACACCACCGCCTGGGACCAGACGCCGCAGCCCGGCGAGTGGGACACGCAGACCTTCGACACGAGCGCGTACGACCCGCACGACGCTGCCCCGCCGCACGAGGCAGAGCAGCCCGACCCCGACCAGTACGAGCTCGACGCCGACACCGACGCCGCGTACGGGACCACCGATCCCGAACCGGCCGCCGCGGACTCCCGGAGCACCGCTCCCCGCACGTCCCGCGCCACCCGCGGAAAGAGCGGCGGCGACGGCCGCTCCAGGACCCGCCGACGGACCCCCGCCAAGCGCTCCGCCCTGTTCACCGTCGCGGTGCCCTCGGCCTGCGTGATGGGCGTCGCCGGTGTGGCCGCCGCCTCCGTGGGCAACTTCGGCGCGGACGACGAGAAGAAGGAAACGGCGGCATCGGCTCCGGACGCCGCGCCCGTGCAGCCCTCCGCCGCCAACAACAAGCTGGACACCCAGCTGGCGAACCTCTCCGCCGACGCCGGCGACTTCGCGGACCGCGCGAGCCGCACGCAGGAACGCATCGACCTCAAGGCCGAGAAGGTGGCCGCCCAGAAGAAGGCGGCAGCCGAGGCGGCGCGCAAGGAGCGGCTGCGCCCCAAGTTCGCCCTGCCGGTCAAGCAGCACGGGCTGAGCGCCTACTACGGCCAGGCGGGCGTCAACTGGATGTCCGCGCACTCCGGCATCGACTTCCCGGTGTCGTACGGCACGGAGGTCCTCGCCGCGACCGACGGCACCGTGTCGACGAAGTGGAACAGCGCCTACGGCAACATGGCGATCGTCACCGCCAAGGACGGCACGGAGACGTGGTACTGCCACCTCTCCACGCACAAGATCTCCAGCGGTCCCGTGAAGGCGGGCGAGCCCATCGCCTTCTCCGGGAACTCCGGCAACTCCACAGGACCGCACCTGCACTTCGAGGTGCGGCCCGGCGGCGGCTCGGCGATCGACCCGCTGCCGTGGCTGCGCAGCCACGGCCTCGACCCGACGTAACCCCCGGGGGTCACTCTCCGGCCGCCGCCCCGGGCGTCCCAGATCCGCCAGGCGTCAGAGCTTCTCCACCGGCGCGTACCTCAGCAGCAGACGCTTTGGCTTCGGCTCTCCGAAGTCCACCGTCGCCTCGGCGTTCGCACCCGTCCCCTTCACCCCGACCACGGTCCCGAGGCCGAACTGGTCGTGCGTGACCCGGTCGCCGACGGCGAGCGACACCACCGGCTTCTCCGACGCGCGGCGCGTGGCGAAGCCCTGCGCCCCGCCGGAACGCGAGCGCGAGGAGGACAGCGACGCGGCGATCCCCGCGGCGGGCCCGGACGACACGGGCGCACCCACCGAGCCGGTCCGCTTCCAGTCCAGGTGCGTGTCCGGGATCTCCTCGAGGAAACGCGACGGAGGGTTGTACGACGGCTGACCCCAGGCGCTGCGCATCGAGGACCGCGTCAGATAGAGCCGCTCACGCGCGCGTGTGATGCCCACGTACGCGAGCCGGCGCTCCTCCTCCAGCTCCTTGACCTGCCCGAGGGCGCGCATGTGCGGGAAGACGCCGTCCTCCATGCCGGTCAGGAACACCACGGGGAATTCGAGGCCCTTGGCGGTGTGCAGGGTCATGAGCGTGATGACTCCGGAGCCGTCGTCCTCCTCGTCGGGGATCTGGTCGGAGTCGGCGACCAGGGCGACGCGCTCCAGGAAGTCGGAGAGCGTGCCGGCGGGGGCGGCCCCCTCCTCGCCCTCGGCAGCCGCGCTGTTGTCCTGCTCGAACTCCAGCGCCACGGCCGCGAGCTCCTGGAGGTTCTCGATGCGCGTCTCGTCCTGCGGGTCGGTCGAGGCCTGCAACTCGGCGAGGTAACCGGTCCGTTCGAGGACGGCTTCCAGGACGACGGCAGGGCCCGCGCCGGACTCGACGATGGTCCGCAGCTCCTCCATGAGCGTGTTGAAACGCTTGACGGCGTTGGTGGAGCGGGCCGCCATTCCGTACGCCTCGTCGACGCGGCGCAGGGCCTGCGGGAAGGAGATCTTCTCGCGCTGCGAGAGCGCGTCGATCATGGCTTCGGCACGGTCGCCGATGCCCCTCTTCGGTACGTTCAGAATGCGGCGCAGCGGGACCGCGTCCTCGGGGTTGGCGAGGACGCGCAGGTAGGCCAGCACATCGCGGACCTCCTTGCGCTCGTAGAAGCGGACGCCGCCGACGACCTTGTAGGGCAGGCCGACACGGATGAAGATCTCTTCGAAGACACGGGACTGGGCGTTCGTCCGGTAGAAGATCGCGACGTCGCCGGCCTTGGCCTCGCCCGCGTCGGTGAGGCGGTCGATCTCGTCGGCGACGAACTGGGCCTCGTCGTGCTCGGTGTCGGCGACGTATCCCGTGATGCGGGCGCCCGCGCCCTGGTTGGTCCAGAGGTTCTTGGGGCGGCGGCTCTCGTTCCGCTCGATGACCGCGTTCGCGGCGGTGAGGATCGTCTGCGTGGAGCGGTAGTTCTGCTCCAGGAGGATCGTCGTCGCGTCGGTGTAGTCCTCCTCGAACTGGAGGATGTTGCGGATGGTGGCGCCGCGGAAGGCGTAGATGGACTGGTCCGCGTCACCCACGACGCACAGCTCGGCCGGGTCGTCCTCCTCGCCTCCGGAGGGGCCGACGAGCTCGCGCACCAGGGCGTACTGCGCGTGGTTGGTGTCCTGGTACTCGTCGACCATGACGTGCCGGAAGCGGCGCCTGTAGTGCTCGGCGACGTCCGGGAAGGCGCGCAGCAGGTGGACCGTCGTCATGATCAGGTCGTCGAAGTCCAGCGCGTTCGCCTCGCGGAGGCGTGACTGGTACATCGCGTAGGCCTGGGCGAGGGTCTTCTCGAAGCCGTCGGCGGCCTGTCCGGCGAAGTCCTCCTCGTCGATCAGCTCGTTCTTCAGGTTCGAGATCTTGGCGCTGAAGGACTTCGGCGGGAACTTCTTCGGGTCGAGATCCAGGTCGCGGCAGACCAGGGCCATGAGGCGCTTGGAGTCCGCGGCGTCGTAGATCGAGAAGGAGGAGGTGAAGCCCAGCTTCTTGTACTCACGGCGCAGGATGCGGACGCAGGCGCTGTGGAAGGTGGAGACCCACATCGCGTTCGCCCGGGGGCCGACGAGCTGCTCGACGCGCTCCTTCATCTCGCCCGCGGCCTTGTTCGTGAAGGTGATCGCGAGGATCTGGCCCGGGTGCACGCCGCGCTCGGCGAGGAGGTACGCGATGCGGTGGGTCAGCACACGGGTCTTGCCGGAACCGGCGCCGGCCACGATGAGCAGGGGGGAGCCGGCGTGCACGACGGCCGCGCGCTGGTTCTCGTTCAGCCCGTCGAGGAGCGACGCCGGGTCGATGACCGGGCGCGGGGCGCCGTCGCGGTAGTGCGACTCCCGGGTCATGGGCGCGTCGAACTTCCCGTCGAACAAATCGTCCGGAATGGGCTCCGGAGCGCTGTCCTCGGGCGGCGGCGGGGGCGCTTCGTCCGCGGCCCGGGAGGGCTGCAGGTCCGCCAGGAAGCTGTCATCAAAGAGGCTGCTCATCGCTTCCCGAGTCTAGGCGGCCCCACTGACAACCCGCTGCGGTTCCGGACACACCCCCGCCCACCTACTCCGCGCCCACAGATGATCACACTCCGCTACGCCTCGCGCCGTCTCAGTCGTGTCCGCGTCAAGGGTCTCGTAAAGTCACGAAAATGTATCGGGCATATCGAACATCAACCTTCACAGGGGCCTCACGGGTTGGCTAGCGTGCCCGGCGGGCCACTCGCCCCCCACCGGCGAACCCCGCCGGGAACGGGTGGCCTCCGCCGAGTCCGACGTGTTCGGAGCCGGGGACCCACCAGAACCTTGGGGTGAATCGGTCCCGTACGAAGTACGGGACTGTAGGGCAGCCTTCCGAACCACCCGCCCGAACCCGACAGCTAACCCGGTAGGCGGTCTACGGAAGGAGTCGCCTCCCTTGGCGTCGCACCGCAAGCCGCGGACCCGTTCAGCCGGCCTACGCACGGCCCCCGCCCTCGGCATCACGACGGCGGCCCTCACCTCCGTCGCCCTCCTGGCACAGAGCGCGCAGGCGGCGCCCTCCGCGCCGGCGAAGCCCAGCCTCGAAGAGATCCAGAAGAAGGTCGACGAGCTCTACCAGCAGGCCGGCGTGGCCACCCAGAAGTACAACTCGGCCAAGGAGCGCACCGACAAGCAGCGCAAGAAGGTCGACCGTCTGCTCGACGACGTGGCCGAACGCACGGACGAGCTGAACGACGCGCGCAAGGAGCTGGGCTCCTTCGCCGCCGCCCAGTACCGCACCGGCGCCGTCTCGGAGACGGCCACGATGATGCTCGCCGACGACCCGCAGGGCTACTTCGACCAGAACCACCTGGCGGACCGGCTGACCACGCGCCAGAAGAAGGCGGTCGACGACTACCAGGCGCAGCAGGCGTCGGCGACCGAGCAGCGCACGAAGGCCGCGAAGAGCCTCAAGACGCTGAGCGAGTCGCGGGACGACCTCAGGACGAGCAAGCGGACCGTCCAGAAGAAGCTGGGTGACGCGCGGGAGCTCCTCTCGAAGCTGACCGCCGAGGAGAAGGCGCGGCTCGCGGAGATCGAGCGGAAGAAGAAGCAGGAGGCCAAGCGCAAGGCCGAGAAGCTGGCCCGCGAGCAGGCCGCGGAGGCGGAGCGCGAGCGGAAGGCCGAGGAGGCGGCGCAGCGGGAGAAGGAGCGGGGGGCCGACCAGGGCTCTGGTTCCGGATCCGGTTCCGGTTCCGGTTCCGACGCGGGCTCGGGTTCGGGTTCGGACTCTGGCACCGGCACCGGTGGCACAGGCACCGGCTCCGGAAGCACCGACGGCAGCTACGCCACCAAGGCCGCGAAGGTCATCGACTTCGCGGAGGCCCAGATCGGCAAGCCGTACGTCTGGGGCGCCACCGGCCCCGACTCCTACGACTGCTCCGGACTCACGCAGGACGCCTGGAAGGCCGCGGGAATCTCCCTGCCGCGCACCACCTGGGACCAGGTGAAGGTCGGCACGACCGTGAAGACCGCCGACGCCAAGCCGGGTGACCTGGTGTTCTTCTACGACGACATCAGTCACGTGGGGATCTACATCGGCAACGGCAAGATGGTCCACGCCCCGAAGCCGGGCGCGAACGTCCGCGTCGAGTCGATCTACTACATGCCGATCCACAGCGTGGTGCGCCCCGCATAAGGACGAAGCACGCTCTTGAGACCGACGCACCCCACTACGCGCGCGTGGCCCGCATCCTCCCCGGATGCGGGCCACGCGCGCGTGAGGCGTGAAAACTCAGGTCCACAGCACCGCGATGAAGATGTTCGCCGTGGTCAGCAGGCCGACCGCACCGAACATGCCCTTGTCGACCTTCTCCTCGTCCCGCTTCACATAGACCAGCGCGAGGATCACGATCAGCAGGGCCAGCTTGATGCCGATCTTGACGTTGTTGACCGTGTTGTCGTCCGCCTGGTTGAGGCCCACCAGGACCACACCGGTGACGAGCATGATCAACGCGCCGTGCAGCATGCCGGGGCTGAAGCGCGCGGTGCCCTGGCCCATCTGCTTCATCTGGGTCAGGAAGCCGCCCAGGAGCGAGGCGATGCCGATGATGTGCAGGCCGACGAAGAGATGGATGAGTAGGTCCATGAGGCCGGAGCCTAGCCGGGCCTCGGGCCGGGCGTGGCAGGCGCCCCCATAGCACCACACTCCGGCCGGGCAAGCCGGAAACGAGCCATCGGTCACGGCCGCGCACCAAGCAGCCGCCGTCCCGCGAACGGCACGGTCGTTGTCGGTCACTGTCCGCCCACTTCCGCCAGTTGCGCGCACTCCCTCACCAACCCGTGACGGTCGGGTTTAGCGTCCTGCACCAGGTGACCGGCTCCCCAACCGCCGTCCGAACCCGGGACGGCTGTCGGTCGCCACCGCCGAGAAAACCGGCGGCGGCCCGTCCCCCTGTGCGGGCCGCCGCCGGACACGTAAGGAGCCCCACTTCGTGGCAGCGCACCGCAAGCCCAGACAGCGCTCGCTCAGCGGCAGCACGGCCCGCACCGCCGCAACCCTCGCCCTCGCCGGAGCCGCGTCGGCGACCGCCCTGGACGGCACGGGGCACGCGGACCCCCGGCTCGGCCCCGCCGAGGTGAAGTCCAAGGTCGACGCGCTCTACCGCGAGGCGGAGACAGCCACCGAGAAGTACAACGGCGCGAAGGAGAAGGCCGAGAAGGCCGAGAAAGCGCTCCGCGAGCTGCGCGACACGGCTGCCCGCAAGACGGAGAAGCTCAACACCGCCCGCGACAGCCTCGGTTCGTACGCCGCCGCGCAGTACCGCGCAGGCGGCATCGACCCCTCCGTGCAGCTCGCGCTCTCCTCCGACCCGGAACAGTTCCTGGACCGCGCGGCACGCGCCGACCGGGCCGGCAGCCGGCAGGCCCTCGCCGTCCGCGATGTGCGGAAGCAGCTCCGGGAGATGGACCGGCTGCGCGGCGAGGCCGACGACCGGCTGACCGCCCTCCGCGCACGCCAGGCGGAGCTGGACAAGCACAAGAAGACGATCACCAGGAAGCTCGGCGAGGCGAAGCGGCTGCTGTCCCGGCTCACCGCCGAGCAGCGCGCGGAGCTCGCCGGCCGGGAAGAGGACGACCGCGCCTCCCGCTCGGACACCCGTGACGCCTCCCTGGGCGCCGCCAAGGCCCCCAACGCCCGCGCCGCGACCGCCGTCTCCTACGCGTACAAGGCCATCGGCAGCCCCTACGTCTGGGGCGCCACCGGCCCGAACGCGTTCGACTGCTCGGGGCTCACCCAGGCCGCGTACCGCTCGGCGGGGGTCGCGCTGCCCCGCACCACGTACGCCCAGATCGACTCGGGCAAGCGCGTCTCCCGCTCCGAACTACGCCCCGGCGACCTGGTGTTCTTCTACTCCGGCATCAGCCACGTCGGCCTCTACGTCGGCAACGGCCAGATGATCCACGCCCCGAATCCGAGCGCCCCGGTGCGGCTCGCACCCATCGACCAGATGCCGTTCGCAGGAGCCACGCGCGTGGCGTGAGCCGACTCCCCGCGCGCTTCGTCCGCTCAGACCAGCCGCCGCGCCGTCGCCCACCGGGTCAGCTCATGGCGGTTGGACAGCTGCAGCTTCCTCAGAACAGCCGACACATGTGACTCGACGGTCTTCACGGAGATGTAGAGCTGCTTGGCGATCTCCTTGTACGCGTACCCGCGGGCGATGAGGCGCAGGACCTCCCGCTCGCGCTGTGTGAGGCGGTCCAGGTCCTCGTCGATCGGGGGCGCGTCCGTCGAGGCGAAGGCGTCCAGGACGAACCCGGCGAGGCGCGGCGAGAACACCGCGTCCCCGTCCTGCACGCGGAAGATGGAGTCCACCAGGTCGGTGCCGGTGATGGTCTTGGTGACATAGCCGCGGGCACCGCCCCGGATGACGCCGATGACGTCCTCGGCGGCGTCGGAGACCGACAGCGCGAGGAAGCGCACCGGGCTCTCCGCGTCGGCCATCAACGGCGAGCAGCGGCGCAGGACTTCCACGCCACCGCCGCCCGGCAGGTGCACGTCCAGCAGGACGACCTCCGGCCGGGTGGCCGTGATGACCGTGACCGCCTGGTCGACGTCGGCGGCCTCGCCGACGACCTCGACGCCGGTGATGTCCGTCCGGCCGATCTCCGCCTGCACTCCCGTACGGAACATCCGGTGGTCGTCGACCAGGACGACTCGCACGCGACGCCCGCCCGCACCGCCGCCCTCGTCCGTCCCGGTCGGCTCCGTGGGCTCGCTCGCCCCGGTCGCGTCGCTCATGTCGTCGCCGTCCTCTCCATCTCCAGCTCGACTTCCGTGCCGCCGCCGGGCACCGCGCGCAGCCGCGCCGTGCCGCCGTTGCGCTGCATGCGGCCGATGATCGATTCTCGTACGCCCATGCGGTCGTCCGGCACGGAATCCAGATCGAAGCCCGGACCGCGGTCCCGGACGGACACGAACACCGTCTCCTCCTCGACTTCGGCGAAGACCTGCACCGCACCGCCCTCGCCACCGTACTTGGCGGCGTTGACCATCGCTTCCCTCGCGGCCTGCATCTGTGCGGTCAGCGGCTCGTCGAGCGGGCAGTCGCCCACTATGACGACCTCGATGGGGACGCCGTGCTTGTCCTCGACCTCGGCGGCGCTGCGGCGGACCGCCTCGGCGAGGGTGTCGGGCTCCTCGTCCTCGTCCTTGCCGCTGCCCTCGGGGTTGTAGAGCCAGGCCCGCAGCTCCCGCTCCTGGGCGCGGGCGAGCCGGCGGACCTCGCCGGCGCTCTCCGCGTTGCGCTGGATCAGGGTGAGGGTGTGCAGCACGGAGTCGTGGACATGGGCGGCGACCTCGGCTCTCTCCTGGGCGCGGATGCGCATCAGCCGCTCCTCGGAGAGGTCCTGCATCATGCGGACGAGATAGGGGCCGGCGAGCAGCGCGATGCCGACGAGCACGGCGAGCGAGGCCTGCAGCACGGCCCCGAGATGCGCGGCGGAGCCCTGCAGCACGAAGATGCCGGAGACGCCTGCGCCGACCAGGAGCACACCGGCCGCCGACCGGGCGATGGTGAGGGTGCGCCTGCGACGGCCGACGGCCATCCAGCGCGCCCGGCGGGCGTTGTCGGCCTGCCGCCAGACCAGGGCGACACCGGCGGCGACGAGCAGGGTCGGGACGACATAGGCCTTGGTCGAGCCGTCCAGGTCCACATTGCCGACGAAGACCATGGCGACGACGACCATCGCGAGGAGCGCGACGAGCTGCCCCTTGTCGGGCTTGCGGGCCACGAGTCTTCGGCGGCCGTCCGGCGCGGTCTCGGAGGTGACGGCCGCGGGCGGCCGCTCGGAGTCGACGCCGCCCACACCGAGCGGGACGAAGAACCAGAACGCCGCATAGAGCAGCGCGCCCAGGCCGTCCGCGGTGAACAGGCCGACGAAGACCAGCCGGACCCAGATCACGGGCAGCCCGAGGTGTCCGGCCAGGCCGCGCGCGACGCCACCGAGCCAACGGCCGTCACCGCTGCGATAGAGCTTGCGCAGCGGTCGGACGTCCTCGATGGGCGGGGCAGCGGCTTCCGGCATGTCATTGATCCTCACACGCGGGCTCGGGTACGAGCATCAGGGTCGACCCCCGAGAATTCCCTGATCTCGGCCCCTGCCCCGCCCCTATCAGGGGTGGGACCCGAGGCGTCTCAGGGGCGATATCAGGGTTCGGCCAGGGTCGTCCCGACTGCCGCGGCGGGCCTGCGGCAGTCACCATGGACGCATGAGAGATCAGCAGCCCGCCGAGACGGAGACCGAGGCCGCCGTGCGCGATGCCCTGCGCACCGCGCACGGCGAGCCGGGCGCTCACGCGCCGGGCCTGCCCGCGGAGGAGCGGACCTTCCGCCGCGACCGTCGGCAGAAGAAGCTCGGCGGCGTGTGCGCCGGGCTCGGCCGGCACTGCGACATGGATCCGGTGATCTTCCGCATCGGCCTCGCCGTCCTGGCCATAACCAGCGGCCTCGGCCTGGTCTTCTACGGCTTCGCCTGGCTCTTCGTGCCGTACGAGGACGAGGAGGAGAACGAGGCGCGCAGGCTCCTCTCCGGCCGGGTCGACGGCCAGGCGCTGACCGCGGTGCTCTTCGCCCTGGTCGGCTGCGGCGTCTTCCTCACCCTGTTGAACAACGGCGGGGCGCTCACCTTCGCCGCCGTCCTGACCCTGCTCCTCGCGGGCGCGGGATACTGGTCGCAGCAGCGCGACACCCTCGACACCGATCCGGCGGCGCAGGCGGCGGCGGACGCCCCGCCCGAGGCGAAGGCGCCGCCCGTCGCCGGAGGCCCTTCCTGGTGGCGCGACCCGATAGTCAAGGACGGGACGTACGACGGGATCTCGGGGTACTTCTGGGGCCCGGAAGGCCTCGACATCGGCTATCAGCCGACGGGCCACCGCGGTATACCCCGCAAGGAGACGGCTGCGGCCGACCCGGTGCCCCAGCCCAGCGGGCCCCGCTGGATCGGCGGCTCGGTGTTCCTGTTCGCCCTGCTCGCCGGCGGCCTCGGCACCGGCCTGACCTGGGAGGACCAACCACTCGGCACGACGTTGCAGACCGGTCTCGCGTGCGCGCTGGCGGTGTTCGGCCTCGGCATCGCGGTCAGCGCCTTCCTCGGGCGCACCGGCGCGGGATCGATCGTGCTGGCGGTGCTCACCGCCGGGCTCCTCGCGGCCTCGGCTGCCCTGCCGAAGAACATCACGACGCACTACACCCGCACGGACTGGATACCCACGGCCGTGGCGGACGTCCGGCCGCAGTACGAGGTGGGGCTCGGCAGGGGCACGCTCGATCTGAGCAGGGTCGACGTCGGCAGGGGGAAGACGCTCGAGACCGGCGCCGAGGTCGGCGCGGGCGACCTCCGGGTGATCGTGCCGAAGGACGCCACCGTGCGGCTCGACGCGGAAGTGGGCGTCGGCGACATCGTGTTGCCGGACGACAAGGGCAAGGACCTGGACATCGCTCCGGGTCGGGAGAAGAAGGTGACGCTGGAGCCGCCCGCGGGCAGCAAGGACGGCGGCACGATAGATCTGCGCCTCGAAGTCGGCGTCGGACAAGCGAAGGTGATCCGTGCTACGTCATGAATTCCACCCCGGAAAGCTGGTGGCAGGCCTCTTCCTGCTGTTGGTCGCCGTCGTGTACGCGGGCGACGCGGGCGGAGCCTGGGACGCGCCCTGGTTCGTCGCGCTGCCGCTCGTGATGGCCGGTCTGCTCCTCGCGGGCGTGACGGCGGCGATCCACGGGATACGTCCGAGGGGAGCGGCTCGCCCGGTCGACCGCTCCCGGGGCGCGAAGGGCCAGCGGCAGGACTAGGGCGTGTCCGGGAGGGGATGCCTTCACGGCTCGGCTCGGCGCGGCTCAGCTCGGCGCGGCTCAGCCCGCTCGGCTCGGCTCCGCTCGGCTCAGCTCCGCTCGGCTCGGCTCGGCGCGGCTCGGCTCAGCTCCGCTCGGCTCGGCTCGGCTCGGCGGAACCTACGGTTTGTGGGTCACCCAGAGCAGTTCCGCCGGCCAGCGGTGTGCCCAGTCGGGTGGATCGGTCTCGTTGTAGCCGTTGGGTGTTCCGAGTGGGGGCCGCGGTTCGATGAGGTCGTCGATGATGAGGCCCGCGCCGCGCAGGACCTTGACCCAGTCGCCGTAGGTGAGCTGATAGCTGATCGCGCCGTCGTCTTCGGCGATGGCGTCCAGGCCGAAGTAGTCCTTCTGCAGCGTCGTGGTCACGCGGCCGGCGGCTTCGTCGTAGCACGCTTCGAACCATGGGCTGGCGACGTTGAACACCAGGCGCCCGCCTCGGCCAAGGACGCGTGCGGCCTCCGGGACGGCCAGGTGCGGGGGCGCCCAGCTGAGCCCACCGAAGTCGCAGAACACCAGGTCGAAGCTGTCGGCGGCGAAGGGGAGGTGTTCGGCGGCGCCTTGCACCAGCGAGTAGCGGGACGCTCCCATCGCGCGGGAGGCGGCGGCGAGTTGGGCTTCGGACAGGTCGAGCCCGACCACGGTGGCGCCCTCGGCGGCGAGTGCCCTGGACCACTGGCCGGCGCCGCAGCCGAGTTCGAGGACGCGTTTACCGGTGACGTCGCCCAGGGCGTGCAGGTGGGCGTCGGGAATGGAGTACATGCCCCACAGCCGGGGTGTGGCGCCGATTCGGGGGTCGTGCTTGTGCTGGTAGGCGCTGCTGATCTGGTTCCAGAGCCGCCGGTTGGCGGGGATGCTGTCCACGTGCCGACTCCAGCACTGCCTGCTGGAGGTGGTCAACACGATTAGGGCACTGGTCGGCCCTCGCCTCGGTCCTGCCCCGGCTCGGCCCATGCGGCGCCGGACGGGTCCTGGCCGGGCCCCGGGGCGTTCCCGCGGCGGCGGGCGGCGCGCCGGGCGTCGATGGAGAAGACCGCGGCTCCGGCGAGCACCAGTGGCAGCCACGCCATCAGGTACGCCAGGTCGTTGCCGTAGTAGTAGGGCGTCTCCTGCCAGCTGACGGTCAGCCAGAGGCTCAGCGAGATGAGTGCTCCGCCGAGCGCCGCGACCCGGGCGAACAGGCCGATGAGTGTGCCGATGCCGACGGCCAGTTCGCCCAGGGCGATGGCGTAGCCGAAGCCGACGGGGCTCTTGAGGGAGAGGTCGACGAGCGGGGGGATCGCGGAGATGTCCTGGACGCCCTCCATCTGGGCGCCGATCGAGCCTGCGCCGCTCGCCTGCATGAAGGCGCTGTCGGTGAGCTTGTCCAGGCCGGCGTAGATGAAGGTGACGCCAAGGAAGATCCGGAGGGGGAGCAGGGCGTAGCGGGTGGCGGAGTCCCGCCAGTCGTCTCGCCCGACGTGGTGGGTGTGGCTGTCCGTACGCATGCCGTGCGCCATGGCACTCCGCCGCCTCTCGCGTGGTCCCGTCTTCCGACGATACGTACGAAGAGGCGCCGCTGCTCACCCATGTGCAGCGGATTCCACGAGACAGGTCCGGGTGATCCGGAGAGGGGGGAGGCAGAGGTGGTTCAGTCGGTGACGTCGATCGTGACGCGGTTCGTCTCGACGCCCGCGGCCGTGACGACCTGGACGTCGACGCGGCCGGGTTCGACGTCGACGGGGACGGGCACGGTCAGCGTGGCGTCGGTCGGGTTGGTGAAGCCGCCCGGTACGGGCACGAGCGGCACGTGGACGTGCACGGCGCCGATGCGGACGACCGTGCGGGCGAGGCGGTCCGCGTCCCCGGCGCCGGGCGGGACGAAGCCCGCGCCGCGGATCTCGATGTCGTCGCCCGTGCGGATGGGCGCGTCGAGGTCACCGGCCTCCCGGGCGCGGACGACGGAGAGGATCACGGGACGGCCCCCCTCGGAGTACTTCCCCGCCAGATACGTCGCGGCCGACACCAGCACGAGCAGGGCGAGACCCCACGGCAGGTCGGGCAGCTGCTCGGGCCGCCGCGCGAGGCGTACGGCGGCGAAGACCACGGCGACGGCGTTGACCAGGACGTACTGGGCGTCGCTGAAGCTGCCACGCCCCTCGTCGTCGGTGAGCGGGTCGGCGGCCCGCGGCCGGTCCGCGCGCACCTTCTGCAGGCGCTGGCTGAGCACGCGCAGGCCGACGACCCTGCGTACCAGGACGGCGACCGCGCACACCACGGCGAGGACGGTCACCGTTCCGGCGGCGCGGGCCAGGTCGAGACCGGCGATCAGTTCGTCGCGCTGCCGGTGGTCCGAGGCAGCGGCCAGTTCGCCGGCGAGGACGAGCACGGCGAAGACGACGAGGACCACCCAGGCGGCGGCCACGGCACGCGAGGTGGAGAGCCGGTTGTCCTCGCCGATCACCGGCGCGAGGATCCCGCCGCGCGCCCGGTGGGTGTACGCCGCGCCGGTCAGCAGCCCGCCCACGACGAGGGCCGCGAGGAGCCCGGCCGTCCGCGCGTCCGACCAGCCAGCGCCGATCGCGGTGAGCGCCTGGACGAGGAGCAGCACGCCGAAGGAGATCCAGACGACACCGAGCGTGCGCGTCCAGAGCCGTCGCAGCCAGGCCTCGCCCTCGGCCCTGCCGCGCTCGGCGACGGTGTGCGCGGACTGCGTCAGCTCGTCCGACACCCACTGCCGTGAGGCGCCCGCCGAGTGGGCGACGGCCGCCGGCAGCCCCTGCCCGGAGGCGAGTTCGTCCCGTTTGGCGAGGAACGCGGCCACGGCTCTTCGGTGCCCCTCGCGCGCCCCGTGCGGGCAGCCGCCGCATGTGCAGCCACCCCCGTGCGCGCCCTGCCCCGCCTCCTGCACTGCCACCGCGTACGCCGCCTTCCCCACCCTCGAAGCCCCTGGGGCCCCATGCGAACTTCCTTACAGAGCAAGCGAATTGTGCCGCACCGAAAGGCGAACGCACTGCCGGGGTCAGGTCAGCGGGGGTGAATGGGTCGGCCCGGTGTTGACGGCCGGGTCAGGCCAGCAGGTCCGGTTCGCTGCGGCTGATGTCCTGCCACAGGGACTGGTAGTTGATCCACGCGACCAGGTCGCTGCCGAGCTGCTCGCGGGTCTGCACCGCCTGCTTGTGGCCGATCAGCACCGGCCGGCCGGCGGCCCGCGCGCTCAGCTGGACCTGGCAGGAGCGTTCCATGGAGATGAACCACCAGGCGGCGGCGTCGACGGAGTCCCCGACGGTGAGCAGACCGTGGTTGCGCAGGATGACCGCCTTGTGGTCGCCGAGCGCGGTCGCGATCCTGCGGCCCTCCTCGGCGTCGACGACGACACCGGTGTAGCCGTCGTACAGCGCGTGGTTCTCGTAGAAGGCGCAGGCCTCCTGGGTGATCGGGTCCAGGAGCTCGCCGAGGGTGGAGAGTGCGCGGCCGTGCAGCGAGTGGCAGTGGGCGACGGCGACCACGTCGGGCCGCGCCAAGTGGGCCTGGGCGTGGACGGTGAACGCGGCCTGGTTGACGTGATGGCGCCCCTCGACCACCTGCCCCTCGGCGTTGACGAGGACGAGGTCGCCGACGGTGACGTGCTTGAAGGGCATGCCGAAGGGGTTCACCCAGAAGCAGTCGGTGTGTTCCGGGTCGCGCGCGGTGATGTGGCCGGAGACCCCGTCCTCGTACCCGAACCGTCCGAAGATCCGCAGCGCGCCGGCGAGCCTCTCCTTGCGGTGCCGGCGTTCGTCCGTCACGGACTCGTGGACGGGCGGCATCGCGAACTGCAACCGTTCGACGGGTATCGGTGTGGGCGCCTGCATGTGTCCTCCATCCGTGGTCGTACGGGGCGGAAGTTACCGGCGGGAAGCACAGGAGGACAGGGGTGTGACGCGATCAAGGGTGCGAGGTGCGGCACGTTCGGAGGGGCGATAAAAGGCGACAGAAGGTGTCGGGTATCGGCGGCAGACTCGACGTATGACGTGCAATTGGGAAGCCTTCGCCACCGCAGAGCCGGACCTCGCCGCGACCGTCGAGAAGCGGTTCGGCGCGTTCACGCACCACGTTCTCGCGACGCTCCGCAAGGACGGGTCGCCGCGCACGACCGGGCTGGAAGTCCGCTTCCTGAACGGGGAGCTGTGGCTCGGCATGATGCCGAACTCCCTCAAGGCGCTCGACCTGCGCCGCGATCCGCGCTTCGCGCTGCAGGCGAACCCGGGGGCGGGCACGGAGATGGCGGGCGGCGACGTCCGTATCGCGGGGCGGGCGGTGGAGGTGCGGGACCCGGCGACCGTCGCGCGGTACGCGGACGCGGTGAATCCGCCGGACCCGGACGCCTTCCATCTCTTCCGCACCGAGCTGACGGAGGTCGTGCGGACCTTCATCGAGGACGAGAAGTACCTGGCGGTGCAGCTGTGGAAGCCGGGCGCCGGGGTGCGCACCACGCGCCGGACGTGAGAACGCCGGTGCCGCCCCTCCGTGATGTGGACGAAAGGGCGGCACCGGCGCTCAGCAAGGCGTGGGAAGGTCGACCGCAGGGGTCACTCCCACTCGATGGTCCCCGGCGGCTTCGACGTCACGTCGAGGACGACGCGGTTCACGTCGGCGACCTCGTTCGTGATGCGGGTCGAGATCTTCGCGAGGACGTCGTACGGCATGCGGGTCCAGTCGGCCGTCATGGCGTCCTCGGACGAGACGGGGCGCAGGACGATCGGGTGGCCGTAGGTGCGGCCGTCGCCCTGGACGCCGACGCTGCGGACGTCCGCGAGCAGCACCACGGGGCACTGCCAGATCTCGCGGTCCAGACCGGCCGCCGTCAGCTCCTCGCGGGCGATGGCGTCGGCCTCGCGCAGCAGGTCGAGGCGGTCCTTGGTGACCTCGCCGACGATGCGGATGCCCAGGCCGGGGCCGGGGAAGGGCTGGCGCTGGACGATCTCGTCCGGCAGGCCGAGCTCGGCGCCGACCATCCGGACCTCGTCCTTGAACAGCTTGCGCAGCGGCTCGATGAGCTTGAACTCGAGGTCCTCGGGGAGGCCGCCCACGTTGTGGTGGGACTTGATGTTCGCGGTGCCGCTGCCGCCACCGGACTCGACCACGTCGGGGTAGAGGGTGCCCTGGACCAGGAACTCCACGGGCTGGTCGCCCGGGGCCTCGGCGACGATCTCCGCCTGGGCCTGCTCGAAGACGCGGATGAACTCGCGCCCGATGATCTTCCGCTTCTCCTCGGGGTCGCTGACCCCGGCGAGGGCGTTCAGGAACCGCTCCTGGGCGTCGACGACCTTCAGCTTGACGCCGGTCGCGGCGACGAAGTCCTTCTCGACCTGCTCGGTCTCGCCCTTGCGCATCAGGCCGTGGTCGACGTACACGCAGGTCAGCTGCGAGCCGATGGCCTTCTGCACGAGAGCCGCGGCGACCGCGGAGTCCACGCCGCCGGAGAGGCCGCAGATCGCGCGCTTGGTGCCGACCTGCTCACGGATCGCGGCGACCTGCTCGTCGATGACGTTGCCGGTCGTCCAGTTCGGCTTGAGGCCGGCGCCGCGGTAGAGGAAGTGCTCGAGGACCTGCTGGCCGTGCGTGGAGTGCATCACCTCGGGGTGGTACTGCACGCCGTACAGCTTCTTCTCGTCGTCCTCGAAGGCGGCGACCGGCACGACGTCCGTGGACGCGGTGACCGTGAAGCCCTCGGGCGCGGCGCTGCACGCGTCGCCGTGCGACATCCACACGGACTGCTCGGTGGGGGTGCCCTCGAAGAGGGTGGAGCCGGCCTTGGAGACGGCCAGCGGCGTCCGGCCGTACTCACGGGCGCCCGTGTTGTCGACCGTGCCGCCGAGGGTGGTGGCCATCAGCTGGAAGCCGTAGCACATGCCGAAGACGGGGACGCCGGCCTCGAAGAGCTGACGGTCGACGACCGGCGCGTTCTCCGCGTAGACCGACGAGGGGCCGCCGGACAGGATTATGGCGGCGGGCTTCTTGGCGAGCATCTCGGAGACGGGCATCGTGCTCGGCACGATCTCGCTGTAGACGCGGGCCTCACGGACGCGACGGGCGATGAGCTGGGCGTACTGCGCTCCGAAGTCGACGACCAGAACGGTGTCGGGAACGGCGGCAGCGGGGGACGCTGATGGCACGGCGGCGGCCTTCCGGCGTTGAGCTTGAGCGGTGCGTGAGCAGAGGCTCGTGCGTGAGCAGGGGGTCTGTGTTTGTCAATTCTAACGGGCTCGGCGCGACCGCTTCGTCGTATCCGACGGGGCCCGCACCCGAGGCATCCGACCGCATACCGGAGGCATACGGCCGCACGGAGCGTCGGAGCGTGGACGGGCGTCTCAGCATCCGAGCCGTACGCGGGTCCCGATTGACCCGGCACGCGCGCGTGGGGGCATACTGAGCCCGTGACCAAGCACCTCAGCTTCCTCTTTACCTATGGCACCCGGCCTGCCGGCTGCCATGGTCGAGCTGCTTGATCCACTGACAAGCGACTTACCGGGCGCCCCGGGCCGACAAGGCCCGGGGCGCTCTGTCGTACGCGGGTCCTGCCGCTCCGTGGCTCCTCACCTCTTCCGACAAGGAGCCCCAGATGACCGCCACCACCGCCACCACCGCCGCCGCCGACAAGACCGGCGCCCGCACCCCCGAGGCCGCCGGCGTGATCGAGAACGCCCGGGAGCGGATCGACGCGCTCGACGACCGGATCATCGGCCTCGTACAGGAACGCATGGCCGTCTCGGCCGTCATCCAGGAAGCCCGCATCACCTCCGGCGGCCGCCGCGTGAACCTCTCCCGCGAGATGGAGATCCTCGGCCACTACAGGGACGCCCTCGGCAAGCCCGGCACGGCGCTCGCGATGACGCTCCTCGAACTGTGCCGGGGCCGTGTCTGACCCCACGCGGCCGCCCCGCGCACGAGTTCGGGTCCGTTCTCACCCGTACGGCGCGTGACCGGTTCCGGGCGGGCTTCGTTGGTCCCGGTGTCCGTGTCAGCCAGGTGCGGGCCCGTAAGAACCACGCGTGGCTCCGCTGGAGCGATGAGGCGTGAGGATTGCGTCCTCGCGCCGTGGGACCTCACTCCAGTGATGTGACCGGACGGCAGGGGACAGCAGCCCGGTCACCCAAGAGAACGGTCGGTTCCGGGGACGCCCGGAGCCGGCCGGCCTCCGTCCCCGACGCCGTCCTGAATGCCGTCCGATGCCGTCCTGAATGCCGTCCTGCACCCTGTCCCCAACGCCCTCCCAGGATCCCGGCCCTTTCCATAGAGAAGTGGGCCGAAACGGTTGCGCAGCCAACAGCACTTCCAGCACGATGCGAGAAGGGCGGACCGCGCAAGCCCCCGTCCACAGCTTCATTGCCATTGGTCGATACCACGTGCGCGCCCCTCGTGCGCCGGGTCGGCCACCGGCACCTCGACCAAGCGGCGCACTCCCCCCGGCGCCGCTCCGAGGCCCCGACGCAGCCCTGACGTCGGTGCCGACGGCCAAGGGCCCCGCGGATCCGTCCCGCGGGGCCCTTCGCTCCGCCCTCTGCCCGATCTACTTGAGCTGCTTGAGCTACTTGCTCGTCTTCTCCAACTTGTTCACCTGCGCCTCGACGATCTCCGTCGGCACGCCGAACTTCTTCGGCTTGAGCAGGTTGATCGAGTAGAAGGCCGCGACCGTCGACCCGCTGCGGACGACGGTGAAGCTCATCGGTGTCTTCTGGCCCTCGATGTCGCCCACGACCTTGTACGAGACGGCGTCGTCGCCCGCCTTCGGGGCGGTCAGAGCCGCGACGTCGCGGTACTTGGAGCCCGCGTGCTCGTACGAGGTGCACTTCTTCGTGGCCGTCCGCAGGCCGTCCATGACCTTCTCCGCGTCGGCCTGCTCGTGCGCGAGCAGCGCGAACGAGATGACGGTGGCGTCCATCTCGTTCTTGCTGGTCACGTTCCGGCCGATGCGGGCTTCCGCCGCCGGCCGGCCGGCGAACATGAACATGTTGGCGAGCGGCTGGCAAGCGGCCGGGTCCGCGGGCACGGTCTGCGCGGGCATGTCCGCCGCGGACATCTTCTCGACCTTGTAGCCCTTGAGGTCGCCCTTGACGAGTGCCGCCTTGTTCAGGTCGGCGGTGGTCAGCACGGCCGGCTTCTTCGCTGCCGGCTTCACCGCGGCGGGCTTCTCCGACGACTTCTTGCCGTTGTCGCCGCTGGTGCCGCTGCCGTTGTCGCTGCCACAGGCTGCGGTCAGGCCCAGCGCGACCGTGACGGACGCGGCCATGACGGCCCGAGACACAGATGACTTCACTTTTGCGTTTCCTGCCTTCAGTTTCACGGCGCGGGCGACGGCCCGCGCCGAGGCGACATGAAAGCGGTAAAGGCGCGCCTGTCACCAGCGTTTTCCGTAACGATCGGAAACCGCCGAAAAGGTTGTACGCGGCGCGTGTGAGTTAGGTCGGAGCTCGTCAGGCCAGGTCAGAGCTTGCCGAGCTGTGCCTCGACGATCGCGGGGTCCACCTTCGGGTCCTCGTCCGCCGTGGGCGCCCCGGCGCCGTCCCCGCCGTCCTTCGCGGCGTCCTTGTCCCACTGGACGCTCTCCGGGTCGTACAGGTTCGACGCGTCGAAGACCGCGAGCGTCGAGCCGCTGCGCGCGACGGTGATGCTGTCCCGCACCATGAACTCACCCGTGCGATGGGCGATTTTGTACGAAACGACCTCATCGCCACCGCCCTCCGGGGCCGGCAGCGCCTTGACGCCGAGGTAGCGCTGCTCGCCGATGCGGAAGGCGGCGCACTTCTTCGACTTCGACGCCGTGCGCAGGTCCGTCATCGCTCGCTTGGCATCGGCCTCGGTGGAGGAGGCCAACTCGATGCGCGTCGTCGTGTAGTCCGCGTCGTCGGTCGAGGTCAGGACCCGGTCGACGTAAGCCTTCGCCTTCACCGAGCCACCGGAACCGGCCCCAGAGCCAGAACCAGAGCCGGAGGCGGGGCCGGAACCAAGGCCGGAACCGAGCATCGCCGCGAGCGGGGCGCACTCCGCGGGCAGCCGCTTCCCGCCGTCGGGCCCCTTGGCCTCCTCGGACTTCTTGGGCGTCTCGACCTTGTAGCCCTTGACGTCCCCCGCGGCGAGGGCCGCCTTCTCCAGCACGGCACCCGCACTGGCACGCGGCTTCGCCGGCTTCTTGGCGTCATCGTCACCGCTGCCGCTGCACGCGGCGCTCGCTCCGAGGGCCGCCACGACCGAGACGGTCACCACGACACGCGACACAGCTGACTTCACGTTCTGTTTCCCCCGAAGGCTTTCCTGCTTGGTACTGCCAACTCAGTACTGCTTGCACTTCTACGACGGGGGAAGATCCATTCCGGTTCCGGGCGCCGCCGTCACCAGCCCCAGAGCCAGAAGCGGAACGGGCTGAGCAGGACGATCGCGAGGGCCATGCCGCCGATGACGATCACCACGCTCCACACCCTGCGGCTGCGCTCGGACCGTGGACTGCGCCGCGGACCCGTCGGCGCAGCCCGCCAGTCGTCCGGCCGCCACCGCTCGCTCGTGGCCTCACGCTTCGCGCGCCTGCGGCGGAACCGCCCCGCCTCCTCGACCCGTTGGCGCGCGGCCTCCTCGTCGAGGCGCCGCAGCCTTTCGGCCACCATGCGGGCCCGCGCGGACGGCTCCTTCGGTGCGGACGAGCGGATGTCCCGCTCGCTGTCGTTCTCGAATCTCTCCCACACCTCGTCGGGTATGGCCACGCTGTCCCCTCCCCTTGCTGCCGTTGCCCCCTCGGCACCCATACGCCTCTGGAGCGGGGGCAGTTCTACGGCACCCCTTCACGACAGCACAAGCGCTGTGATCCACCCCACATAAGAATTCCGTCAGTTCGGGGACAACCATTCACAGGGATCGCAGGTCATGCATGCAGTAACAACGGCCACACCCGCGTCCCCACCTCGGACGCCTCCACCTCCGTGCTGCCCCACCAGGCAGCACGCCGGACTTCCTGAGGTCTTCATGAAGCTTCGTCGTGCCATGGCTGCCGCGGCCGCTACGGCTGCCCTGGCCCCGCTCGCGCTGCTCTCGGCCCCGGCCTCCTTCGCGACCGAAGAGGCCGGCTCCGCGACGTCGGCCACGACGCCCTCCGGGACGCCCACGCCGTCCGGGACGCCCACGGGCACGCCCACCTCCACGCCGCCCGCGCCGGACGAGGACACGGACAAGGACACGGACGAGCCGGAGGGCAAGCCGACCTCCACGCCGCCCGCGAAGCCCGGAAAGACCGCCCAGCCCGCGAAGTCCCCGAAGCCCTCGAAGAGTGACGACGTCCTCGACGACATCAAGGACGAGGACCTCGATGACGAGGAGCTGGAGGACGGGGACGCGGAGGAGCCGGTCGACTGCCCGGTCGACGAGAACGGCGTCGACCCCGACTCCGAACTGGAGATCGACCTCGTCGGCCTGCCCAAGAAGATCGTCAAGGGCAGCGGCTGGCACCGGTTCGAGCTGTCCCTCACCAACTCCAGCGACGAGGAGCTCGGCGAGGTCAAGTGGATCGCGGCCGTCAACGACTTCTCGTACGGCAAGGACGACGAGGACCGGCTGGGCAGCCATGCCGACCTGCAGTACTTCGACGCCGAGAGCGGCGACTGGAAGACGATCGACGGCGATGTGAACGGCGGCCTCGCCTTCGACGTCACCGACCTCGGCCCCGACGAGCAGGTCGACATCAAGCTGCGGGTCGACATCGACGCCAAGGCCCCGTCCGGTGAGGGCTACGCGGTCGGCCTCGGCGGGTACCTCGACACCGAGGAGAACTGCACGCACAACTCGGACGCGTACCAGCCGCTGACGGTCGTCAAGGCGGGCAGCACCGACGAGACGCCCGGCGAGGCCACCCACACCCCGAGCAAGCCGACGCCGACGCCGACCGCCGAAAAGTCGCCGCAGGGCGCAGCCAAGGAGCTCCCGAGCGCCAACACCACCGGTGGCACGGGCAGCCTCGCCGAGACCGGCTCCAGCTCGATGCTGCCGACCGTCGCCCTCGTGGGCGGGATCGCCGTCGTCGCCGGTGCGGGCGCGGTGTTCGCCGTGCGTCGCCGCAAGGCCGACACCGCCGCGTAACGCGGCACCTGATCACGCGGAAGGACCTGCGCTCGGAGGGGGGCGCAGGTCCTTACGTGTATCCGTGGCCCGGTGCCGCTCAGTCCTCGGGCTTGGGCGGCACCGTCGGCATGCCGAGGAACGGCAGCTTCAGCGCGCCGAAGGCGTCCGCCGGGACCGCCGGGGTCTTCGGTTCGACGGCCGCGAGCCGCACGTACCGCTCGCCCTGCGCCGGACGCGGGTCCTCGCCGCCCTTGTTGGGCCAGAACGACATCGCACGCTCGGCCTGCGCGGTGATCGTCAGGGACGGGTTCACCCCGAGGTTCGCGGAGACCGCGGCGCCGTCGACGACCGAGATGCCGGGGTGTCCGTAGAGCCGGTGGTAGGGGTCGATGACGCCCGTTTCCGGCGAGTCGCCGATCGGGCAGCCGCCGAGGAAGTGCGCGGTCAGCGGGGTGCCCATGAGCTCGCCGATGTTGGAGCCCGCGAAGCCGTTGATCTCCTTGGAGAGGATCGTCGCCGCCCGGGTGGCCTCGGGTATCTGGTCGGGGTTGGGCGCGCCGTGGCCCTGGCGGGCGGTGAGCAGCCCCTTCCCGAGGCCCTTCTCCTTGCGGTACGTGGTCAGGGAGTTGTCGAGCGACTGCATGACCAGGCCGATGATGGTCCGCTCCGACCAGCGGCGGTTGGAGAGGGAGCGGACGAGGAGCGAGGGGTGGCGGGCGACGTTGCCGAGCCATCCCGCGACCCGGGCCTTGCCGCCCTTGACGCTGTACGGGACCTGGAGCACCGTCAGGCTGCCCATGGCGTTGGACTTCTTGCCGTAGCGGACGGGCTCGATGTGGGTGTTGGCGTTCGGGTGGATCGACGAGGTGATCGCGACGCCCTTGGTGAAGTCGACCTTCTCGGCGCCGTGGCGCTTGCGGTAGCGGCGGTCGGTGGTCTGGGCGCCGACCAGCGCTTCGGAGTTGGTGCGGGTGAGCGTGCCGAGCCGCTTCGATATGTGCGGCAGCAGGCCGGTGTCCTTCATGCGGTGCAGGAGGGTCTGCGTCCCGTACGTGCCGGCGGCGATGACCACCTTGCGTGCCCGGAACGTCCGGCCCCGGCCCTTGCGCTTGTCGTCGGTGGGCAGGGTGGCGACGGCGAAACCGCCCCGCGAGTCCTCGGTGACGGCGACGACCGACGTCATCGGGTGGACGACCGCGCCGGCCTTCTCCGCCAGGTAGAGGTAGTTCTCGTTGAGGGTGTTCTTCGCGCCGTGCCGGCAGCCCGTCATGCACTCGCCGCATTCGGTGCAGGCCCTGCGGGAGGGGCCGGCGCCGCCGAAGTAGGGATCGGGAACTTCCGTGCCGGGACGGGTGGTTGAACGACCGTCCGCGTCGTTCTCGTCACCGAAGAAGACGCCGACGGGCGCCATGTGGAAGCTGTCGCCGACCCCCATCTCCTGGGCGGCGGCCTTCAGATGGACGTCCGAGGGCGTCGTCGTCGGGTTGAGCCGCACCCCGAGCATCCGCTTGGCCTGCTCGTAGTAAGGGTGCAGTTCGTCCTGCCAGTCCGTGATGTCCTTCCACTGCGCGTCCTTGAAGAACGGCTCGGGTGGTACGTAGAGGGTGTTGGCGTAGTTCAGCGAGCCGCCGCCGACCCCGGCGCCCGCGAGGACCATCACATTGCCGAGCAGGTGGATGCGCTGGATGCCGAAGAGGCCGAGCGCGGGGGCCCACAGGTAGTTCTTCAGGTCCCAGGAGTTCTTGGGCAGCGTCGCGCGCGTGAAGCGGCGGCCCGCCTCCAGTACGCCGACGCAGTAACCTTTCTCCGTCAACCGCAGCGCGGACACCGCGCCGCCGAAACCGCTGCCCACGACGATCACGTCGTAGTCGTACGCGTCATCGCCCACCTGGTTTTGGGCAGAGCTCTCCTGTGACATCGACTCTCCTCGTCAAATTGCCCGCGGGCCGTCTGTGGTTGCTCGCGCAGTTCCCCGCGCCCCTGACGGGGCGCTGCTAACGCAGGCGGAACGCCTTCATGACCTTGAGGCTCGCGGTCATGAACGCCGCGTACTTCTCGTCGTCAAGACCGAACGACGGGGCGAGCGGCATGATCCGCTGGGTGGCGACGGTCTGCGCCTCGGTGTACTTGAGGATGCCCTCGGAGCCGTGCCGGCGGCCGAGACCGGAGTCCTTCATGCCGCCCATCGGGGACTGCACGCTGCCGTAGGCGGGCGCGTAGCCCTCGTTGACGTTGACCGTGCCGGTGCGCAGGCGGGCGGCGACCTTGCGGCCGCGGGCGCCGTCCTTCGTCCAGACCGAGGAGTTCAGGCCGTACGGCGTGGCGTTGGCGAGCTCGACCGCCTCGTTCTCGTCCGTGAAGCGGTAGATGGAGACGACCGGGCCGAAGGTCTCCTCGGTGCAGACCGCCATCGGGGCCTCGACGCCGTCCAGGATCGTCGGCTCGAAGAAGTAGGGGCCGATGTCCGGGCGCGCCACGCCGCCCGCGACGAGCGTGGCGCCCTTGGCGACGGCCTCCTCGACGTGCCGGGTCACGGTCTCCAGCTGCCGCTCGCCGGCGAGAGAGCCCATGTCGGCGCCGTACGCGAGGGACTTGCCGAGCCGCATCGCCTTCGTGCGCTCCGCGAAGCGCGCCACGAACTCGTCCGCGATCGACTCGTGGACGTACAGCCGCTCGATGGAGATGCACAGCTGGCCCGCGGAGGAGAAGCAGGCGCGCAGCGCGCCCGATGCGGCCTTGTCGATGTCGGCGTCGTGCAGCACCAGCATGGCGTTCTTGCCGCCGAGTTCGAGCGAGACGCCGACCAGGCGTGCGGCGGCGCCCTGCGCGACCTCGCGTCCGGTGCGGGTGGAGCCGGTGAAGGAGACGTAGTCGGCGTGCTTGACGACCTCGGGGCCGATGACGGGGCCCTCGCCGAGCACGACCTGGAAGACCTCCGACGGCAGGCCGGCCTCGATGATGAGGTCGCGGGCCCACAGGGCGGTCAGGCAGGTCTCCGTGTCGGGCTTCATCACGAGGGCGTTGCCCGCGACGAGGGCGGGCAGCGCGTCGCCGATGGAGAGCTCGAACGGGTAGTTCCAGGGGGCGATCTGGCCGACGACGCCGCGCGGCTGGCGGTTCTCGGTGACCTTGGTGAGGGTCGGGACGACGCCGGTGTGCCGCTTCGGGCTCAGATACGAGGGGGCCTTGCGGCCGTAGTGCCGGGCGGCGACCGCGACGGCCTGGATCTCCTCGTGCGCGTGCAGCCGGGACTTGCCTGTCTCCAGCTGAATGAGGTCCAGGACCTCGGCCTGGCGCTGGAGCACCAGGTCGTGGAAGCGCAGCAGCACGGCGGCGCGCTGCTTCACAGGGGTCCTGGCCCAGGCGATCTGGGCGGTGCGGGCCCGCTCGAAGGCGGTGGCCACGTCCGCGGGGGTGGACTCGGGCAGGTCGGCCAGCTTCTCGCCGGTGAGCGGCGTGTGGTTGGCCGTACGCCCCGAACCGATGACGTCACGGGTGAGCTGGGCGATCAGCTCGGGCGTGACCACGTCGGCGGCGGTGCGCGCGCCTTCGGGGGCCGGGGCGGTCGGGTTCGTGCCGAGGGGCGCTGCGATGGCCTGCGAGTCCGTCATGCTCGTGAGAGTAGGCGCACGTCAGGCTTTTGGGTACCCATCGGTAATGGGCTTCACGGCTCACTCACACCGCGCCAGTGATTGCTGGCGACAAAGCCACTGATCAGGGCGTTGTCGCCAGCAGGACGAGCCTCGGAGCGGTTTTTCAGAGCTTGTCGAGCGCCAGGTCGGCGATGGCGGTCTCGGCGACCTCGCGGCCGCGGGCGGTGAAGTCGCCCTTGCCGGGATAGTCGATCCACAGCCGGTACATGTCCCCCGACTTGGTCCGGTAGTAGAGGATCTTCGCCTCGTGCGGCAGCTCGGTCTGCGAGTCGGTGTACGTGACCGTGTTCTCGGCGGCGCTCCGACCCTGGTACTTCGTCTCCTTGGTCCTGGCGACGGGAGCGGGGTCGCCGGACATGTGGCTGTACTTGGTCTCGCCACTCTCCTCGAACGTCTCCGCGTCGGCGTACGCCTGGGCCGCTGCGGTCCCCGCGACCTCCAGTGAGGTGTCCTTCTTCTCCGCGAGGTCGAGCGTGATGAAGACGGCACCGCTGGGATCGGTGTACCTGACCCAGGACTTGTCCGTGTCGGTGGCCTCCGGCTTGCTCTCCACGTACCCGTCGGGGGTGGAGACCGTGGCGGCGACCGCCTTCGCCTCGTGCTTCTTCCATTCTTCGGCGTCCGAGCCGCCGAAGGGGTTCACCGCCACCAGGACCCCGGCGGCCACGGCCGCGACGACCACGCCCGCGACGACCGCCAGGGCCTTGCGGCTCAGGAAGATGCCCTTGCCCCGCTGTCCGGCGTCACCGCCCGCGACCGTGACGACCTGCGTCGGCGCCGGCTGCGGAGGCCTTGCCGCCTCCTCCAGGAGGGCGCGGACCTGCGCGGCGTTCGGACGCTGGGCCGGGTCCTTGACCAGCAGCCGGTTGATCGCCTCGGCGAGCGGTCCGGAGGCGGAGGCGGGCGCGGCGGGGGTCGCGTTCAGGACGGACTGGAGGGTCGCGGGGGTGTTGTTGCGGCGGAAGGGCGAGACGCCCTCGGTCGCGGCGTACAGGACGACGCCCAGCGACCAGAGGTCGGACGCCGGTCCCGGCCGCTGGCCCAACACACGTTCCGGCGCGATGAATTCGGGCGAGCCGACGAAACCGCCGGTGTCCGTCAGATTCGTCTCGCCCTCGATCTGCGCGATGCCGAAGTCGGTGAGGACGACGCGGTCGTGGCGGCCGAGCATGACGTTGTCCGGCTTCACGTCGCGGTGCAGGATGCCCGCCTGGTGCGCGGCGTCCAGCGCGTTCAGCACGTCGAGGCCGACGCGCGCGGCGTCGCGGGCGCCGAGCGTGCCCTCCTGGAGCGCGGCGCCCAGGGAACGGCCCTGGACGAGCTCCATCACGATCCACGGCTGGCCGTCCTCGACCGCCACGTCGTGGACGTTGACCACGGCCGGGTGGTCGAGGCGGGCCGCGGCGCGCGCCTCGCGGCGCATCCGCTCGAAGGCGTTGGCGCGCTCGCGCTCCGGCAGGTGGTCGGGGAGGCGCGGCTCCTTCACGGCGACCTCGCGGTCCACCGTCTCGTCCTTGGCCCGCCACACCGTCCCCATGCCGCCGTGGCCGAGCTTGGCGAGCAGCCGGTAGCGGTTCGCGATCAGCCGGCCGGCGCCCGGCTCGGGGTGGGACGGCTGGTGGGGCGCGGCCTGGGTGGGCACGGCTGGGGCGGGCTGGGCTTGGGCAGGCTGGGCTTGGGCGGGCTGGGCGTACGGATTGCCGGGGTGCGGGTGAGGGCCACCGTGTTGGCTGGATTGTTCCGGTATTCCCGGTGCTCCCGGTGCTCCCGGTACGCCGGCTGCGCCTGGTGCGCCCGGTGCTCCCGGTCGCTGTGGTGGCTGCAGGCCGAAGCTGGTGGGTTCGTACGGCCCGTAAGAGGCTCCCCCGTCGTTACTCATGCCCACATCACTACCGTGCCGGGCCCCCACGTTTCCAGCCAGGCCCCCCATTGTGACCGGGGTGATGCACGCCGAGGGACGTCATCGGCGTACGCGGACACGCGAACCGCACCTCATCGGCGTACGCGAAGACGCGAACCGCACCTCACCGGCGTACGAACGTGTCCACCGCCGCGTCGAAGTACCGCCGCGCCTGCCCCGCGTCCGCAGCCGGCGCCGAGACCCACACGTCGAACAGCCGGCCGCCCTCCTGCCAGCACAGGTCGAGCGTGCGCCGGCCGCCCTTCTCCTCGCTGTAGCCGTCCCAGGTGTACTCCCACAGGGCGGCGGGCCTGCCGTTGCGCGTGGTCTCCGTGACCCTGCCGTCGCGGTAACCGGGGTTGGTGCGTGGTCCTTCGGCGTCGGCGCGGCGCTGTGCGGCGAGCGGGCCGCCGGGCTCGGAGGCCGCCTCTTTGATGCCGATGCGGTAGGTGCCGTCGGGCGACACGTAGAAGACGCGGGGGCCGTCCTCCTGGCGCCGGAAGCGTTCGGGCACGGCGAGTGCGAAGCCCCTGGGGTCCTTCGCGATGCGGTAGCCCTGGGGCGCCTCGGGCGACGACGGCCTTGGCGTGCGCGTCGTCACGGTGACCGTGGGCGTCGGCGAGACCAGCGTCGCGGAGGACGAGGGGGTGGCCGGCGTGTCATCACCGTCGCCGCCCCTGCCCAGCAGCAGCGCGGCGGAGACCCCCGCACCCGTGAGGGCGGCCGCCAGCGCGGCGGCGACCATGAACGCCCGGCCGTGCCGCTCCGGTTTGACCAGCCCCGCGGCGGCCTGGCTCGCGAGCAGCTCCCGCTCTGCGGGCGTCTGGCCGCCACGCCCCGGCCGCCCCGGCCGCCCCGTTCGCCCCTGGAACCCCGGCAGACCTGACCTTCCCGAGGACCCCGGTGGACCTGGCGGACCCTGCCGCCCCGAAAGGCCCGCCAGTCCCACCCGCCCCACTCGTCCTACCCGCCCCGCCCGTCCCGGAAGTTCAGTCAGCCCGGACCCCGGTCTCTCCCGCACCACCGCCGGCATCCGCCCCGTCTCGACGTACGCCTTCAGCAGCCCCTCCACCTCCGCCGCGTCCAGCCGCCGGTCCGGATTGCGGTCGAGGAGGCCGAGGACCACGGGCAGCAGCGGCGCGGCGGCCGCGGGCGGGCGGAAGTCGTCGTAGACGACGGCGTGCAGCACCCCGCCGATGGAGTCGCGGCGGAACGGCGACTCGCCGGTCAGCGCGGTGACCAGCAGCGCGCCGAGCGACCACAGGTCGGACTCGGGCCCCGTCCGCTCCCCCGCCATCCGCTCCGGCGCGGTGTACTCGGGCGAACCCACGAACGACCCGACCTCCGTGAGCGTCGTCGCCCCGGTCAGCTGCGCGATCCCGAAGTCGGTGAGCACGACACGGCCGGTCGCCCGCTCCAGGAGTACGTTGGCGGGCTTGAGGTCACGGTGCAGGATGCCCGCCTCATGGGCGGTGCGCAGCGCCCCGACCAGGTCGATGCCCATGCGTGCGACGGCGTCCGCGTCCAGCGGTCCGCTCCGCGCGATCCGCCCGGCCAGCGAGCCGCCGTCGATCAACTCCATCACTATGTACGGCTGTTCGTCCTGCACGACGACGTCATGGACGACGATGACGTGCGGGTGCCGCAGCTGCGCCACCGCCCGCGCCTCGCGCAGGGTCCGCTCGCGCTGCTGCTCCGCCTCGGCGTCGGAGAGCGTCTCGTCGCGTGCCAGTTCCTTGACGGCGACCTGGCGACCCAGGAGCAGATCGGTGGCACGCCACACGACCCCCATGCCGCCCCGGCCGAGCCGCGCCTCGAGGCGGTAACGGCCCGCGATCACACGGGCGTTGCCCTCACCGGCACCGCCGCCACCGACGCCGACGCCGCCCCCACCGGCACCTGACCCACCGGCGTGGTCTCCCAGGCTCCCCATGCGGCCATCATGCCCCACACGTGTGCGAACGGAATGGGGCGGAGCGAGCGCGGGGCCGGTTCCGGCCGTCGGCGCGGGTCGCCACAGCGTCACCAGAGGTGAGCGTGGGCGCTCAGTGCTCCCGCCACCCCCGGAGCATCGCGTCGAACTGCTCCCGCGTGGTGTCCCAGCCCCCTGCCGGGGCGGACATGTACAGCACGTACTCGACACCGTCACGGCTGAGATACGTCTGCGAGATGGCCCGGCGCGGCCCCTTGGTCGTGTCGTTCGCACCCGCCGTCCAGCTGAACTCCCAGAGAGAGCCCGACTGATCCCGAAACGTGTTCGAGTTCAGTTCCAGCCGCCGGTACTGCGGAAGTTTCACCCGTAGGTTCTTCTCCAGGGACAACTGATGCGCGTAGGAGCTCTCGTACTGCGGGTTCTTCTCGACGGCGATGCGCAGGAACCGGCGGCCGCCGTCGGGCGTGTAGTCGATCTGGTTGCCGTTCACCTCGCGCTTCCACTCCTTGGGCAGCATGAGGCTGAAGCCCTCGGGATCGTTCACCCGCCGCCAGTCGTCGGGGATGCCGCCCACTGCCGTGCCCCGCTCGCCCTTCGACTGCTGCTCCGTCCCGCCGGCGAAGCGCACGTACCCAAGGACGCCACCGCCGCCGAGCAGCGCGGCCACCACGACGAGGGCGACGATCCCGGGCCAGCGACGGCGCTCGCGCGAGGGCTGCCCCTGCCCGCCGACGACGGTGAGGATGTCGCGGCCGGTCGGGGTGGCGCCGGCCTGCGGGGGCGGGGGACCGTACGCGGACGTCGAGCGGGCCCCGCCCAGCGCGTCCACGTGCGTGTCCGTGTGTGCGCCGGTGGCCGGGTGCGTCTGCGTCGGCACGTACGCCTGCGCGTGCTGCGGACGGCGTCCCTCCGCGGCCTCCGCCAGCATCTGCTCGGCCTCTTCGGCGGAGGGCCGGGTCTCCGGGTCCTTGCGCAGCAGCGCGCTGATGACGGGTGCGAGGACACCCGCGTGCCGGGAGGGCGCGGGCTCCTCCGTGACCACGGCCTGCATGGTGCCGAGCGGTGACGTGCGCCGGAAGGGCGAGAAACCCTCGACGGCCGTGTACAGCGTGGCGCCGAGCGCCCACAGGTCGGAGGCCGGGCCGGGGTTGCCGCCGCTGACACGCTCGGGCGCCAGGTAGTCGACCGAGCCGACGACTTCCCCGGTCCGCGTGATGGTGGAGTCGCCCTCGATCGCGGCGATCCCGAAGTCGGTGAGCAGGATGCGCCGGTCGTCGGCGAGGAGGACGTTGCCGGGTTTGACGTCGCGGTGCAGGACGCCCGCGGCGTGTGCGGCACGCAGGGCCTTCAGGGTCCACAGGCCGATGCGGGCCGCCTCGACGGGCTCGACGCGCTCGTCGTCCTTGACGGCGTCCGCCAGCGAACGCCCCTCGACCAGCTCCATCACGATCCAGGGCCGGTCGTCGTACTGCAGCACGTCGTGCACGGTGACCACGGCGGGGTGGTTGATGCGGGCGGCGGCCCGCGCCTCCGTCTGCGTACGCGCGAAGAGGACGGCGCGGTCGGCCTCCTGCACGAACTGCGCCGCCGTCAGCTCCTTGACGGCGACGGCACGGTGCAGCACCTCGTCCTGCGCACGCCACACCCGTCCCATGCCACCGCGGCCGATGGTCTCAGTGAGTCGGTAGCGGCCCGCGAGGAGCAGGCCCTGCATCTGGTTCACGTTCCCCCGCAATGGTCTTGACAGGGCCAGGTTAAGGAGCGGGAAGCGCACAGGGAACCACAGGGGCCCTTAGGAGACCGCACTGTGACGCATGCCGTGCATGTCCGGAGTGCCGGAATCGGCTCAGCCGGTGACCCGGTAGGTGGCCGAAGCCTGCTCGTACAACCGCGTCACCTCGTCCCGCTCGGCCTCGGGCCCGCGCACCTGCACCACGTGGTACTTCCCGCCGACGATCATCACGAGATTGCGTACGAAGACCTCGCGGCCCGCGGCGTCCTGCCAAGTGAACTGCCCCTCCGCCATGGCCCGTCCGCCGACGTCAATACGGCGCATGCCGCTGGAGGTCGCCCAGGACGAGTCACGGAAGGGCTGCAGCTCGCGCTCGTCCTCACGCTGGTACTTCATGGGGTCGCTGCCGTAGCCGTCGGTGGTGTCGCGCCCGGGCACGATCAGCAGCTCGAAGCCGGCGTGCGTGTAACGGACCTGGCCCCGGCCGTTCTTGGGCTGCCGGTCCCAGCCGCCGGCGACGGCGACGTGGAAGCCCTCGGGGTCCTTGCGGAGGGTGAATCCCTGCGGCAGGTCGGGGTTGGTGGTCTGCGGTTCCTGCGAACCGGGGTTCTTGCCGGACTCGTCTTCGTCTTTGTCTTTGTCTCTGTTTTTCTCTTTTTCTTTCTCTTTCTCTGTGTCTTTGTCCTTGCCTTCGGTGGGTTCCCCCGGGGCCTGCGGGGCCGAGCTGACCTCGCCCGCCGTCCCCGCGCGGTCACCCGACGCCCCGTCATCCGCCTTGGGCATGAACACCATGGCGTACACGATGGCCGCGGCGAGCCCGACCAGAATGGCGATCAGCAGCAGCCGCCCGAGCGAACGGGGCCGGGCCGGGCCACGGCTCTGCGGCACGCGGGCCGGCCCCTTGCCGCGCTTGTGCCGCCCGTGGCCGTTCCCCTGCCCGTTCCCCGCGGCAGCGGCCGCCGCGGCGCCGCGTCGCTTGCGCACGACCTCGCCACGGCGGCGTACGACGGGCAGCCGGCCCGCGTCGTACGGCGGCACCGGCACGACGTGCGCCCCGGCCTCCGGCTCGGGCGCGGACCGCACCAGCGAGCGCAGCCAGCCGCTCAGCTCCTCGAAGTCGAGCCGCTCGGTGGGGTCCTGACGCAGCAGCGACTCGACCACGGGCCGCAGCGGGCCGCACTCCTCGGCGAAGGCGGGCGGCTCGGCGCAGACGAGCTGGACGAGTTCGGCCGGGCTGTCCTCCGGGTAGGGCGCGTGTCCCTGCACGGCGCGGAAGAGCAGTGCCCCCAGGGCCCACAGGTCGGTGGAGGGGCCTATCGGCGCGGCGAGCCGCCAGTTCTCGTGCACGGGGCCGGCCTGCTCGGGCGCCCACCGCTCGGTGACGGCGCCGACCACCACCATGCGCGCGTGCCGGGCGCGCTCGGCGGCCAGGGCGGTGGAGGGGCCACGCGAGGGGGCTCCGTCGGCGGAACCGTCGTCCCATCCCCCACGGGCCTGCTCGCGTGTGTCCCCTGTGTCCCCTGTGTCCCCGTGGCCCTGCTCGTACGTGTCCCCCTGCGGGCCGCCGCTCTCGTCCGCCGTGGTCCGCGCCGCCGGGATTCCGTTCCGCGGCACGGCGCCGTGCCAGGGCGGCTGCCTGCCCGCCACGCCGTACGGGTCGGGTATCTGCCCGGTCGGGCCTGGCCCCCGGCCCTCGGCGTCCTCTTCGGTCGCCCGCGCCGCGGCCCTCGCTCCCGCGCGGTACGCCGCGGCCGCGCCCGTGCGCCCGGCCCGCGCGCTGCTCGCGGCGGACTCCGGGGCGGGGGCGAGCTCCGTGTCCCCGGTCTCGTACGCCCCCTCGGCAGGCGCGCCGGCGTGCCCGGCCACATTGCCGACCGACCCCGCCGAACCGGCGGGCTCCCCCGCCTCCACCGGCCGTGGGTCGTACCCGCAGAGCGCCTCCTCGGCCGCTCCGGCCGCCAGACCCGTCAGCATCACGCGGCCGTCGTCGCAGATAAGGACGGTCCGCGCGGTGATGTTCCGGTGGACCCAGCCGTGCCCGTGCAGGACGCGCAGCGCCGCGAGGACGTCCGCCGCGACCTCGGCGGCCCGGTACGGACTCAGCGGCCGGTCCGCGAGGAGCGCCGCCAGCGGCCTGGCCGCCACCAACTCGCTGACGATCCACAGCGAACCGCCCTCCGCGAACACGTCGAAGACCTGGTCGAGCCGGGGGTGGTCCGGTATCTGCGCGGCGGTCTGCGCCGCCTCGATGGCGCGCCGCACCGCCGGCTCCGCCGGCCTGCGCGTCGTCCGTGCCGCGGCCCGCCGCACACCGGCCCCGCCGCTCCCCGCCCGCGGCGCGAAGCCGTCGGGCAGGTCGTGCTCCTCGTCGAGCATCTCCGCGTCGACGATCTCGGGCAGCGGGACCTGCCTGACGAGCACTTCCTGCCCGCTGTACGTGTCGAAGGCGCGTGACTCGGCGAGTTCGTACGCGTCGGAAGGCGGCAGCGGCAGGCGGTAGCGGTCGGCGAGCACCCGACCCGCGTAGTCGTCCACGATGCCTTCCCCGTCCGCCCGGTGGTCAAATCCGTTCGTCTTGCGGCCCGTTGCGGCTGTGTACGGTCCGCAAGCACTCACGATACGTGCCGTGGGCGAACCGCAATGAGGGGATACGAGATCTCAGCTCAGGACTTCGGCTCGAACGTCCTTGTGAACGTCCGCCACGCGCTCCGCCGCTCCTCGCCGCCCCATGCGTCGGCCTTGGCGGTGTACATGATTCCGTAGCCCAGCCCGCCGTTGACGACGAAGCCGCGGTCGATGGACCGGTACTTGGTCCCGCCGTCCACATAGGTGAACTCCCAGTCGGCGGTGTTCCAGCCGCGGAAGCCGACCTTCTCTATCCGGATCCGGTCGTACTGCGGCCGGACCATGAACTTCTCCTGGTTCTTCCAGTCGCCGACCGGGTTGTCCTTGGGCGTGGTGGTCCAGCCGACCAGCAGCTTCTGGCCGTTGGGCCCGCCGAACCGCGCGCCCGCGCGGCCCGTGGACTGGTACTTCCACCCCTTCGGGAGCCCGATCTCGAAGCCCTGGGAGTGCTTGTACGTCGTTTCGGCGCCGTCCTCCGGCTTCTTGCCGTCGTCGTCGCCCTTGCTGGGGTCGGTGCCCTTGCCCTCGTCCGGGTCGGGGCTCTCTTCCTTGCCCTTGCCGTCGTCGGCCCCGGAGCCCTTGTCCGTTTCCTTGCCGGTGTCCTTGCCCGCGTCCTTGTCGGCATCGCCCTGGCCGTCGCCACCGGCGGTCGCCCCGCTGGACGCGGCCTTGTCGCCGCCCTTGCTGTCCTTGCCGGAGTCGCCCTCGCCGCCACCGGACAGCGCGAAGGCGAGCACCGTGCCGAGCACGGCGAGCAGGGCCACCACGGACACGATCACCAGCGTCCGGCGCGGCACCACATCGGTGAGCGACGCCTTGGGCGGCACCCGCGGCGGCACGCTCCGGCCGTTGGCGGGGGATCCGGCGGAGGTGGACGCGGAGCGGGTCGTGGCCGCCCCGGTGCCGCGCTCGCCGGCGGCCGGAGCCGTCGCGGCCGTCTTCCGCACCGAATGAAGGGCGCCCTTCAGCCGGTCGGCGACCTCCTCGGCCTTGCGCGCGGCCGACCCCGTGGAACCACTGGTCCCGGCGGCCCCGGCAGTCCCGGCAGCCCCTGCGGCCCCGGTGCTCCCGGCAGAAGCGGGCGATCCGGCGGCGCCACCCGAAACACCGGCCGCGCCGGCCGCACCGGCGCCCGCGGCACCGCCGACGGCACCGGAACCCTTCGTGGTCCTCGCGGACTTCGTGAGCCGCGTGGACAACGGCGTCCTCGGCGTCTTCGGAGCCTTCGGCGGCTGGTTCGGCGGCACGGGCGGCAGCGGCACCACCTTGGTCGCCTCCACCGGCTCCCGCACGGCCTTGGCCTCGGGCGCGTGGATGACGTCCATGAGGAGCGCCCGCGCTCCCGCGTCGTCGAGCCGCTGCTCCGGGTCCTTGGCGAGCAGGCCGTAGATGACCTTCTCCAACGGGCCCGCGTTCACCGGCTTTTCGACGTCCTCCGTCATCACCGCGGTGAGGGTCGCGATGGCCGACCCCTTGTCGTACGGGGGCACGCCCTCCACGGCCGCGTACAGCAGGCCGCCCAGCGACCACAGGTCGGCCGCGGGGCCCGGCTTGTGGCCGCGGGCGCGCTCCGGAGAGATGTAGGACGGGGCGCCGACGAGCATGCCGGTGGACGTGATCGACGGGTCGCCTTCGACCTGCGCGATGCCGAAGTCCGTCAGCACGACGCGACCGTCCTCGGCGATCAGCACGTTCGACGGCTTCACGTCGCGGTGCAGGATGCCCTCGCGGTGCGCGGACCGCAGCACGTCGAGGATGGCGAGGCCGACCTCGGCCGCCCGCCGCGGCGTGAGCGTGCCGTCCTCGCGGATCGCCTCCGCGAGCGACTTGCCCTCGACCAGCTCCATGACGATCCACGGCCGGTCGTCCTCGTCGACCACGTCGTAGACGGTCACGGCGCTGGTGTTGCGGATCCGCGCGATCGCCTTCGCCTCACGCAACGTACGCGTGATGAGCCGCCGCTTCTCCTCCTCGTCGATGCTGGAGGGGAAACGCAGTTCCTTCACCGCGACCGTACGACCAAGGGTCTCGTCCTTGGCGCGCCAGACGGTGCCCATGCCGCCGCGGCCGAGCACCTCTCCCAGCCGGTACCGGCCGGCGAGGAGACGTTGGCTCTTGTCCCGACGGGCGTCACCCGTCTGCTCCGCGTCCGACATGCGTCCCCTCTGCTGCTACCGCTGCTACCCGAGCAACCCGCCCTGACAGAGCCTTCATTGTCCCTTACTCGGGGACCGGCCGACGCCCAGGGTCCAACGACCCCCTGCCCGCCCCCCGTCCCGTCCCTCATGAGGGACAGCGCACGAGGAGGTACCGGCATGCCAACACAGCGCTGAATACCGGCCATACTCTTCCGCCACCGACCATCCGAGGCAAGCCCCGGCCGTCACCGTCGTCCCGGGCGCACGCACCCTACGCCACCCGCACCCGGGCGTTCACCGCGACGGCCGTCCTTCAACTCGCCGCAAAACAGCCGGAAGTACCCCTGGGCCGGACGTACTCACTAGGAGAGCGGCACGATGTCCGGCGCTCCGAGCCGCGCCGCGTCCGCCGTCAGGTCGTCCGGCTGCCGCTGCGACTCCCGCTCGGCCTCCACCCGCTTCTCGTAGTGCTGCACCTCCCGCTCGATCTGGTCCTTGTCCCAGCCGAGAACGGGTGCCATCAGCTCGGCGCACTCCCGGGCGCTGCGCGTGCCGCGGTCGAACGTCTCGATCGAGATGCGGGTCCGCCGCGTCAGGACGTCGTCGAGGTGGCGTGCGCCTTCGTGGGACGCGGCGTAGACCACCTCGGCGCGGAGGTAGTCGTCGGCGCCCGGCAGCGGTTTGCCCAGGTCCGGGTCGTTGGTGATGAGTTCGAGCACTTCCTCGGCCATCGAGCCGTACCGGTTCAACAGGTGCTCCACGCGCACCACATGAAGACCCGTCTGCGCGGCGATCCTCGCGCGGGCGTTCCACAGCGCCTTGTACCCCTCGGCGCCGACGAGGGGGATGTCCTCCGTGACGCAGTCGGCGACCCGCTGGTCGAGGCCGTGCACCGCCTCGTCGACGGCGTCCTTGGCCATCACGCGGTACGTCGTGTACTTGCCGCCCGCGACGACCACGAGGCCCGGCGCCGGATGCGCGACCGTGTGCTCGCGGGACAGCTTGCTCGTGGCGTCCGACTCGCCGGCGAGCAGCGGCCGGAGCCCGGCGTACACCCCCTGGACGTCGTCCCGGGAGAGGGGCACGGCGAGCACCGAGTTCACATGCTCCAGGAGATAGTCGATGTCGGCGCTGGAGGCGGCCGGGTGCGCCTTGTCCAGGTCCCAGTCCGTGTCGGTCGTCCCGATGATCCAGTGCCGCCCCCACGGGATGACGAAGAGGACGCTCTTCTCGGTGCGCAGGATCAGTCCGGTGGAGGCGTTGATCCGGTCCTTGGGCACGACCAAGTGGATGCCCTTGGACGCCCTGACGTGGAACTGGCCGCGCTCACCGACCATGGCCTGGGTGTCGTCCGTCCACACACCGGTCGCGTTGACGACCTGCTTGGCGCGGATCTCGTACTCCCCGCCGCCCTCGACGTCCTGCACGCGGGCGCCGACGACGCGCTCGCCCTCGCGGAGGAAGCCGGTGACCTTCGCGCGGTTGGCGACCTTCGCGCCGTACGCCGAAGCGGTGCGGACCAAGGTGGCCACGTAACGCGCGTCGTCCATTTGGGCGTCGTAGTACTGCATGGCGCCGACCAGGGCGTCCTTCTTCAGGCAGGGGGCGACGCGCAGGGCGTGGCGGCGTGTCAGGTGGCGGTGCATGGGCAGGCCGCGGCCGTGTCCGCGGGACATGGACATGGCGTCGTAGAGCGCGACGCCCGATCCGGCGTACACCCTCTCCCAGCCCTTGTGCTGCAAGGGGTAGAGGAACGGCACGGGCTTCACGAGGTGGGGGGCGAGGCGCTCCAGGAGCAGGCCGCGCTCCTTCAGGGCCTCGCGCACCAGCGCGAAGTCGAGCATCTCCAGATAGCGGAGGCCGCCGTGGATCAGCTTGCTCGACCGGCTCGACGTGCCGGAGGCCCAGTCCCGCGCCTCGACGAGGCCGGTGGACAGGCCGCGGGTCACCGCGTCGAGTGCCGTCCCGGCGCCGACCACGCCCGCGCCGACGACCAGGATGTCCAGCTCCCGTTCGGCCATTCCCGCAAGTGACTCGGCACGCTCGGCCGGCCCCAGTGTCGCTGTCCTCACCGCTGCCTCCCGTTGAGATCGGGTGTGGTCGGACTCACATCATGCCCAGATTTCTCCGTCGCCCGCTGAACACGAACCCAGCCTGTGGACAACACTCCGGAGCTCCACGCGGTGCAATACCGCAAATCGGTCATATTTACTCCTAGTCTGACATTGCGCTGCTCCGCCTTGTCCACAGGGCTTGCGCACTCGTCCCGGTCCGGCTATTGGGAGGACGGCCCACCGCCATGCCCGCAGATCTCGCTGTCATCGGCCTCGGCCACCTCGGCCTGCCCCTCGCCCAGGCCGCCGTTTCCGGCGGCATCGCCACCATCGGCTACGACCCGGTCCGCGCCGCCGACCTGGCCGGCGGCCGGCTGCCCTGCGACGGCGCCGAAGGCACCCTCACCGCCGCCGACGTCCGCCGGATGCTCTCGGGGGGCTTCCGGCCGACCGTCAACCCGGCCGAGCTCGGCCGGGTCCGCACCGCCGTCATCTGCGCCCCCACCCCGCCTGCCGCGGACCGCTCGCTCGACCTGAGCCAGGTCGCCGAGGCGGCCGGGGCGCTGGCCGCGCGCCTGCGTCCGCACACCACCGTGATCCTCGAATCCCCCGCCTACCCGGGGACCACCGAGGAATTCCTCCGCCCGATCCTCGAGTCGGGTTCGGGCCTGCGGGCGGGCCGCGACTTCCACCTCGCGTACTCCCCCGGCCGCCTCGACCCCGGCAACCGCACGCACGGCTACGCGGGCACCCCCAAGGTCATCGGCGGCCTCACCCCGGCCTGCACCGAATCGGCCGCCGCCTTCTACGGCCGGCTCACCGACAAGGTCGTCCGCGCCCGGGGCCCCCGCGAGGCCGAGACCGTCCACCTCCTGGAGACCAACTACCGGCACGTGAACATGGCCCTGGTCAACGAGATGGCGGTCCTCTGCCACGACCTCGGCATCGACCTGTGGGACGTCATCCGCTGCGCCGAGACCAAGCCGTTCGGCTTCCAGGCCTTCCGCCCCGGGCCCGGAGTCGGCGGCCACGGCGTCCCCCTGGACATCCCGAACCCGTCCCGCGGCGTCCGCCCCCTGCGCATGGTCGAGCTGGCCCAGCAGGTCAACGACCGCATGCCGCAGTACGTCATCCAGCGCTCGGCGACCCTGCTCAACGAACACGGCAAGTCCGCCCGCGGCGCCCGCGTCCTGCTCCTCGGCGTCACCTACAAGCCCGACCTCGCCGACCAGCAGGGCGCGCCCGCGCAGGAGGTGGCGACCCGCCTCATGGAGCTCGGCGCGGCCGTCAGCTACCACGACCCCTACGTGCCCAGCTGGAGCGTGCTCGGCCGCCCCGTCCCGCGCGCGGACTCCCTATACGAGGCGGCCGCCGACGCCGACCTGACGATCCTGCTCCAGCACCACCGCACGTACGACCTCCAGGGGCTCGCGGTGAAGGCCCAACTGCTCCTGGACACCAGGGGTGCTACTCCGGCGGGCGCCGCCCACCGTCTGTGACGACGAAAAGGGACGACGAAAAGGGCCCCGGTACGAAGTACCGGGGCCCTTTCGCGAACGATCCGTCAGCGCTTGTGCTGCGAGTCCGCGACCGTCACCTCGACGCGCTGGAACTCCTTGAGCTCGCTGTAGCCCGTGGTCGCCATGGCGCGGCGCAGCGCTCCGAAGAAGTTCATCGAGCCGTCCGGGATGTGCGACGGGCCGGTGAGGATCTCCTCGGTGGTGCCGACCGTGCCGAGGTCGACCTTCTTGCCGCGCGGCACATCCTCGTGGACGGCCTCCATGCCCCAGTGGTGGCCCTTGCCGGGCGCGTCCGTGGCGCGGGCAAGCGGGGAGCCCACCATCACGGAGTCGGCGCCGCACGCGATGGCCTTGGGCAGATCGCCGGACCAGCCCACGCCGCCGTCGGCGATGACGTGCACGTACCGGCCGCCGGACTCGTCCATGTAGTCACGGCGGGCGGCCGCGACGTCGGCGACGGCGGTGGCCATCGGGACCTGGATGCCCAGGACGTTGCGCGTGGTGTGCGCGGCGCCGCCGCCGAAGCCGACCAGGACGCCCGCGGCGCCGGTGCGCATCAGGTGCAGGGCCGCGGTGTACGTGGCGCAGCCGCCGACGATGACCGGGACGTCGAGCTCGTAGATGAACTGCTTCAGGTTCAGCGGCTCGGCGGCTCCGGAGACGTGCTCGGCGGAGACGGTGGTGCCGCGGATCACGAAGATGTCCACGCCGGCGTCGACGACGGCCTTGGAGAACTCGGCGGTGCGCTGCGGCGAGAGCGCGGCGGCGGTGACGACGCCCGCGTCGCGCACCTCCTTGATGCGCTGTCCGATCAGGTCGGCCTTGATCGGGGCCGCGTAGATCTCCTGGAGGCGGCGGGTCGCGGTCTCCGAGTCGAGCTCGGCGATCTCGTCGAGCAGCGGCTGCGGGTCCTCGTACCGCGTCCAGAGGCCTTCGAGGTTCAGGACGCCGAGGCCGCCCAGCTCACCGATGCGGATGGCGGTCTGCGGAGAGACCACGGAGTCCATCGGGGCCGCCAGGAAGGGCAGCTCGAAGCGGTAGGCGTCGATCTGCCACGCGATCGAGACCTCCTTCGGGTCGCGGGTGCGCCGGCTCGGTACGACGGCGATGTCGTCGAAGGCGTACGCGCGGCGGCCGCGCTTGCCGCGCCCGATCTCGATCTCAGTCACGTTGTGGGGCCTTTCCCTCTTGGTCTGCCTGTCCAGTATCCCCGACGCACACGGAAGGGGCGGTCCCGGTTGATCCGGGGCCGCCCCTCTCGCGTGCGTGTGGAGCCGACAGGCTACTTCGTACGGCTGTAGTTCGGTGCCTCGACCGTCATCTGGATGTCGTGCGGGTGGCTCTCCTTGAGACCCGCGGACGTGATGCGGACGAAGCGGCCGTTGGCCTGGAGGTCGGGGACGGTGCGTCCGCCGACGTAGAACATCGACTGGCGCAGTCCGCCCACCAGCTGGTGGACGACCGCCGAGAGCGGGCCGCGGTAGGGCACCTGGCCCTCGATGCCCTCGGGCACCAGCTTCTCGTCGGAGGCGACGCCCTCCTGGAAGTAGCGGTCCTTGGAGAAGGACTTGCGCTCGCCGCGGGTCTGCATCGCGCCCAGCGAGCCCATGCCGCGGTACGACTTGAACTGCTTGCCGTTGATGAACATCAGCTCGCCCGGCGACTCCTCGCAGCCGGCGAGGAGCGAGCCCAGCATGACCGTGTCCGCGCCGGCGACGAGCGCCTTGGCGATGTCTCCGGAGTACTGCAGGCCGCCGTCGCCGATGACCGGGACACCGGCCTCCTTGGCGGCGAGCGACGCTTCGTAGATGGCTGTTACCTGCGGTACGCCGATGCCGGCGACGACACGGGTGGTGCAGATGGAGCCGGGGCCGACGCCGACCTTGATGCCGTCGACACCGGCGTCGATGAGCGCCTGGGCGCCCTCGCGGGTGGCGATGTTGCCGCCGATGACGTCCACGCGCGGGGCGTCCGACTTGATCTTGGCGACCATGTCGCCGACCAGGCGGGAGTGGCCGTGCGCGGTGTCGACGACGATGAAGTCGACGCCCGCGGCGACCAGGGCCTGGGCGCGCTCGAAGGCGTCACCCGCGACACCGACGGCGGCGCCGACCAGCAGGCGGCCCTCGCCGTCCTTGGCGGCGTTCGGGTACTTCTCGGCCTTCACGAAGTCCTTGACCGTGATGAGGCCCTTGAGGATGCCCGCGTCGTCGACCAGCGGCAGCTTCTCGATCTTGTGGCGGCGCAGCAGCTCCATGGCGTCCACGCCGGAGATGCCGACCTTGCCGGTGACCAGCGGCATGGGCGTCATGACCTCGCGGACCTGACGGCTGCGGTCGTTCTCGAAGGCCATGTCGCGGTTGGTGACGATGCCGAGCAGCTTGCCCGCCGCGTCGGTCACCGGGACACCGCTGATGCGGAACTTCGCGCAGATCGCGTCGGCCTCACCGAGCGTCGCGTCCGGGTGCACCGTGATCGGGTCGGTGACCATGCCGGACTCGGAGCGCTTCACCAGGTCGACCTGGTTGGCTTGGTCCGCGATGGAGAGGTTGCGGTGCAGCACACCGACGCCGCCCTGGCGCGCCATGGCGATCGCCATGCGGGCCTCGGTGACCTTGTCCATCGCCGCGGAGAGCAGCGGGACGTTCACCCGGACGTTCTTGGAGACGAGCGAGGAGGTGTCGATCTGGTCGGGCGCCATGTCCGACGCGCCCGGCAGCAGCAGCACGTCGTCGTAGGTCAGCCCGAGTGTCGCGAATTTCTCGGGCACCCCAGTCGAAGAACCGCCGTTTGCAGTCATGACACCTTCCCCAAATGGCCTTGATCGGTGCGGATGTCCATGCTAACGGGCTTCGAGGGTGTCTCATTCCACGATCAAGATCATCGCGGTTCTTTGTACGTTCGTACGGCGGCGCTCAGCGCTCGGCGAGCACCCGTGGACAGCCGGGCCTCACTGCTCGGCGAGCGCCCGCAGACGGCTGAGAGCCCGGTGCTGCGCGACCCGCACCGCCCCGGGGGACATCCCCAGCATCTGTCCGGTCTCCTCGGCCGTGAGGCCGACGGCGATCCGCAGGAGAAGCAGCTCGCGCTGGTTCTCCGGGAGGTTGGCGAGGAGCTTCTTGGCCCACTCCGCGTCGCTGCTGAGCAGCGCGCGCTCCTCCGGGCCGAGCGAGTCGTCGGGCCGCTCGGGCATCTCGTCGGAGGGCACCGCGGTGGACCCGGGGTGCCGCATGGCCGCACGCTGCAGGTCGGCGACCTTGTGCGCCGCGATCGCGAAGACGAAGGCTTCGAAGGGGCGCCCCGTGTCCTTGTAGCGCGGCAGGGCGAGGAGGACGGCGACACAGACTTCCTGGGCCAGGTCCTCCACGAAGTGCCGTGCGTCACCCGGAAGCCGGGACAGACGGGTGCGGCAGTAGCGCAGCGCGAGGGGGTGGACGTGTGCCAGCAGGTCGTGGGTGGCCTGCTCGTCGCCCTCCACAGCGCGAAGAACGAGGGCACCGATCACCGTCGTCTTGTCATCGCGCATCGGTCCATGGTGCCTTGACGGCGACTGATCCGTGGCACCGCGTCCGTAGTTGTGCACTGAAGCGTTATGAGCAGGTGCGCCGGAACTCATCTCCTGCGCCCTCCCCTCCCGCTCGATCGACTCGTCCCCGAGGAACTCCACACCTCAAGGATGCGGCATCGGCGGCGAAACAAGCAGCCACGGGCGTCGGCCGCCCCGCCCACCGGGTGGCGGACGGGGATCGCCGTGCCCCCGTGGCGGTGCACTCAGCGGACCAGACCCCAGCGGAATCCGAGCGCCACGGCGTGTGCCCGGTCCGAGGCGCCGAGCTTCTTGAACAGGCGCCTGGCGTGCGTCTTCACCGTGTCCTCGGAGAGGAAGAGCTCACGGCCGATCTCCGCGTTCGAGCGGCCGTGGCTCATGCCTTCGAGGACCTGGATCTCACGCGCGGTGAGGGTGGGCGCGGCGCCCATCTCGGCCGAGCGCAGTCTGCGCGGCGCGAGCCGCCACGTCGGGTCGGCGAGCGCCTGGGTGACGGTCGCCCGCAGCTCGGCGCGCGAGGCGTCCTTGTGCAGATAGCCGCGGGCGCCGGCCGCGACCGCGAGTGCGACCCCGTCCAGGTCCTCGGCGACGGTGAGCATGATGATGCGCGCACCCGGGTCGGCGGACAGCAGCCGCCGGACGGTCTCCACACCCCCGAGACCGGGCATGCGTACGTCCATCAGAATCAGGTCCGAGCGGTCGGCGCCCCAGCGGCGGAGGACTTCCTCGCCGTTGGCCGCAGTCGTCACACGCTCTACGCCGGGCACGGTCGCGACCGCGCGGCGGAGCGCCTCTCGGGCAAGCGGGGAGTCGTCGCAGACGAGGACCGATGTCATGACTGTCCTCCGCGGCTCTCACAGCTGCTGCGCGTCACCTTGAGCCTCCAGGCTGGTACTTATTCGTCACCTGTGCGGTTGACGCTCTCGGACACCTGCCCGAGCGCTTGTTTCTTCAACCGCCTCCGCACTCTCAACGACGGTCACCCGAAAGAGTTACGGGGCGGTCAGCCACCTTCGGCACTCTACGTGAGGGGGCGGACACAGCGCAGAGCGCGCGGGACACCCTCAACCTTTCATCACAACCTATGCCCCATTTAGCGCCTTTTCTTCCCTTTTACTGGTGTCTATGGCTAGATTCGCAATGAGTCATATTTTCATCTCCTTAGACAGTAGATGTACGGTCATCGGCACCGTATCCGCGTCAGAACGGCACCAAGGGGACCAGCAATGGCAGATTTCTCCCGCCTTCCCGGACCGAACGCAGATCTGTGGGACTGGCAGCTCCTCGCGGCCTGCCGCGGGGTCGACAGCTCACTCTTCTTCCACCCGGAGGGCGAGCGGGGAGCGGCTCGCAGTGCACGCGAGAACTCGGCCAAGGAGGTCTGCATGCGGTGCCCGGTGCGGGCGGAGTGCGCCGCGCACGCGCTCGCGGTGCGCGAGCCCTACGGCGTATGGGGCGGGCTGACCGAGGACGAGCGCGAAGAGCTGATGGGGCGGGCCCGCAACCGGCTCGTCACGGCGTCCGCCTCGACGAGCGGCGCCGTGTCCCACAGCGCCGTGTCCCACAGCTGAAGGAACGTTTCTTCACAAGGCGCCCCCGCGGGGGTGCCGATCAGCGGGCCGCGGCCCGCGCGAGGTGGTCCAGCGTGGCGGCGACGGCAGGCACCTGCGCCAGATCCGGCAGGGTGAGCGCGACGATCTCCCGCTGCACGGCAGGCTCCACCGTCACGGTGCGGGCGCCCTTGGGGCGCACCGACTCGATCGCGAGTTCGGGCAGCACCGCCACCCCGAGGCCGGCCCCGACCAGGCCGATCACCGCCGGATAGTCGTCGGTCGCGAAATCGATCCGGGGCACGAAGCCCGCGCTCTCGCAGACCTCCACCAGTTGCCTGCGGCAGCGGGGGCAGCCCGCGATCCACGACTCGTCCGCGAACTCCCCGATGGTGACCGATGCCGCGTCGGCGAGCCGGTGCCCCTCCGGCACGAGGCCGACGAGCCGGTCCGCGAGCAGCGGACGCACGACGAGGTCGCTCCACTCCTCCGCCGCCGTCGCCCCTTCGTACCGGAACGCCAGCGCCACGTCGCAGTCGCCCTCGCGCAGCATCTCCACGGAGCGCGGCGGTTCGGCCTCCACGAGCGAGACGCGCGTGCCGGGATGTGCCGCACGCAAGGCCGCGAGGGCGCAGGGGACGAGGGTCGAGCTGCCGCTGGGGAAGGAGACGAGCCGGACCCGGCCCGCGCGCAGGCCCGCGATCGCGGCGACCTCCTCCTCGGCGGCGGTGAGCCCGGCGAGGATGCCCGCCGCGTGCCGGACGAGGGCCTCGCCCGCCTGCGTCAGGCGCATCTCACGGCCCGTGCGGATCAGCAGCGGCGTGCCGGCCGAGGCTTCGAGTGCCTTCATCTGCTGGCTGACGGCGGGCTGGGTGCAGCCGAGCTCACGGGCCGCGGCCGAGAAGGAGCCGGTGGCGGCCACGGCGCGCAGCACACGGAGATGACGGGCCTCGATCATGGTTCGATCATAAGCGACGCTTGGACATGTCGCGAAATATTACGTCGCGTCTTTGAGGGTGACTCCCTTAGCCTGCCTGCCATGAAGCTTCTTTCTGTCAATGTGGGCCGCCACAAGCCGTCCGACCACACCGCCGCGCCCTCCGGTCTCACCGGCATCGACAAGCGCCCGGTCCCCGGACCCGTGCGCGTCGCCGCGCCGGGCGCGAAGGGGGTCGGCGGCAGCGGCGTCGAGGGTGACGAGATCTCCGACCTGCGGCACCACGGAGGCGACGACCAGGCGGTGTACGCCTACGCCCGCGAGGACCTCGACTCCTGGGAGCGGACGCTCGGGCGGGCCCTGCCCGACGGCTCCTTCGGCGAGAACCTCACGACGTCCGGGGTCGACGTGAACGGCGCGAGGATCGGCGAGCGCTGGCGGATAGGTGCCGATCTGGTGCTGGAGGTGACGAGCGGCCGCATTCCCTGCCGTACGTTCCAGGGCCACCTCGGCGAGAAGGGGTGGATCAAGCGGTTCACCGAGGGGGACGCCCCCGGCGCGTATCTGCGGGTCATCGAACCGGGTGAGATCCGGGCCGGGGACCGCATCGAGATCCTGCACCGACCGGCGCACGAGGTCACCGTCGGCCTGCAGTACCGGGCCGTCACGACGGAGAAGGCGCTGCTGCCGCAGCTGCTCGCGGCGGGCGACGCACTGCACCCGGAGACGGCCGCACGCGCGCGCAAGTACGTGGCGCAGCACGCGGTCACGGGATCTCACTAGCCTTGGGCCATGACTACGGCTCTGATTACGGGATCTACCGCCGGCATCGGCGCCGCCTTCGCGCGGCGCCTCGCGGGTGACGGGCACAACCTCGTGCTGGTGGCTCGCGACACCAAGCGGCTGCGCGAACAGGCGACCGAGCTGCACGACCGGCACGGCATCGAGGCGGAGGTGCTCACCGCCGACCTCGCGACGGACGCGGGCATCGAGGCGGTCGAGCAGCGGCTGTCGAACCGGAGGGACGCGGTCGACCTGCTGATCAACAACGCGGGGTTCGGCAACAAGGGCCGCTATCTGGAGGTGTCGCTCGAGGACGAGCTGACGATGCTCAAGGTGCACTGCGAGGCGGTGCTCCGGCTGACGTCGGCGGCGACGGCGTCGATGCGGGACCGCGGCCGCGGCGGTGTCGTGAACGTGGCGTCGGTGGCGGCGTTCGTGCCGCGCGGGACGTACGGCGCGTCCAAGGCGTGGGTCGTGCAGTTCACGCAGGGCGCGGCGAAGGACTTGGCCGGGTCCGGGGTGCGGCTGATGGCGCTCTGCCCCGGCTTCGTACGCACGGAGTTCCACCAGCGTGCCGGGATGGGTACGTCGAACATCCCCAACTGGATGTGGCTCGACGCGGACAAGCTGGTCGCGGTCGCTCTGGCCGACCTCGCCCGCGGCAAGACACTGTCCGTCCCCGACCCGCGGTACAAGGCGCTGATGGGGGTGGTGAAGGTGACGCCGCGGAATCTGCTGGGCGGGGTCACGTCGCGGACGGGCCGCAAGTACGGGCCGCAGTAGCTCCGGGGGCGGGGGCGCCCCGTAAGGGGCGCGGGGAACTGCGCGAGGACGGACCACGGCCCGCACCCGGCCACGTAAGCGCAACCAGGCAGACGCGAAGCCGGAAAGGACTGAGGCCCGGCTCCCCGTAAGGGAAGCCGGGCCTCAGTCACCGTTCAAGCGGGCGCAGCGGTCAGTGCGAGTGGCCGTGACCGTGGCTGTGACCGGCGTCGGCCTCTTCCTCGGCCGGCTTCTCGACGACCAGGGTCTCGGTCGTGAGGAGCAGGGAGGCGATCGACGCGGCGTTCTCCAGGGCGGAGCGGGTGACCTTGACCGGGTCGATGACGCCGGCCTTGACCAGGTCGCCGTACTCACCGGTCGCGGCGTTGAAGCCGAAGCCCTTCTCGAGCTCGGCGACCTTCGAGGTGATGACGTAGCCCTCGAGGCCGGCGTTCTCGGCGATCCAGCGCAGCGGCTCGACGGCGGCGCGGCGGACGACGGCGACACCGGTGGCCTCGTCGCCCTCCTTGCCGAGGTTGCCCTCGAGGACCTTGACGGCGTGCACCAGAGCCGAGCCACCACCGGAGACGATGCCCTCCTCGACCGCGGCGCGGGTCGCGGAGATGGCGTCCTCCAGACGGTGCTTCTTCTCCTTCAGCTCCACCTCGGTGGCGGCGCCGACCTTGATGACGCACACGCCGCCGGCCAGCTTCGCGAGGCGCTCCTGGAGCTTCTCGCGGTCCCAGTCGGAGTCCGTGGCCTCGATCTCGGCCTTGATCTGGGCGACGCGGGCGTCGGCGTCGGCCTTGTTGCCGCCGCCGTCGACGATCGTGGTGTCGTCCTTGGTGATGGTGACGCGGCGGGCGGTGCCGAGCACGTCGAGGCCGACCTGGTCGAGCTTGAGGCCGACCTCCTCGGCGATGACGGTGGCACCGGTGAGGGTGGCCATGTCGCCGAGCATCGCCTTGCGGCGGTCGCCGAAGCCGGGGGCCTTCACCGCGACGGCGTTGAAGGTGCCGCGGATCTTGTTCACGACCAGGGTCGACAGGGCCTCGCCCTCGACGTCCTCGGCGATGATCAGGAGCGGCTTCGAGGAGTTGGCCTGGATGACCTTCTCGAGCAGCGGCAGGAGGTCCTGGATCGACGAGATCTTGCCCTGGTGGATCAGGATGTACGGGTCGTCGAGGACGGCCTCCATACGCTCCTGGTCGGACACCATGTACGGCGACAGGTAGCCCTTGTCGAAGGCCATGCCCTCGGTGAAGTCGAGCTCCAGGCCGAAGGTGTTGGACTCCTCGACGGTGATGACACCGTCCTTGCCGACCTTGTCCATCGCCTCGGCGATGAGCTCGCCGACCTGCGGGTCCTGGGCCGACAGACCGGCGACGGCCGCGATGTCGGCCTTGTCGTCGATCGGGCGGGCGGTGGCGAGGAGCTCCTCGGAGACGGCCGCGACGGCGGCGTCGATGCCCTTCTTCAGGGCGGCCGGGGAGGCGCCGGCGGCGACGTTGCGCAGACCTTCCTTGACGAGGGCCTGGGCGAGCACGGTGGCGGTGGTGGTGCCGTCACCCGCGATGTCGTTGGTCTTGGTCGCCACCTCCTTCACCAGCTGGGCGCCGAGGTTCTCGTACGGGTCGTCGACCTCTACCTCGCGGGCGATGGTGACGCCGTCGTTGGTGATGGTCGGGGCGCCGAACTTCTTGTCGATGACGACGTTGCGGCCGCGGGGGCCGATCGTCACCTTGACCGTGTCGGCAAGCTTGTTGACGCCGCGCTCAAGGGCGCGACGGGCGTCCTCGTCGAACTTCAGGATCTTCGCCATGGGAGCGATTCAGCCCTCTCGAAAACTCGGTTGTAACGAACTACGCCCCTCGCCGCCCGGCAATCAGCGGGGTGACCAGGGGCGCAGCTCGGAAAGCAAATCTGCTGGGTGAACTACTTCTCGACGATCGCGAGCACGTCGCGGGCCGAGAGGACGAGGTACTCGTCACCGTTGTACTTCACCTCGGTGCCGCCGTACTTGCTGTACAGCACGACATCGCCGACCTTCACGTCGAGCGGCAGGCGCTCGCCGTTCTCGAAGCGGCCCGGGCCCACGGCGAGGACAGCACCCTCCTGGGGCTTCTCCTTCGCGGTGTCCGGAATGACCAGGCCGGAGGCCGTGGTCTGCTCGGCGTCGAGCGGCTGGACCACAATGCGGTCCTCAAGCGGCTTGATGGCAACCTTGGAGCTGGCGGTCGTCACGATCCGGTCTCCCCCTTCGGAGATCTCACGGGGTTAAGAGTCTGAGGTGTGGCGACCAGGTGGATCCGTCGTCGCGGGTGCCGGACCTGCCCGTCGCTGTTGGCACTCTCCAGTGGGGAGTGCCAGAAGCGAGACTAGGACGCGGGTTAGCACTCGGTCAAGCGGAGTGCCAATCGGCTGCGCCGGGCTTTAGCGGATTGGGGGTTCGGGCACCCCTTCGGGGCAACGGGTTCGGGTCGTCCGGGGTTCCCTGTCGGCGACAGGGGGGCGCCTTGGTTCCTCGTGCTCGGCACCGGGGGCTGTGCCCACCCGTCCCTCCCCCAGTGCCTCAAGGGCCTGGGGGGACCCCCAGCGGGACGCCTGCCCACAGCGGTGCGGTGCGCTCGGGGCGACCGTGGCTCCAGGCTTGAGTGGCAGTTTCTGGGCTGCCTTTCTGCCCAGGCGCTCGATCGGGTCCACCGAGTCCGCGCAGCCCGTGAGCAGTGCGGGCGCGAGTGCTCCGCACAGGAGGGCCGCGGCGAGGATGCGGCGGTGCGCTCGCGCCCGCGGGGTCACAGGTAGTCCTCCAGCCTGGCCACCGCGTACCCCTTGGCGGTGACGGTCTTCATGACCCGGCGGACCATGTCGGGCATGGTTCCCTTCCAGTCCTCACGCCCCCGGAAATGCGTGAGGATGATGTCGCCGGGGTGCAGGTCCTTGTCCCACTCGCGCCACTCCATGCGGTCGGCGAAGGCCTCCGACGCCCAGAGGGGCACCGCCTTGATCCCGCAGGCCTTGGCGGCGCGCAGGGTGTCCTCGTTGTAGTTGCCGTACGGCGGACGGAAGAGCTTGGGGCGTTTGCCGTAGCGCTTCTGGATGGTGTCCTGCATGCCGCAGATCTCGCGGCGCTGACCCTCGTACGAAAGTCCGGGCATGTAGGGGTGGTTGAGGGTGTGGTTGTTCAGGACGACGCCGCGGGACTGCATCTTCTTGAAGTAGGCGTAGTCCTCCTTGACGAGGTAGTCGCTGAGGAACGCGGTGTACGGGATCCGCAGGTCGCTCATCATCCTCAGGAGCGCAGGGTCCTTCTCGGCGCCGTCGTCGATGGTCAGGAAGACGACCTTCTTCTTGGTGGGGATGGTCGTGAAGACCGGCGGCAGGCCCTTGTGTCCCTTGACCTCGAAGCCCTTGCGGGTGGTGAGCCGCGGCTTGGTCCGGGGTGGCGCGGGTGCCGCGAGCGGGGTCTTCGCCAGGCCCCAGCGCTTGGCCGCCGCGGCCCGTGCCACCTGGACCGCGGCGAGTTTCCTTGCGTAGGCGTCGAGGGCGCGGGCGGGTGGGGCGTTGAGCGGCTGCTGGCCGTGGGCGGGTCTCACGCCGTCGGAGTCGTCCCCGGAGACGCAGCCCGAGGCGATCGCCGCGACGGACAGGGCGGCCACCAGGACACGCACCTGATTCTTCCGTCTTCTGGCGGATTCTTCCTTTTGTCGTACTAGTTGCATGGCGCCGGATCCTCGCAGTTCAAGGCCGTGGCGCGGGCCCGACACCGCCACCGGCCGACCACCATCCACCGACTGGCCCACAATGGGGCAGGTGAACGACCCGAACACGCCGAGCGGCCACGAGACCGACCTCGGCGACCCCCTCGCCGCCTTCGCCGCCCTGCGCACCGACGAGGGCCTGGCCCTGCTCGACGAGGTGCGGGACGTCGAGCCCGCGCAGGAGCTCGCCGCCGCCACCCGGCTGCGCCGCACGCACCCGGCGCTCCTGGTCTCCGCCGCCATCGCGCAGGCCCGGCTGCGCCGCCGGGCCGAAGCGAAGTTCGGGGCCGAGGACGCGGCCCGGATGTTCTTCACGCCGAACGGCGTCGAGCAGTCCACGCGCGCCTCCGTCGCCGCCCACCGCGCCACGGGCTTCCGGGACCTGGGCGTCCGTTCACTCGCCGACCTCTGCTGCGGCATCGGCGGCGACGCCATCGCGCTCGCGCGGGCCGGGATCTCCGTGCTCGCCGTCGACCGCGACCCCCTGACCTGCGCGGTCGCCCGTGCCAACGCCGACGCCCTCGGCCTCGCCGACCTCATCGAGGTCCGGGAGGCGGATGTCACCGAGGTGGACACCTCCGCGTACGACGCCGTCTTCGTCGACCCGGCACGGCGGGGCGGGCGCGGCCGGATCTTCGACCCCGAGGCCTACTCCCCACCCCTGTCCTGGGCGATCGGCGCCGCGCTCGAGGCCCCGCTCGCCGCGCTGAAGATCGCGCCCGGCATCCCGCACGAGGCGATCCCCGCCGAGGCCGGCGCCGAGTGGATCTCGGACGGCGGCGACGTGAAGGAGGCCGTGCTGTGGTTCGGCACGGACACCCCCGCCTCGCACCGCGCGACGCTCCTGCCCGGCGGCGCCTCCCTGTGGACCTCGCTCGCCGAGATGCTGCCGGACCCCGAGGTGCGTCCCGTCGGGCGTTACCTGTACGAGCCGGACGGCGCCGTCATCCGCGCCCACCTGGTCGCCGAGGTCGCCGCGCGGGTCGGGGGCGGGCTCATCGACGAGACCATCGCGTACGTCACCTCCGACGCCCGGCACGACACCCCGTACGCCACCGCGTACGAGATCACCGACCAGCTGCCCTTCAACGTGAAGAAGCTGAAGGCGCTGCTGCGGGAGCGCGGGGTCGGCATCCTCACCGTCAAGAAGCGCGGCTCCGCCGTCGAGCCGGAGGAGCTGCGGCGCAAGGTGAAGCCGCAGGGGAAGAACGCGGCGACCGTCTTCCTGACCCGCGTCGCGGGCGCCCCGACCATGCTGATCGGCCACCCGGTCACCCGGGGGACACAGCCCTAACAGCCGGCCGCCCGCTCCAGCAGCAGTTCGCGTTCCCGCATGTTCCTGGCCAGCGACGCCGCCCGCTCGAACTCCGCGCGGGCCTCCGCCCGCCGGCCGAGCCGCGCCAGCAGGTCACCGCGCACGCTGGGCAGCAAGTGGTAGTCGCGCAGCGCGGACTCGGCGGCGAGCGCGTCGACCAGGACCAGGCCGGCCTCCGTGCCCTGGGCCATCGCGACCGCGACCGCCCGGTTCAGCTCGACCACCGGGGACGGGGCGCGGGCGGCGAGCAGGCCGTAGAGGACGGCGATCTGCTGCCAGTCGGTGTCCTCGTACGTGTGCGCGTGCGCGTGGCAGGCGGCGATCGCGGCCTGGAGGGCGTACGGGCCGAGGCCCCCGGCGGGCGAGGCCGCCATGCTCTGCGCCCGCGCGAGCGCGGCGAAACCGCGCCGGATCAGCAGCTGGTTCCAGCGGGTGCGGTTCTGGTCCTTGAGCAGCACGGGCTCGCCTGACGGGCCCGTGCGCGCCGCCGTGCGGGAGGCCTGCAGCTCCAACAGCGCGGCCAGGCCGTGCACTTCGGACTCGTCGGGCATCAGGGCGGCGAGCACCCGGGCGAGGCGCAGCGCGTCCTCGCACAGGGCGGGGCGCAGCAGGTCGTCCCCCGCCGTGGCGGCGTACCCCTCGTTGAAGATCAGGTAGATGACTTCGAGGACCGAGCCGAGGCGGGCGTCGCGGTCCGGGCCGTAGGGGACCTCGAAGTCGATGCCTCCGGCGGCGAGGGCGCGCTTGGCGCGCACGATCCGCTGCGCCACGGTCGACTCGGAGGCGAGCACGGCGCGGGCGATCTCCCCGGTGGTCAGGCCGCCGAGGAGGCGCAGCGTGAGCGCCACGCGGGACTCGGCGGAGAGCACCGGGTGGCAGGCCGTGAAGATGAGGCGCAGCAGGTCGTCGTCGATGGCGTCGGGGTCGGCGGTCTCGTCGACGTGGGGCGCTGTGGCCTCCAGGTCGCGGCCGACCTCCGCGAGCTTCTGGGCGTAGCGCTCGCGGCGGCGCACCAGGTCGATGGCGCGGTGCCGGGCGGTGGCCATGAGCCAGGCGCCCGGGTTGTCCGGGACGCCCTCCCCGGGCCACCGTTCGAGGGCCGCCACCAGGGCGTCCTGCGCCAGCTCCTCGGCGATGCCGACGTCCCGTACGATCCGCGTGACGCCGGCGATGATGCGCGGCGACTCCATGCGGAAGACGGTCTCGATGACCTGGCGGGGCTGCTCCGGCGGATGGCTCACGGCCATCCATCAGAGCATCCCCGCACGGGACCCGCAAAGGCGCGCGCCGGTCTTGGCGGCTCTCGGAGCCTGTGGCTCTCAGCCCTCGATCTCCCTGACCTCCGCGGTGATCGTCCAGTGGTCGTCGTGGGTCTTGAGGAACCGTGTGGTCCACTCGACCGCCTCGGCCATGTCCTTGGCCTGGCAGATCGAGTAGCCGCCGATGACCTCCTTGGTCTCGGTGAAGGGGCCGTCGGTGGTGGACACTTCGCCCTTGTCCCATGTCACGCGGGTGCCTTCGGAGGTCGGCTTCAGGCCCGCGGTGTCGAGCATCACCCCGGCCTTGGTGATCTCTTCGAGCAGTGCGCCCATGCGCTCCTGCATCTCGGGGCTCGGGCCGCCCTCGGGGGCGTTGTTCTCGTCGATGCGGATCAGCGTCAGGTAGCGCGGCATGGTGGTCTCCCATCGGGTGGCGGCGGGGCTTCTCCTCGCCTCTCACCCTTGCGACGAACGGGAGACGCCCGTTTCGACATCGTCGCCGAGATTTTTCGAAGTTTCTTCGCGTGTGTCTGCGCCGGAGGGGGTTTCCGCAGGTCGCAGCGGTGCCGGGGTGGGTGTACGGCGTCCGTGCAGCACCGCTGTCGCGAGGGCGGCCGCCACCAGGAGGGCCGCCGACACGGCGAAGGCCGCCGCGTACCCCTCGGCGAGCGCGCCCGGGTCCCGCTCCGGGCCCGTGGCGTGCGCGGCGACCGTGACCAGGACCGCGAGGCCCAGCGAGCCGCCGAGCTGGCGCGAGCTGTTGAGCAGACCGGCGGCCATGCCGGTCTCCGCGGGGTCGACGCCGCTGGTCGCCGCGGTGCCCAGCGGTACGAAGCACATGCCGATGCCGACGCTCGCGACGAGCGAGGGCCCGAGGACGGAGCTCAGGAACGTGCCGCCCGCCTCGACCGTCAGTGCGAACCAGCCGAATCCGGCGGCCCCGAGCAGCCCGCCCGTCACGAGCAGCGCCCGCTCGCCCAAGTGCCCCACGGCCCTGGTCGCGACCGTCGACCCGGCCACGACGCCCGCGCAGAACGGCAGGAAGGCGGCGCCTGCCGCCGTCGGCCCGTACCCCATCACCTGCTGGAGGTAGAGCGAGGTGAAGTAGAAGGCGGCGAACTGCCCGGATGACATCAGCAGGGCGAAGACGTTCGCGGAGAGCACGGGGCGGTGTGCCGTGCCGAGCAGGCCGAGCCGCAGCAGGGGTTCCCGCTTGCGGGCCTCGACGGCGACGAAGGCTCCGAGCAGCGCGGCCGCCGTGCCGAGGGTTCCCAGCGTGACCCCTGATCCCCACGCGTACGTCTCCGTGCGCACGAGGCCGAGTACGAGCACCGTCATTCCCGCCGTGACGAGCAGGGCGCCCGTGACGTCGAGGCGGGGCGCGGGCCCTGTGCGGCGGTCGGCGGGCACGCCGTGGCGCGCGGCGAGGAGCGCGGCGAGCACGACGGGGACGTTGACGAGCATCACGGAGCGCCAGCCGACCCCGTCGGTGAGCAGGCCCCCCGCCATGATGCCGACCGCGCCGCCGAGCGCGCCCGAGACGCCCCAGAGGCCGAGCGCCCGGGACCGCGCGGGCCCCGCCGCGTAGTTGACGGTGATCAGGGCGAGCGCGACGGGAGCGAGCGCCGCCGCGCCCGCGCCCTGGACCGCCCGCGCCGCGATGAGCTGCCCCGGCGTGAGGGCGAGCCCGCCCGCGAGGCTCGCCGCGCCGAAGAGCGCGAAGCCCCAGAGGAGAGTGCGCCGCCGGCCGACCAGGTCGGCGAGTCGCCCACCGAGCATGAGCAGGCCGCCGAAGGCGAGCGCGTAGGCATTGACGACCCAGAGCAGCGAGCCGGGGTCGAAGCCGAGGTCGTCGCCCATGTCGGGCAGGGCGATGTTGACGACGGACATGTCGAGGGAGACGAGGAACTGCACGGTGAGCAACACCGGCAGCAGCCAACGCCCTTGCGGAGCGTTCGAGTTCACCTTGGTCACCATGCGACGGACATTACTATACGCGTATAGAAACTCCGCAAGTCCTGCTCGTCCCCGGCTCGGCCCGGCTCGGCCACACCCTCAGCCGTCAGGCACGACAATGGGCGGGTGGCAGCAGAGAAAGACCCGGACGGGGCAGCCGGAGAGCCGGGCAGCGCGGCGAACGCCGAGACTGTCGGTGGGCCCAGCGGCGCGGCGAACGCCCAGGCAGCCGACGGGCCCAGCGGTGCGGTGAAGAAGCGGCGCGTGGGGCGTCCCCCGCGTATTCAGACGGAGACGATCGTCGAGGTCGCCCGTCGCATCCTGGCGGCGGAAGGCGTCGCAGCCCTGAGCATGCGTCGGGTCGCCAAGGAGGTCGGTACGACGCCGATGGCGCTCTACCACCACGTGCGCGACAAGGACGAGCTCCTGATGCTCACGCTCTCCGGCACGGCCGCCGCGCTCCCCCGCCCCGAGCTGCCCGCCGACCCGCGCGAGCGCCTCCTCGCCGTCTCCCTGCACATGCACGGCATGCTGGCGCGGATGCCCTGGGTGGTCGAGGTGCTCAGCCTCGGCGACCTCACGGACAAGGGCGCGCTCTGGATGGTCGAGGAGATCGTCGGCGCGGGCATCGACTGCGGGCTCACCCCCGCGGACGCCGTCCGCGCGTACCGGACCATCTGGCACTGCGTCTACGGAGACCTCGTCTTCCGCCACGCGATGGAGCGCCGCGCCGAGGACCCGGGCCGCAAGCGCCACTTCCCCGACCTGCTCGCGGACGTGGACCCCGCCGAGCTCCCCCATCTCGCGGCACTCGCGGGCCGCTGGTCCGAGCTGACCGAGGACTACGACGTGGCGCGGCAACTGGACGCCGTGATCGACGGGTTGCTGGGCCGGGCGCAACGCCCAGGGTGACCGGAAGGGATGTGCGAGGCTCCCCCGCATGCCCTTCGACCACAACGACCACTACCACCGGCTGCTCCTGCGGAACCTGCCGTCGCCGACCCCGCCGGAGGGCCCGGGGAGAAGCCGTACCGTCCTCGACATCGGCTGCGGCACCGGCCGCTTCGCCCGCCTCCTCGCGGCCCGCGGTTACGAGGTCGACGCGCTCGACCCGTCGGCGGAGGTCATCGCCAAGGCCCGCGAGCTAGGTGGAGGCCCCCGTTTCCGGCAGGCGGACGTGACCGAGGAGGCGCTGCCCGCGGCCCACTACGACGCCGTCACCTGCCTGGCCAGCCTGCACCACATGCCGTTCGCCACGGTCACGCGCCTGCGCGACGCGCTCGCCCCGGGCGGCACCCTCCTCGTGCTCGGCTGCTACGCCGGGACGACCTGGTGGGACCTCGTGGCGTCCCCCGCCAACGCGATGGCCCGGGTGACGGTGTACGCGGCGGAGCGGCTGCGCGGCGGGTACGAGCCCCCGCTCAAGCCCCCTGTGCGACAGCCGGACATGCGGCTCCCCGAGATCCGCGCCGAGGCGGCCCGCCTCCTGCCCGGCGGCAGCATGCGCCAACTGCTGTTCTGGCGCTACCTGCTGACGTACCGGAAGCCCGAAGGGACCGAAGGGAACTGACCGGGCCCACGGCGTGTCCCTGACAGCAGGGGCTTCGGAAGCCTCCGGGGGGCGGGGACACGCATGGCCATGCTGCACCACGGCACACACGGGGACCTGCATCGCGCGGGACCGGAGAGTTCAGCGGCGTACCTGCGGACCGGTCTGGCCGTCGGCCTGTACGCGGTCGCCGGGGCGGGCTGGCTCGGCCACGAGGTGGAGGCCGGCGGCGCGGACGCCGGTGACTTCCTCACGGCCCTGTACGACCCGCGGGCGCCGCTCACCCCCTGGGCCCTGACCCCGCACGACTGGGCGCTGCTCGCGGCCGCGCTCGTCTTCGGCGGGCTCGCGTTCGCCCGCCGCCGGGTGGCGCGGGGCGCGCTGACGCTCCTGGCGGTGCTGCTGATCGGCCTCGCCCTGCGGGAACTGGTGGGCCTCGCGGTCTCCTCGGACCACCGCGCCGTCCTCGAGCGCTCCCACTACGGGCAGCTGCTCAGCGCCTTCCGGGCGACCGGGCTGCTGGTGGGCGTCGCGACGCTCATCGCGATGACGCGCGCGGGACGCCGCTCCGTCATCCCCAGGTCGTACGTCCCCTACGACGCCCCGCCCGCCCCGTACTCCGCGTACGGCCCACCGCCGACGGCGGCGCGCCGGCGGCTCACCGTGGCCGGAGCGTGCCTGCTCCTGTCAGGTGCGGTGGCCGTCGCCTGGCTGATCCACCGGCTGACGCGGGCGCAGGTCTTCCTCGTGGGCGGCTCGCCCGACGCCGGGGTCGGCGGCTTCTTCCGGGACGCGGTCGACGCCTCGTACTCGACGTCGATCCCCTACACCTTCCACACCGTGGCGTTCGCCCTCGCACCCCTGGCCGTCGGGGCGCTGCTGGTGGCGGGGCGCCCTGCGGGCCGGGGCGCGGGCCTCGCGCTGGCCTTCGTCCTGCTCTACGTGGACGGGCGCGGCCTGTACGCGTTCGTCGCCGACGACGCCCTCGACCTGTACTTCGACAGCACGCTCGGCACCCTGGCGGTGCTCTCCACGGCCGTCACGACGGTCCTGTCGCTCGTGACGGCCGCGGTGCTGCTGGGCGCCGAGGAGACCTAGGCCTCCTCGGCGCCGATGAGACCTAGGCCTCCTCGACCGACTCGAAGCGCCACCGGTGCACCGCCCGCGTCACCAGGCCTTCGCCGGGCTCCGGCAGTTCGGGCAGTTCGGTGTCGAGCGTGGCGTCCCACCAGGTGATGACGAGCACCCGGTCCTGCGGCGCCCGGAAGGTCTCGCGGCGCAGCGGGGTGCCGTCGAGCTCCTGGGCCCGCGCCCACGCGAGCAGCTCCGCCCCCCGCCCCTCGACGGCCCGGGCCTCCCACATCAGGGCGACGCTCACGAGTACAGGTTCTCCTTGCTGACCTCGTGCACGTGGTCGTGCGTGTGCGTGTGCCCGTGCGTGTGCCCCGGCACGTGCGGCTCGGTCACCGGGAGCGACGAGTCGGCCGAGAGGTCCCAGGACGAGGCGGCCCGGTTGCGGGCCACCATCTCGGCGCCGAGGGCCGCGACCATCGCGCCGTTGTCCGTGCACAGCTTCGGGCGCGGCACGCGCAGCCGGATCCCGGCCTTCTCGCACCGCTCCTGCGCCAGCGCCCGCAGCCGCGAGTTGGCGGCCACGCCACCGCCGATCATGAGGTGGTCGACGCCCTCGTCCTTGCAGGCCCGCACGGCCTTGCGGGTCAGCACGTCGACGACGGCCTCCTGGAAGGACGCCGACACGTCCCGCACCGGCACCTCCTCGCCCGCGGCCCGCTTCGCCTCGATCCAGCGGGCGACGGACGTCTTGAGCCCGGAGAAGGAGAAGTCGTAGGCCGGGTCGCGCGGACCGGTCAGACCGCGCGGGAAGGCGATCGCCGTCGGGTCGCCCTCGCGGGCGTAGCGGTCGATGACGGGGCCGCCGGGGAAGCCGAGGTTCAGCACCCGCGCGATCTTGTCGAAGGCCTCGCCCGCCGCGTCGTCGATGGTCGACCCGAGCGGCCGCACGTCCGAGGTGATGTCGGCGGACAGCAGCAGCGACGAGTGGCCGCCGGACACCAGGAGCGCCATGGTGGGCTCGGGCAGCGGCCCGTGCTCCAGCTGGTCCACGCAGATGTGCGAGGCGAGGTGGTTGACGCCGTAGAGCGGCTTGCCGAGCGCGTACGCGTACGCCTTGGCGGCGGAGACGCCGACGAGCAGCGCGCCCGCGAGGCCGGGACCCGCGGTGACCGCGATGCCGTCGAGGTCCTTCGCGCTCACACCCGCTTCCTTCAGGGCGCGGTCGATGGTGGGCACCATCGCTTCGAGGTGGGCGCGGGAGGCCACCTCGGGCACGACGCCGCCGAAGCGTGCGTGCTCGTCGACGCTGGAGGCGACGGCGTCCGCGAGCAGCGTGGTGCCGCGGACGATGCCGACGCCGGTCTCGTCGCAGGAGGTCTCGATGCCGAGGACGAGGGGTTCGTCGCGCGAGTCAGCCATGAATCTCGGTTCCTTGTACGCCTGATACGGGGGTGGAGGGATCGGTGCGGCGCATGACCAGGGCGTCCACGTTGCCGGGCTGGTAGTAGCCGCGCCGGAAGCCGATGGGCTCGAAGCCGAAGCGCTCGTACAGCTTCTGCGCCCGGGTGTTGTCGACCCGCACTTCCAGCATCACTTCGGAGCACTCGAAGGCGGTCGCGGCCTGGAGCAGGTCGGTGAGGAGCCGGGCGCCGAGCCCGGTGCCCCAGTGGTCGCGGGCCACCGCGATGGTCTGGACATCGGCGAGGTCACCGGAGGCGGCGAGGCCCGCGTAGCCGACGAGACGGTCGCCGGCCATGGCGACGACGTAGCGGCGGGTGGCGAGCGGCCCGCGCGAGTGGGCGAGCTCGGACCAGAACATCCCGCGCGACCAGGCGTCGTCCGGGAAGAGCTCCTTCTCCAGGACGAACACCGCGTCGATGTCCCACCAGCGCATCTCACGCAGCGCGGCGGACTCGGTCACCTGCGTCGCCCGGGTCACTTGGGGGTGACCACCTTGTAGTTCTTGGGCACCTGCGCGTCGGGCCTGCGCAGGTACAGCGGCCGGGGCTCCATGAGCTCCTCGCCCGCGGCCAGCTTCTCGGCGGCCAGCGACGCGAGGGCGCCCGCCGACACGTGCTCGGGGGCGCGCGCGTCGGGGAACGTGTCGGGGTAGAGGAGCGCGCCCGCGCCGACGGCGGGCAGTCCCTCGACGGCGGCGGCGATGTCGGCGGGCCGGTCGACGGCGGCGTCACTCGCACGAGTGCGTACGTCGTCGTAGCGGGCCCAGTAGACCTCCTTGCGCCGGGCGTCGGTGGCCACCACGAAGGGGCCGCCTTCGATCCCGGAGGCGTAGGCGAGGCCGTCCAGCGTGCACACCCCGTGCACGGGGACGCCGAGCACGAGGCCGAACGTGTCGGCGGTCATCAGGCCGACGCGGAGGCCGGTGTAGGGGCCGGGGCCCACGCCGACGACGATGCCGGTGACGGCGTCCAGTCCCAGGCCTGCGTCGGCGAGCACGCGGTCGACGGCCGGCAGGAGCAGTTCTCCATGGCGCCGGGCGTCGACCTGGCTCGACTCCGCGATGACGGAGGAGCCGTCGTGGAGGGCGACGGTGACGGCGGGCGTTGCGGTATCCAGAGCGAGCAAGAGCACGCGAACAGCCTACGGCTCCGGCGCCCGGCGCACGGCCGACCCGGGATGCGGGGCGCCTGCTGCTACCGTCACTCCGTAGCCGTACGCAGTACGAAGAGGTGGGTGGCGCAAGGTGTCAAGGAGCAGCTCGGGATTCGTGGCCGGGCTCACCGCCGCTGCGCTCGCCGCGGTCGGCTTCCTCGCCTACCAGGCCTCGGCCAACGCCCCGGACAGCATGGGGAAGCCCGACGCGTCCCCCTCGGTCTCGGCCTCACGTTCCCCCAAGGACAAGAAGGACCCCGCGGCGCTGCCCGCCCGGTCCGGCACCGGCGAGCGGGTCGTCTACTCGCTCGCGGAGGACCGGGTCTGGCTCGTCGAGGCGTCCGGCAAGGTGAAGCTCACCTTCGGGGTGACCCCGGGCACGGTCGACCCCGACCCCGGGACGTACGCCGTCACCTCACGCACGGGCCGCGTCACCGGTACGGACGGCGTGCCGATCGAGCACGTCGTGATCTTCACGAGCAGCCAGGGCGTCGCGGTCGGCTTCAGCGCGGCCGTCGACGGCTCGACGCCGAAGCCGGACCCCTCGAAGAAGACGGGCGGCATCCGCGAGTCGCGTGCGCACGGCAACGCGATGTGGGAGTTCGCGCTGCGCGAGAAGAAGGTCGTCGTCGTTCCCTGATCAGCTGACGTCCCCTGAGCAGCTGACGTCGACGGCTGGGCTGACGACGATCAGCGGGCCGGACGCCGCCGTTCCGCGCGGACGCCCCCGACCGGTTCCGGGTCGCGCGGAGGCGTGGAGACGGCGCTCGCGGCGGCGCACGATGCGAGCAGGTCACTCATCGAGAGGTGCGAGGGGCTCACGCCGGCCGAGGGTCCCGGCAGCCTTGTCCCGCGCGGCTGAGCGTGTGCGTCATGTTCTGAAGCCGACATGGATGCCTCCTGGGGGCTCCGGGGCAGACGAAGTTAGGTAGACCTAACCAGCTCCGGTATCCATGTGACCACGCCCGACGCACGCAGCGCAACATTTTGCCGACGTCTTGTCGGAACGTTCGGTCGAACGTACGAGAAAGCCCCGGGCGCCGGGCCCGGGGCTGGGGGTTCGGGGACGGTCAGGCGCCCAGGGACGCCAGGTCCGCGTCCGCCCACCGCCCGCCGAGTCCGGTCAGCGTCACCTCGCGCCCGTCGTCCGTCGTGTCACCCACCGCGCGGTCGATCACGACGTGCAGCCGGTCATCCGACAGCTCCTCCACCTTGCCGTCGCCCCACTCCACGACGATCACCGATTCGGGCAGGGAGACGTCGAGGTCCAGGTCCTCCATCTCGTCGAGCCCGCCGCCCAGGCGGTAGGCGTCGACGTGCACCAGCGCGGGACCTTCGCCGAGCGGCGGGTGCACACGGGCGATGACGAAGGTCGGGGACGTGACGGCGCCGCGCACGCCGAGGCCCTCACCGAGGCCGCGGGTCAGCGTGGTCTTGCCGGCGCCGAGCTCGCCGGTGAGCATGACGAGGTCGCCGGGGCGCAGGAGTTTGGCCAGGCGGCGGCCCAACTCGCCCATCTGTTCGGGGGAGTTGACGGAGATCTTGAGGGTGGCGGCGGGGGCCTGGTGGTGCGGTGCTTCCATACCGCCCACGGTAGCGGCTGGAACCTGCCCCGCTCAGCCGCCTTCGACCGGGACCGTCCCCCGGGACCACCCCCGCGCTCAGCCCCCGTCGGCCAGGCCCGCCTCCGGGACCGCCCCCGCCCGCACCAGCAGATCCGCGAGGCGGTCCATGACGACCTCCGGGTGCTCCAGCATGACCAGGTGCCCGGCGTCCGGGACGAGGACCAGCTCGGCGTCCGGCAGCCGATGCGCGATCGCCTCGCTGTGCTCGCTCGGCGTGACCAGGTCCTTGTCCCCGGCGAGCACGAGCACCGGCAGCTCGGCGAAGTGCTTGAGCGCCTCCGCCTTGTCGTGCTCGGCGAACGCCGGATAGAACTCCGCGACCACGTCGATCGGCGTCGACTCGATCATCCGCTCGGCGAACCGCGCGATGGCCGGGTCCACGTCCCTGCGCGAGAACGAGTAGCGCTTGATGACGCCGGCGAACAGGTCCGCGGTGGCCCGCCGCCCCCGCTCCACCAGCTCGGCCTGCGAACCCATCGCCCGCAGCAGACCGGGCAGCACCCGCCGCACCGCGTTCATCCCGGCCACCGGAAGGCCGAAGTTCACCTGGCCGAGCTGCCCCGACGACGTGCCGACCAGGGCGACGCCGACCACGCGCTCGCGGATCAGCTCCGGGAACTGGTCGGCGAGCGCCATGGTCGTCATGCCGCCCATGGAGTGCCCGACGAGGACGAGCGGCCCCTCGGGCGCCGCCGCGTCGATGACGGCCTTCAGGTCGCGCCCGAGCTGGTCGATGGAGACCGGCACGCCGTGCTCCAGCTGGTCGACGCCGCGCCCCGACCTGGCGTGGCTGCGCTGGTCCCAGTAGACGGCGCGGACGACGCCGCGCAGGGCGGCCCGCTGGAAGTGCCAGGAGTCCTGGTTCAGGCAGTAGCCGTGACTGAAGACGACGGTGACGGGCGCGGGGGCCCGGCGGCCGAAGAGCCTGCGCCGCCGCGGGTCCTCGCCGCCGTCGTCCTCGACCTCCTCGACCTCGTACGAAAGCTCCGTGCCGTCGTCCGCGTACGCCGTGCCGGGCATGCCGCGCAGCGAGCCGTACGGCCCCGCCGCGTCGAGCGCGAGGCGGGCCTTCTTGCGCATGCCGCGGCCGACGGTCAGCCGCTCTATGGCGACACCGGCGGCCGCGCCCGCGGCGATCACGCCTATCGCGGCGCCCGCCACCCCGGCCCGGCGCCAGTTCCCGGCCGCGGCGGCGGCCTCCGTCACCGCTTCCGCCGCGGCCGCCCCCGTGCTGCTCTCGCTCACGTGCCGCTCCTCGTCAGTTCCCGGTGGCGTCAGGCCGCTCGTTCAGGAAGACGCGCGGGACGCGCGGTCCGATGCGGGTGACGATCTCGTACGCGATGGTGCCGGCGGCCTGCGCCCAGTCCTCGGCGGTCGGCTCGCCCCGGTCGCCGGGCCCGAACAGCACCGCCTCCGCGCCGACCTCGGGCTCGTCGCCGCCGAGGTCCACCACGAACTGGTCCATCGCGATCCGGCCCGCGGCCGTCCGCAGCTTCCCGCCGACGAGCACCGGGCCCGTGCCGGAGGCGTGCCGCGGGAGCCCGTCGCCGTAACCCGCGGGGACGAGGCCGAGGGTCGTCTCGCCGGGGGTGACGTAGTGATGGCCGTAGCTCACGCCGTGGCCGGCCGGGGCGTGCTTCACGTGGGCGAGCGAGGCGGTGAGCGTCATGACGGGCCGCAGCCCGAAGTCCTCGGGGGTGCCCACCTCGGGGCTCGGCGATATGCCGTACATCGCGATGCCGGGGCGGACGAGATCGAAGTGCGTCTCCGGAAGCGTCAGCGTCCCCGGCGAGTTGGCGATGTGCCGCACCTCCGGCCGTACGCCCATCTCCTCGGCCTGCGCCACCATCTCGCGGAAGACCGTGAGCTGGCCGACGATCGACGGGTGTCCCGGCTCGTCGGCGCACGCGAAGTGCGACCAGAGGCCGGTGACCCGGACCAGCCCTTCGGCCTCGGCGCGCAGGGCCCGGTCGACGAGCTCGGGCCAGTCGGCCGGCATGCAGCCGTTCCGCCCGAGGCCGGTGTCGGCCTTCAGCTGGATACGGGCGGTCCGCCCGGCCGCACGGGCGGCGGCCGTCACCTCGTCCAGCGCCCACAGAGCGCTCACCGACATGTCCAGGTCGGCCTCGACGCCCTCGCGCCAGGGTCCGCCCGGCGTCCACAGCCAGCACATGATCCGCCCCGGCAGGCCCGCGGCACGCAGCGCGAGGGCCTCCTCGGGCGTCGCGGTGCCGATCCAGGTGGCGCCGGCCTGGCGGGCGGCCTTGGCGCAGGGCACCATTCCGTGGCCGTACGCGTCGGCCTTCACCACGGCCATGAACTCGGCGCCCGGCACGTGGGCGCGCAGCGCGCGCACGTTGGCGCGGAGGGCGGCGAGGTCGATCTCGGCGCGGACACGGAAAGGGGCTGTCTCGTTCATCGCGGACAAGTGTCTCAGAGCCCGCCGACAGCCCCCGCTCCCACCGGTTCGGGCCGCCCCACAAGCAGCGCCCTCCCCTCCCGAGACCCGACGCCGCTACGGCCTCCTGACCTCCCGCCACACGGCGGGGATCGCCTCGGCCACGTCCTGCGCCGCCACGGGAGCGCCGTCCGCCGCGTGCCGCCCGGCGAGACCGTGCAGATACGCGCCGACGGACCCCGCGTCCCGCGCGTCGAGCCCCGCCGCGAGCAGCGACCCGGCGAGCCCGGACAGCACGTCGCCGCTGCCCGCGGTGGCGAGCCAGGCCGTCCCGGTCGGATTGACGCGCACGGCCCCTGTCTCCGAGGCGACCAAGGTCGTGGACCCCTTCAACAGCACCGTCGCCCCGTACCGCCGCGCCAGCTCCCGTACGGCGGAGAGCCGCCCCGCCTCGACCTCCTCGCGGGCGACGCCGAGCAGGGCGGCGGCCTCCCCCGCGTGCGGGGTGAGCAGCGTGGGGGCACGGCGCTCCCGTACCGCACGCTCCGCGGCGAGCCGCAGCCCGTCGGCGTCGATCAGGACGGGCACGTCAGCGGCAAGCACCTCGCCCAGCCGCTCCGCGTCGTCCCCGAGCCCGGGGCCCACGACCCACGCCTGCACGCGCCCGGCCTTCGACGGCGGCCCCGCGGACACCAGGGTCTCGGGGAACCGCGCGATGACGGCGTCGGCAGCCGGCCCCACGTACCGCACGGCGCCCGCGCCCCCGCGCAACGCCCCCGCCACGGCGAGCACCGCGGCCCCCGGATACCGGGCGGACCCGGCGACGATCCCCACCACGCCCCGCCGGTACTTGTCGCTCTCCCCGCCGGGCACGGGCAGCAGCCGGGCGACGTCCGCGAACTGGAGAGCCTCCAACTCCGCCTCGTCCACGCCCAGTCCGAGCCCGATGTCCACGAGCCGTACGACACCGGCGTACTCCCGCCCGGGATCGACCAGCAGCCCCGGCTTGTACGCCCCGAAGGTCACCGTCACATCGGCCCGCACCGCGTCCCCGCGCACCTCGCCGGTATCGGAGTCCACCCCACTGGGCACGTCGACGGCGACGACCAGCGCGTCCTCCCCGGCAGCCGCGACGAGCGCCGCGGCGCGCTCCCGCAGCCCGCCCCGCCCCCCGATGCCCACGATCCCGTCGACCACGAGCCGCGCCCCGCGCACCAGCCCCTCGGCCCGAGGGTCATCGGCGCCCACCGCCGAGCCACCGGCCCTCCGCAGAGCGGCGAGCCCACCGGCATGGGCGCGCGCCGGATCGAGCAGCACGGCAACGACCCCGGCCCCTCGCCGCGCCAGCCGGGCCCCTGCGTACAGAGCGTCGCCGCCGTTGTCCCCGCTGCCCACGAGCAGCGTCACTCTCGTGCCGTACACCTTGCCGAGCAGCCGCGCGCACTCGGCGGCGAGCCCCGCCGCCGCGCGCTGCATCAGCACACCTTCGGGCTCCCGCGCCATGACCGCGCGCTCACCCGCTCGAACCCTCTCCACGCCATACGCAGTACGCATCCCCCCAGTCTCCCCCGCGCGGAACTTCCTAGCCCTCCGCCACCACCACCGCGGAAGCGACCCCCGCGTCATGGCTCAGCGACACGTGCCAGGACCGGACCCCCAGCGCGGAAGCCCGCTCGGCCACGGTCCCCCGCACCCGCACCCGCGGCTGTCCGCTCTCCTCCACATACACCTCGGCGTCCGTCCACCGGAGCCCCGCGGGCGCCCCCAGCGCCTTCGCCAGCGCCTCCTTCGCGGCGAACCGCGCCGCCAGTGAAGCGATCCCCCGCCGCTCGCCGCCCGGCAGCAGCAACTCGCTCTCCACGAACAGCCGATCGGCCATCCCGGGCGTCCGCTCCAGCGCCGCCCCGAACCGCTCGATCTCCGCAACGTCAATGCCAACCCCGATAATCACCGGCTCAGCGTGACACAGCTCCCCGGCCCTCCGGAGCGGCCCGGGTGACGTACCCCACCCCCCACCCACCACCCCATCCCGTTCAACCAGCCGTAACAATGGACCGTGATCTCTTCGGTCTCTGTGCCCCCGACGGCACCGCGGAGCGCCCACCGGCACAGGCCGGAGGCGACTCCCTACCTCGACCTCACCCGCACCGAGTGGAGCGCGCTTCGCGAGAAGACGCCCCTCCCCCTCACCGCGGAGGAGCTGGAACGGCTCCGCGGCCTCGGCGACGTCATCGACCTGGACGAGGTCCGTGACATCTACCTCCCGCTCTCCCGCCTCCTGAACCTCTACGTGGGCGCGACGGACGGCCTGCGCGGCGCCCTCAACACGTTCCTGGGCGAGAAGGGGTCCCAGTCCGGCACCCCCTTCGTCATAGGAGTCGCCGGCTCCGTCGCGGTCGGCAAGTCCACCGTCGCCCGCCTCCTCCAGGCCCTGCTCTCCCGCTGGCCGGAACACCCCCGCGTGGAGCGGGTCACGACGGACGGCTTCCTGCTGCCCACCAAGGAGCTGGAGGCCCGCGGCCTGATGTCGCGCAAGGGCTTCCCGGAGTCGTACGACCGCCGCGCCCTCACCCGTTTCGTCGCGGACATCAAGGCCGGCAAGGACGAGGTCACGGCGCCCGTCTACTCGCACCTGATCTACGACATCGTGCCGGACCGGCGCCTCACGGTCCGCCGCCCGGACATCCTCATCGTCGAGGGCCTGAACGTGCTTCAGCCCGCCCTCCCCGGCAAGGACGGCCGCACCCGCGTGGGCCTCGCGGACTACTTCGACTTCAGCGTGTACGTCGACGCCCGCGCCGACGACATCGAGCGCTGGTACCTGAACCGCTTCAAGAAGCTGCGCCAGACGGCGTTCCAGGACCCGTCCTCGTACTTCCGCAAGTACACCCAGGTGTCGGAGGAGGAGGCCCTCGACTACGCCCGCACGACCTGGCGCACGATCAACAAGCTGAACCTCGTCGAGAACGTGGCCCCGACCCGCAGCCGCGCCACGCTCGTCGTCCGCAAGGGCCCGGACCACAAGGTCCAGCGCCTGAGCCTGCGCAAGCTCTGAGAAGCCCCGCTAACCTGCGCACATGCTGCACCTGCGCCTGATCACGCCCCCGGACAGAACCGACGACGTGGTCCACCTGATCGAGCGAACGGTCGGCACCACCCACCTCGCGGTGCTCACGGGCGCCGCCCGCAACCCGGCGGGCGACGTCGTCATGTGCGACGTGGCCCGCGAGGCGGGCGACGAGCTGATCGGCGGCCTGCGCGCGCTCGGCATCGACGAGTCGGGGTCGATCGCCGTGGAGAACATCGACCTGTCGCTCTCCAGGCGCGCGGACCGGGCGGAGGACGACGCGCCGGGCGAGGCGGCCGACGCGGTCCTTTGGGAGCAGCTGGCCGACGCGACCCACGAGGAGTCGACGCTCTCGGCCACGTACGTCACGTTCATCACGCTCGCCACGATGATCGCGGCCTGCGGCGTGGTCCTCGACAACGCGATCCTGATCGTGGGCGCGATGGCGGTGGGCCCGGAGTTCGGCCCGCTGGCCGGGGTCTGCACGACCGTGGCCCAGCGCACGCCCCGCCTCGCCCTGCGCTCACTGGTCGCCCTGCTCGTGGGCTTCGCTGCGGCGATGGTGGTGACGGTGGGGTTCAGCTACTTCATGGACGCACTGGACCTGTTCACGCACGACGCGCTGGAGTCGGAGCGCCCGAACACGAACTTCATCTACCGCCCCGACTGGTTCTCGTTCGTCGTCGCGGTCCTCGCGGGGTCGGCGGGCATGCTCTCGCTCACCTCGGCGAAGTCGGGCGCCCTGGTCGGCGTGGCGATCTCCGTGACGACGGTCCCCGCGGCGGCGAACGCGGCGGTCGCCTTCAGCTACTCCGAGTACAAGCAGGCCTGGGGCTCCACCGAGCAGCTTCTCCTGAACCTGCTCGGCATCGTCCTCGCCGGCACGCTCACGCTGCTGATCCAGAAATTCCTCTGGGCCGCACAGCGCGAGCGCACCGCGAGATCACCGCGCTCCTAGCCCAGCGCCGACTTCACCACGTCGGCGAGCCGTCCCGCGACGGACCGGGCCTGCTCGATGTCGGCGGCCTCGACCATGACCCGCACCAGCGGCTCGGTCCCGGAGGGGCGCAGCAGCACCCGGCCCGTGGAGCCCAGCTCGCGCTCGGCCTCGGTGACGGCGGCGGACAGCTCCGCGGAGGTCTTCACGCGCGACTTGTCGACGTCCGGCACGTTGATCAGGACCTGCGGGAGCCGCTCCATGACGCTCGCGAGGTCCGCGAGGGACCGGCCCGTCTCGGCGACGCGGGCCGCGAGCAGCAGCCCGGTCAGCGTGCCGTCGCCGGTCGTGGCGTGGTCCAGGACGATGACGTGCCCGGACTGCTCGCCGCCGAGGGCGAAGCCGTGCTCCTTCATCGCCTCCAGGACATACCGGTCGCCGACGGCGGTCTGCACCAGGGAGAGCCCCTGGCCCTCCATGGCGAGCTTGAAGCCGAGGTTGGACATGACCGTGGCGACAACGGTGTCGTGACGCAGCGTGCCGTGCTCCCGCATGGCGAGGGCGAGCACGGCGAGGATCTGGTCGCCGTCGACCTCGGCACCGGTGTGGTCCACGGCGAGGCACCGGTCGGCGTCCCCGTCGTGCGCGACGCCGAAGTCGGCCTTGTGCTCGACGACGGCGGCCTTGAGCAGGTCGAGGTGCGTGGATCCGCACCCGTCGTTGATGTTCAGGCCGTCGGGCTGGGCGCCGATCGTGATGACCTCGGCGCCTGCGCGGGCGAAGGCCTCGGGCGAGACGCGGGCGGCGGCGCCGTGCGCCTCGTCGAGGACGATCTTCAGTCCGTCGAGGCGGTTGGGGAGGACGCCGATGAGGTGGGCGACGTACTGGTCGAGTCCCTGGTCGTACGCCTTCACGCGGCCGACGGCAGCGCCGGTGGGCCGCTGCCGGGGGGTGCCGGTGCGGCTCACGAACTGCTGGTCGTACTCGGCCTCGATGCGGTCCTCCAGCTCGTCGGCGAGCTTGTGGCCGCCGCGGGCGAAGAACTTGATGCCGTTGTCCGGCATGGCGTTGTGGCTGGCGGAGAGCATCACGCCGAGGTCGGCGCCCAGCGCACCGGTGAGATGCGCCACCGCGGGGGTGGGCAGCACACCGACGCGCAGGACGTCCACACCCGCGCTCGCGAGGCCCGCGACCACGGCGGCCTCCAGGAACTCCCCGGACGCGCGCGGGTCACGCCCGACCACCGCCACCGGGCGATGGCCTTCAAAGGTGCCCGCCTCGGCCAGTACGTGCGCCGCCGCCACGGAGAGTCCGAGCGCGAGCTCGGCCGTCAGATCCGCGTTGGCGACACCGCGCACGCCGTCCGTGCCGAAGAGTCGTCCCACTGCTGTCCTCCGAACGTTCCAGAAAAACGAATTGCCTCAGGGGTTCCTGAATAGACGAACGCCCCGGCAGCACGGTGAGTGCCGCCGGGGCGAACGAGAAGTACGAGCAGGCAGCGATTAGCGCTTGCTGTACTGCGGGGCCTTGCGGGCCTTCTTGAGACCGGCCTTCTTGCGCTCGACCGCACGGTCGTCACGCTTGAGGTAACCGGCCTTCTTGAGGGCGCCGCGGTTGTTCTCGACGTCGGCCTCGTTCAGCGCGCGGGCGACACCGAGACGGAGCGCACCGGCCTGACCGGAGACGCCGCCACCCGAGATGCGGGCGATGACGTCGTAGCGGCCGTCGAGCTCGAGCACCTTGAAGGGCTCGTTGACTTCCTGCTGGTGGACCTTGTTCGGGAAGTAGTCCTCGAGCGTGCGCCCGTTGACCTTCCACTTGCCGGTGCCCGGGACGATCCGGACGCGGGCGATGGCGTTCTTGCGACGGCCCAGGCCGGCGGCCGGCTGGGGGTCGCCGAAGCGCGCGGCGTTCGACTCCGAGGTGTACTCGCCCTCGACGGGCGCCTCGGACTCGGTGGTGTACTGCTCTACGTCGACACCCTCGGTCTCTTCGACCGGCTGCTCAACGGTGGTCTCGGCCACGATTCTCCTCAGATTTCTTTACGTCTTTGGGGGTGGCCGGAACTACTGCGCGACCTGGGTGATCTCGAACGGGACCGGCTGCTGAGCGCCGTGCGGGTGCTGGTCGCCCGCGTAGACCTTCAGCTTCGAGAGCATCTGACGGCCCAGGGTGTTCTTGGGGAGCATGCCCTTGACGGCCTTCTCGACAGCCTTCTCGGGGCTCTTCTCGAGCAGCTCGTCGTAACGGACGGAACGCAGACCACCCGGGTAGCCGGAGTGGCGGTACGCCATCTTCTGGGTCTTCTTGTTGCCGGAGAGGTGCACCTTCTCCGCGTTGATGATGATGACGAAGTCACCGGTGTCAACGTGGGGGGCGTAGATCGGCTTGTGCTTGCCACGCAGGAGGGTGGCAGCGGTGGTCGCCAGACGACCGAGGACGATGTCCCGGGCGTCGATGACGTGCCACTGGCGGGTCACATCGCCGGGCTTGGGGCTGTACGTACGCACTTAGTAGCCTTCGCTTCTTCAGTGGATGGGGTCCAGACACACGGCACCCAGGAAGCGATCATGCAGCTGGGGCTCACAATGCCGGGGACGCTGCCCGTATGCGAGCCACTGGTAACTGCTCCAGGGAACCTACGTAAGGGCCCTTTCGCGTGAGATCGAGGACACCAATACGTATCAATCCCCGAGAGTACCCGTGCCGCCCCGTACCGGTCAAAACGCGGCTCTGAAGACCGGCACCGGCGACTCACACACCACGGACAGGTCTGCACTCATCAGGGTAACGGCCCGCCCGCCCCACCCCGCACCGACCGCACAGCGCCCCCGCCGCGCACGCCCACGCCCCCGACGCGCACGCCCACCCGGCCGCGCCCGCGAGCAGGCACAACGTCACCGCGTCCTTGAAGGCCCGCCGTGTCCCCGGTTCGAGCCACGGCCACGCGAAACCCGGCACCTGCGGCACCAGCGCCACCCAGAACCACGGGCTCCGCGCCACCGCCCCCGGCGTCAGCACCCCCGCGAGCAGCAGCGGAACCACGACGAGCAGATAGTGGTCGTACGAGGGACGGGAGACGAGGAAGGCCGACAGCATCAGCATCACGGCGCATTCCACGGTCCTCGCCGGCCCCTCGTCCCCCCGTCGCCACCGCCGCCAGGCACACCACACCCCGGCCGTCGCCGCGCACAGGGCCAGCAGCGTGGCGCCCGTCTGCGGCACCCCGACCCGCGCCAGCACCGCGGACGGCGACGCCTCATAGAGACGTACGAAGGAGTCCTCCCCCCGCAGCAGGAAGGGCAGCGTCCGCGTGAAGAACCCGGCGGGGTCCGGCATGACGAGCGCCGCGGCCGCCGACACCAGGACGGGCACGCCCACCGCGACCCCCAGCGCCAGCCACCGGCGCGCCAGGACGAAGAGCAGCACGACGGGCGCGAGCAGCGGCTTCACGGCGACGGCGGCGCCGATGACGAGCCCGGCCGCGACCCACCGGCCGCGGCACACGAGCAGCAGGGAGAGCGGCAGCGCGGCGACGGAGCCCACCGTCCAGTTGCCGAGCTGGACGAGGTGCCCGAAGGGCGCGAAGCCGAGCGCGAGCCCGAGCAGGCCGTACGCCGCGAACCGGCTGCGCCACGGCACCCCGTGCACGCGCAGGGCGCACGCCCACCCGACGACGAGCCCGGCGGTCACCCCCGCGGGCACGAGGAACCGCACGACGTTCACGGGCAGCAGCGCCTGCGGCACCGCCGCGAGCACGGCACCGGGGAGATAGAGGAAGTGCGGGTCGGCGTAGGGCGACCGGCCGTCGAGCCACGCCTCGGCGGCCCGCACCACGATGTCGTTGTCCATCCCGCCGTCCGGCACGCGCAGCCCCACCCGGACCACCGCGGCGACCAGGACCACCCCGAGCACCCACCGGACGTGCCACTCGGCCGGCCGCAACAACCACCCACTAACCGCCGTTTTGCCCGTTTCCATACGCCTCAGGCTAGGGCTCAGAGCCCACGCAACCCCCGCTCAACATCCCTGAAAGCACGTCTAAGATGCGCCCCATGAGCTTTGGGCAAGGGGGACCTCAGTGGGGTCCGGGCGGAATGGGCGGACCCGGTGGCGGACCCGCGCCCGACTGGGCGGCGCTCGCCGAGGCCGCCGAGGCGCGCACCCGCCGCCGGAAGTGGCTGATGATCGGCGGCGGCGCGCTCGCCACCATCGGCATCGCGGCCGCCGTGGCCATCACGGTCGTCTCCGCGAACAGCGACGACACCACCGCGTCGAACAAACCCGCGAGCGAACTGCCGACGGCCGCGGACATCCCCGGCGCGAGCACCGACTCAGGACCGACCTTCGAGGCGACCACACCGCCGCCCCCGCCGGACCCCAAGGACTTCATCTCCAGCGCCAAGAAGGACAAGGCGCCGCTCACCCCCGAGGGCCTCTTCCCCGGCAAGTCCCTGCGAGCGGGCGAGCGCGTCTACAAGAAGGGCCCGACCGACTCCACCGCCAACTGCGCGTCCGTCACCCAGCCCGCCCTCGGCTCCGTCCTGGCCAAGCACGACTGCACGCGCCTGATCCGCGCCAGCTACATCAGGAACGGCATCGCGGTCACGGTCGGCGTCGCCGTCTTCGACACCGCGTCCGACGCGGCGAAGGTCAAGGACGAGGTGAAGAAGGGCCTCGTCACCTCCCTCTCCGGCAAGGGCGTGCCCTCCTTCTGCCGCACGGGCGTGTGCCGCGGCACCTACAACGCCTACGGCCGCTACGCCTACTTCACCACCACCGGCTACACCAGCGGCAAGAACGTGACGACGTCGGACCGCAAGGCCTACGCCGTCGGCGACGACCTGGCCCGCTTCGCCTTCCACCGCATCAACCAGCGGGGCGAGGCCCAGGCGTCGGCCGCGGCCAACGCCCCGCAGTAGCGCCCCGGCCGGGGCTCAGCAGCACCCGGCCCCGGGCAGCGTCCGCTTGTTGCGCGCCTCCTTGTTGCGCGCGGCGAGCAGGTCGTCGGCGGGATAGCCGACCTCTTCGAGGGTGAGCCCGTGCGGCCGCACGACGTGCACGGCGGAGTCCCGCACACCGGCCGCGAGCACCTTGCCCGGCCACTCCACGGGCCGGTGCCCGTCACCCACGAACAGCATGGCGCCGACGAGCGAGCGCACCATGTTGTGGCAGAACGCGTCGGCCCGCACGGTCGCTTCGAGGATCCCGTCGGCCCGCCGCTCCCACCGCAGCTCCTGCAGCGTACGAATGGTCGTGGCGCCCTCACGCCGCTTGCAGTAGGCGGCGAAGTCGTGCTCGCCGATGAGCCGCTCGGCGGCGGCGTTCATGGCGTCGAGGTCCAACTCCCAGTCGTGCCACAGCACATGGCCGCGCAGCAGCGGGTCGACGCCGCCGGGGTGGTCGGTGACGCGGTAGGCGTAGCGCCGCCACACCGCGGAGAACCGAGCGTTGAACCCGGCGGGCGCCTCGGCGACCTTCCACACCCGCACGTCGTGCGGCAGCCGTCCGGCGAGCCGGCGCAGCAGCTTGTCGCGGTGCTCGTCCCACACGGCCTCGGGCAGGTCCACATGCGCCACCTGCCCCCGCGCATGCACCCCGCTGTCGGTCCGGCCCGCGACCGTCAGCTCGTACGTCTCCTGGGACCGCGTCACGGTCCGCAGCGCGGCCTCGATCTCCCCCTGGACGGTCCGCTGCCCCTGGCGCTGCTTGGCCCAGCCGGAGAAGTCCTTCCCGTCGTACGAAAGGTCGAGACGCACCCGTACGAACCCGGGCTCCACTTCATCACTCACACCAACAATCCTCTCAGCACCAGCTCAGCACCAGGTACACGCGAAAGCGGGCCCGCCCCGAAGGGCGGACCCGCTCACAGCAAGGCAGAGCCTCAGGCGTCCTTCGACTCCTCGGCGGCCTCGTCACCCTTGGTCGTGTCGACCTTGGGCTCCGAAACCTCGGCGTCCTTGGCGGCGCGCTTGGTGGCGGCCTCGGCCTCACCGGTGGCCTCCTGGGCCACGGTCAGGGCCTCCACCAGCTCGATGATCGCCATGGGCGCGTTGTCGCCACGACGGTTACCGATCTTGGTGATACGGGTGTAGCCACCCGGGCGGTTCTCGTAGCGCGGGCCGATCTCCGTGAAGAGCGTGTGCACGATGCTCTTGTCGGTGATGACGGACAGCACCTGGCGGCGGTTGTGAAGGTCACCCTTCTTCGCCTTGGTGACCAGACGCTCCGCGTACGGACGCAGGCGACGGGCCTTCGCCTCGGTGGTGGTGATGCGGCCGTGCTCGAAGAGCTGCTTGGCGAGGTTCGCCAGCAGAAGCTTCTCGTGCGCGGCGCTGCCGCCCAGACGGGCACCCTTGGTGGGCTTCGGCATGGTGTTTCTCCTTGATGTCTGCCCCGGCCGTATCAGGTACCGGGGTCAGTGGCCGCGCCCCGATAGGGGCGCGGGGAACTGCGCGATCAACCACAACGATCCCGCAGCCAAATTCAAACCGCTGGTCCCGAGCTCTTAGTACTGCTCGGTCTCCACGAACCCGGCGTCCGCGTCGTCGTCCGCACCAAAGGCGTCCGCGGCGGCGGTCGGGTCGAACCCGGGAGGCGAGTCCTTCAGCGCGAGACCCATGCCGTTGAGCTTCATCTTGACCTCGTCGATCGACTTCGCACCGAAGTTGCGAATGTCGAGCAGGTCCGCCTCGGAGCGGGCCACGAGCTCGCCCACCGAGTGGATGCCCTCACGCTTGAGGCAGTTGTACGACCGGACGGTGAGCTCGAGCTCCTCGATCGGCAGCGCCAGGTCGGCGGCGAGGGCGGCGTCCGTCGGGGACGGGCCCATGTCGATGCCCTCGGCGTCGATGTTGAGCTCGCGGGCCAGACCGAACAGCTCGACCAGGGTCTTGCCGGCCGACGCCATGGCGTCGCGCGGACGCATGGCCTGCTTGGTCTCGACGTCGACGATCAGCTTGTCGAAGTCGGTGCGCTGCTCGACACGGGTCGCCTCGACCTTGTACGTGACCTTGAGCACCGGCGAGTAGATCGAGTCGACCGGGATGCGCCCGATCTCCTGACCGACCTGCTTGTTCTGGACGGCGGAGACGTAGCCGCGGCCGCGCTCGACGGTCAGCTCCATCTCCAGCTTGCCCTTGCCGTTGAGCGTGGCGAGGACGAGGTCGGGGTTGTGCACCTCGACGCCGGCCGGCGGGGCGATGTCGGCGGCGGTGACCAGACCCGGGCCCTGCTTGCGCAGGTACATCACGACGGGCTCGTCGTGCTCCGAGGAGACGACCAGCTGCTTGATGTTGAGGATGAGGTCGGTGACGTCTTCCTTGACACCCGGCACGGTGGTGAACTCGTGCAGGACACCGTCGATACGGATCGACGTGACCGCCGCACCCGGGATCGAGGACAGAAGGGTCCGGCGGAGGGAGTTGCCGAGGGTGTAGCCGAAGCCCGGCTCCAGCGGCTCGATGACGAACCGCGAGCGGAACTCGTCGACGACCTCTTCGGTCAGCGACGGGCGCTGTGCAATAAGCATGAAGGAATCCTTCAGTCAGGGGCACCCACTATTTGATGCCCTGAAATCACTACAAGGGTACGGGCGGCACGCCTCCGAAGAGCCGTACCGCCCGCACTCTCAGATCAAGCAGCCTGCGTCAGACGCGGCGGCGCTTGGGCGGACGGCAGCCGTTGTGCGGCGTGGGCGTCACGTCCTGGATCGAGCCGACCTCGAGGCCGGTCGCCTGGAGCGAACGGATGGCGGTCTCGCGACCGGAACCCGGGCCCTTGACGAACACGTCGACCTTGCGCATGCCGTGCTCCTGCGCGCGACGGGCAGCCGACTCGGCGGCCATCTGCGCGGCGAACGGCGTGGACTTGCGCGAGCCCTTGAAGCCGACGTGGCCGGCGGAGGCCCACGAGATCACGTTGCCGGTCGGGTCCGTGATGGACACGATCGTGTTGTTGAACGTGCTCTTGATGTGAGCGTGCCCGTGGGCAACGTTCTTCTTTTCCTTGCGGCGCACCTTCTTGGCAGCGCCCTGACGACCCTTGGGGGGCATCTATAACTCCTACGGGAGGTGGTCGGTCCTGCAGCGTCAGCTGTCGATAGACCGCTGAGCGAGGACTACTTCTTGCCCGGCTTCTTCTTACCGGCGATGGCGCGACGCGGGCCCTTGCGGGTGCGGGCGTTCGTGCTGGTGCGCTGACCACGGACGGGCAGGCCACGACGGTGGCGCAGACCCTGGTAGCAGCCGATCTCGACCTTGCGACGGATGTCGGCCTGGATCTCGCGACGCAGGTCACCCTCGGTCTTGATGTTGGCGTCCACGTACTCGCGGATCTTGACGAGGTCTTCCTCGGTCAGGTCGCGAACGCGGGTGTTGCGGTCCACCTCGGTGGCGTCCAGCGTCTGCTGGGCCAGCGTGCGGCCGATGCCGAACACGTAGGTGAGGGCGACCTCGATGCGCTTTTCGCGCGGGAGGTCAACGCCTTCAACGCGTGCCATTCATGGCTCCTGTTGATTCTTCGGAGGTCTTCAGCAGAACCACTCCCAGCGGCCGTACGAGGTACCTACTGGGTCCCCGGCCTCCGACCGGGGGTGTCGCCCTCCATTACCTGAATGGAACTGAAGAGGGACGGGTGCTGCGTATCTACTTACTTGCGTCGCGCGAAAATCTGCGAACTGCAGTCGTGCGTCAGCCCTGGCGCTGCTTGTGGCGCGGGTTGTCGCAGATGATCATGACCCGGCCGTGACGGCGGATCACCCTGCACTTGTCGCAGATCTTCTTGACGCTCGGCTTGACCTTCATTGGGTGAGGTTCTCCGGGTCAGTGCCACCACCCCGCGTGAGCGGGATGCGGGCAAGATCTACTTGTACCGGTAGACGATCCGGCCACGCGTCAGGTCGTACGGAGACAACTCCACCACGACCCGGTCGTCAGGGAGGATGCGGATGTAGTGCATGCGCATCTTGCCGCTGATGTGTGCCAGGACCTGGTGGCCGTTCTGGAGCTCCACCTTGAACATGGCGTTCGGAAGAGACTCGACGACAGTGCCTTCGATCTCGATGGCACCTTGCTTCTTGGCCACGCTTCGCCCTTCGAATCGACTACCTTGATCGACTACATGCTCCGTATGCAGACACACGGATGCACGAGAGCCGACGCGTCAGTCTACGTCAGTGCACTCGGAAAGACGAATCGAGAAAGTCTGCCCCATGCCGTAGATCGTTAAGCAACCGGTCGGCCCACCAGTGCCGCATGTCGCACCGCACTCCTATGGGCAGACGCGCCCAGTGGTGCCGCACTGCTGTGGGCAGGCGTGCCGCAGGGCGGCACGGGTGGGCACAGCCCACGGCGCCGCCCCGCGAGAACCACGGCTCTCGCCCCGGCGCAGCCGGACCCCTCAGCCCAGCGGGTCCGGTGCCGGGGTCACCCCGTACGCCGCAAGGCGCTCGCGTCCGCAGTCCGGGGCCGTCAGGACGAGCGGGCCCGCCTCCGTGAGGGCGACCGAGTGCTCCCAGTGCGAGGACCACGTGCCGTCCGTCGTGATGACGGTCCAGTCGTCCTCCAGGACCTCCGTGCGGGGCGTGCCGAGGGAGACCATGGGCTCGATGGCCAGGCAGAAGCCGGGGACCAGCTTGGGGCCCTTGCCGCGGCGGCGCTCGACGTAGTTCAGGAGGTGGGGGTCCATGTGCATCTCGGTGCCGATGCCGTGCCCGCCGTAGTCCTCGACGATCCCGTACTTCCCGCCGCCCGGCTTCGGCTGGCGGCGGATGTACGTCTCGATGGCACGCGAGACGTCGACGAGCCGGTTGCCCTGCTTCATGGCCGCGATGCCGGCCCACATCGACTCCTCGGTCACCCGGGAGAGCTCGATCAGCTCCGGGGCGTGACCGGTGCCCACGAAGGCGGTGTAGGCGGCGTCACCGTGCCAGCCGTCGACGATCGCGCCGGCGTCGATGGAGATGATGTCGCCGTCCTTGAGGACGGTCTTGTCGTCCGGGATGCCGTGCACGACGACCTCGTTGACCGAGGTGCAGATCGTCGCGGGGAAACCGCCGTACCCGAGGAAGTTGGACTTCGCGCCGTGCTCGGCGATCACCTTGCGGGCGACGTCGTCGAGATCCTTCGTGGTGGCGCCGGGCACCGCGGCCTCACGGGTCGCGGCGTGAATCGCGGCGACGACAAGGCCCGCCTCACGCATCTTCGCGATCTGCTCGGGGGTCTTGATCTGCACCATGGGGCTTCCGCTCTCCGTCATCCGTCCAACAACCGGCTACGTACGAACCGACTACGTACACAACAGTACGGCCGCGGTCCCCCGAAGGGCACCGCGGCCGAAACAGCGTACTGGTTACTCCTGGCTACTTGTCGCCCTTGAGCGCGTCCATCGCACGCGCGGTGACCTCGTCCACCTTGCCGAGCGCGGAGATCGTCACGACCAGACCCTGGGTCCGGTAGTAGTCGATGATCGGCTCGGTCTGCGTGTGGTAGACCTCGAGGCGCTTGCGGACGGTGTCCTCGCTGTCGTCCTCGCGCTGGTAGAGCTCGCCGCCGCAGACGTCACAGACGCCCTCCTGCTTCGGCTTGCTGTACGTCACGTGGAAGACGTGGCTGGAGTCCTTGCGGCAGATGCGCCGGCCGGCGATCCGCTTGACGACCTCGTCCTCCGGGACCTCCAGGTCCAGGACGGCGTCGAGCTTCACGTCATCGGCCTTGAGCGCCACGTCCAGCGCCTCCGCCTGCGACACGTTGCGCGGGAACCCGTCGAGCAGGAAGCCGTTCTCGGCGTCCGGCTGCGCCATCCGGTCCTTCGCCATGCCGATGGTCACCTCGTCGGGCACGAGGTTGCCGGCGTCCATGTACGCCTTCGCCTGCTTGCCCAGCTCCGTGCCCTGGCTGATGTTGGCACGGAAGAGGTCGCCCGTGGAGATGTGCGGGATCGACAGGTTCTTGGCGAGGAACGCGGCCTGCGTTCCCTTGCCCGCACCGGGCGGCCCGACGAGGACGATACGCATCAGCGGAGGAACCCTTCGTAATTGCGCTGCTGGAGCTGGCTCTCGATCTGCTTCACGGTTTCCAGACCCACACCCACGATGATGAGGATGCTCGTCCCGCCGAACGGGAAGTTCTGGTTAGCCCCGAAGCCCACCAACGCCATCGTCGGCACAAGAGCGATCAGACCCAGATACAGCGAACCCGGCCAGGTGATCCGGTTGAGTACGTAGCTCAGATACTCAGCGGTCGGACGGCCAGCCCGGATGCCCGGGATGAAGCCACCATACTTCTTCATGTTGTCGGCGACTTCCTCGGGGTTGAAGGAGATCGCGACGTAGAAGAAGGCGAAGAAGACGATCAGGATGAAGTACGTGGCGATGTAAATCGGATGGTCACCCTTGGTCAGGTTCGCCTCGATCCACGTCTTCCAGCCCGAGTTGCCGCCCGCGAACTGGGCGACCAGCGCCGGAATGTAGAGCAGCGACGAGGCGAAGATCACAGGGATGATGCCTGCCTGATTGACCTTCAGCGGGATGTACGTCGACGTCCCGCCGTAGGACCGGCGGCCGATCATGCGCTTCGCGTACTGGACCGGAATGCGGCGCTGCGCCTGCTCGACGAAGACCACCAGGCCGACCATGACGAGACCGACCGCGATGACGGTGCCGAACTCGATCCAGCCCTTGGCCAGGTCACCCTGCTGCTTGATGGCCCACAGGGCGCTCGGGAAGGTCGCGGCGATCGAGATGAACATCAGGATCGACATGCCGTTGCCGATGCCGCGGTCGGTGATGAGCTCACCGAGCCACATCACACAGGCCGTACCGGCGGTCATCGTGATGACCATCGTGATCGTCACGAAGATCGACTGGTCGGGAACGATCTCACTGGCGACGGGGCAGCCCTGGAAGAGGGTGCCGGTGCGGGCGGTGGCCACCAGGCCGGTGCCCTGAAGAATCGCGAGCGCGATGGTCAGATAGCGCGTGTACTGCGTGATCTTCGCTGTGCCGGCCTGGCCCTCCTTCTTGAGGGCCTCGAGTCGCGGGATCACCACGGTCAACAGCTGCAGAATGATGCTCGCCGTGATGTACGGCATGATGCCGAGCGCGAAGATCGTGATCTGCAGCAGCGCGCCACCGCTGAACATGTTGACGAGACCGAACAGGCCCTGGTTCGCATTGGCGTTGTCGATGCAGGCCTGGACGTTCTTGTAGTCGACACCGGGGATCGGCACATGCGTACCCACCCGGTAGATCACGATGATGCCGAGCGTGAAGAGCAGCTTCTTGCGCAGGTCGGGCGTCTTGAACGCCCGGGCGAACGCGGTGAGCACGGTGCCTCCTGCGACCCCCGCGCGCGTGCGCCAGAGGTGATGGTCTGAGGATCGACGAATACATATCAGTCAAGAAAACCGTGCGGGCAGACCGCACGGAGCTTAGACAGTGCACGCCACCTTACCGGCGACCGTGCCCCCCTTGGAACGACCAACCGGGGATGCCCCTTTTGTGGGGCATCCCCGGCTGGGAATCGCTCATGTCATCGACACGTCTTGATGAATCAGACGAGCTCGGTGACGGTACCGCCCGCGGCGGTGATCTTCTCCTTGGCGGAGCCGGAGACGGCGTCGACCGTCACCTGCAGCGCCACGGTGAGCTCACCCTGGCCGAGCACCTTGACGAGGCTGTTCTTGCGAACGGCACCCTTGGCGACGAGACCCTCGACGGTGACCTCGCCACCCTCCGGGTACAGCGCGCTCAGCTTGTCGAGGTTCACGACCTGGAACTCGGTCTTGAACGGGTTCTTGAAGCCCTTGAGCTTCGGGAGACGCATGTGGAGGGGCATCTGGCCACCCTCGAAGCGCTCCGGAACCTGGTAACGGGCCTTGGTGCCCTTGGTACCACGACCAGCGGTCTTACCCTTGGACGCCTCACCACGACCCACACGGGTCTTGGCGGTCTTGGCGCCCGGGGCGGGCCGGAGGTTGTGGACCTTCAGCGGGTTCTGCTCCGCCATGTCAGTCGACCTCCTCAACCGTCACGAGGTGGCGGACGGTGTGCACCATTCCGCGGAACTCGGGGCGGTCCTCCTTGACGACCTGCGTGTTGATGCCCTTGAGACCAAGGGAACGCAGGGTGTCGCGGTGGTTCTGCTTGCTGCCGATGTACGACTTCGTCTGCGTGATCTTGAGCTGTGCCATTACGCACCCGCTCCCGCACGAGCACGAAGCAGAGCCGCGGGGGCGACGTCCTCGAGGGGCAGACCACGGCGAGCCGCGATCTCCTCGGGACGCTGCAGGCCCTTGAGGGCCGCCACGGTCGCGTGCACGATGTTGATCGCGTTGTCGGAGCCCAGGGACTTCGACAGGATGTCGTGAACGCCGGCGCACTCGAGCACCGCACGCACCGGGCCACCGGCGATAACACCGGTACCGGGGGAAGCAGGCTTCAGCAGGACGACGCCCGCGGCCTTCTCACCCTGGATGGGGTGCGGGATGGTGCCCTGGATACGGGGGACCTTGAAGAAGTGCTTCTTGGCCTCCTCAACACCCTTGGCGATGGCGGCCGGCACCTCCTTGGCCTTGCCGTAACCGACACCCACGGTGCCGTCACCGTCGCCCACTACGACGAGCGCAGTGAAGCTGAAGCGACGACCACCCTTCACAACCTTGGCGACGCGGTTGATCGCGACAACGCGCTCAACGTACGCGGTCTTCTCGGCGGCGGCGTTGCCACCGTCGCGACCCTTCCGGTCCCGCCGCTCGCCGCCACCGGCACCGCCACCGCGGCGCTGGGGTCCAGCCATTGGAATTACCTCTCTCTGTTTCCGCTAGCTACGGAACCGACTCAGAACTTGAGTCCGGCTTCGCGGGCGGCGTCCGCCAGGGCGGCGATGCGCCCGGCGTACTGGTTACCACCACGGTCGAACACGACAGTCTCGACACCGGCGGCCTTGGCGCGCTCGGCGACCAGGGCGCCGACCGACTTGGCCTGCGCGGACTTGTCGCCCTCGGCGCCGCGGATCGTGGTGTCCAGGGTCGAAGCCGACGCCAGGGTGTGACCCTTGATGTCGTCGATGACCTGGGCCACGATGTGGCGGTTGGAACGCGTCACGACCAGGCGCGGACGCTCAGCCGTACCCGAGATGTGCTTACGGATGCGGATGTGACGACGCTTGATGGCAGCACGCTTGTAAGCGTCGCCCTTAGCAATCTTGACACCGTATGCCATGGCTTACTTACCCGCCTTTCCGACCTTGCGGCGGATGACTTCGCCTTCGTACTTGACGCCCTTGGCCTTGTACGGGTCGGGCTTGCGCAGCTTGCGGATGTTGGCCGCAACCTCGCCGACCTTCTGCTTGTCGATGCCCTCGACCGAGAACTTGGTCGCCGATTCGACCTTGAAGGAGATGCCCTCGGGCGCCTCGATCAGGATCGGGTGGCTGTAGCCGAGCGAGAACTCCAGGTTGGAGCCCTTCGCCAGGACGCGGTAACCGACACCGCTGATTTCGAGCTTCTTCACGTAACCCTGGGTCACGCCGGTGATCATGTTCGCCACCAGCGTGCGGGACAGGCCGTGGAGGGCCTTGTTCTGACGCTCGTCGTTCGGGCGGGTGACGTTCAGAACGCCGTCCTCACCCTTAGCGATCTCGATCGGCGCGACGATGGTGTGGCTCAGGGTGCCCTTGGGACCCTTGACCGCGACCGTCTGGCCGTCGATGGTGACGTCCACGCCGGCGGGAACCGTGATGGGGAGCTTGCCAATACGCGACATTAGCTATTCCTCCGTTCCCGACTACCAGACGTAGGCGAGGACTTCCCCACCTACGCCCTTCTTGCCTGCCTGCTGGCCGGTCAGGAGACCGTGCGACGTGGAGATGATCGCCACGCCGAGGCCGCCGAGGACCTTCGGCAGGTTGGTGGACTTCGCGTAAACCCGGAGACCGGGCTTGGAGATCCGCTTGATGCCCGCGATGGAGCGCTCACGGTTCGGGCCGAACTTCAGCTCGAGAACGAGGTTCTTGCCGACCTCGGCGTCCTCGACCTTCCAGCCCGTGATGAAGCCCTCCTGCTGGAGGATCTCCGCGATGTGAGACTTGATCTTGCTGTGCGGCATCGCCACGGTGTCGTGGTACGCCGAGTTCGCGTTACGCAGACGAGTCAGCATGTCCGCGATCGGATCAGTCATGGTCATGAATTGGCCTTCGGCCTCTCTCGCCGGGGTTTCCTATCTGCGCCATCCCTCTCCCCACTCAGAGGCAGGACGGGTGCGGCGCGGGGACCTACGGCGTAGTAAGTCGGTCAGGGCGGCAGACGCCCAACCCTCCTAGCCTAAGCCATGTGGAGGACGGCATCTGCCAACCCTTTACTTACCGAGAGATCCAGGAGTCCCAGAAACCTTCGAAAAGGTGGGGACTACCAGGAGCTCTTGGTCACGCCCGGGAGCTCGCCACGGTGAGCCATCTCACGAAGGCACACGCGGCAGAGGCCGAACTTGCGGTAGACGGAGTGCGGGCGGCCGCAGCGCTGGCAGCGGGTGTACGCACGCACACCGAACTTGGGCTTACGAGCAGCCTTGGCAATCAGAGCCTTCTTCGCCATCTCGCTTACGCCTCCTTGAACGGGAAGCCGAGGTGACGAAGGAGCGCACGGCCCTCAGCGTCGTTGGTCGCCGTGGTCACCACGGTGATGTCCATACCCCGGACGCGGTCGATCTTGTCCTGGTCGATCTCGTGGAACATGACCTGCTCCGTGAGACCGAAGGTGTAGTTGCCACGGCCGTCGAACTGCTTGGGGGACAGACCACGGAAGTCGCGGATGCGCGGCAGCGCGAGCGACAGGGTGCGGTCCAGGAACTCCCACATGCGGTCGCCACGGAGCGTGACGTGGCAGCCGATCGGCTGGCCCTCGCGCAGCTTGAACTGCGCGATGGACTTCCGGGCCTTCGTCACGGCCGGCTTCTGGCCGGTGATCGTGGTGAGGTCGCGGATGGCGCCGTCGATCAGCTTCGAGTCACGGGCGGCGTCGCCGACACCCATGTTGACCACGATCTTGACCAGGCCGGGGATCTGCATGACGTTCTCGTAAGAGAACTCCTCACGCAGCTTGTCCTTGATCTCGTCGCGGTACTTCGTCTTGAGACGCGGAGTGGTGGTGGTCGTCATCAGATGTCCTCACCCGTCCGCTTGGCAACGCGGATCTTGTTGCCCTCGTCGTCGAAGCGGTATCCGACGCGCGTGACAACCTTGTTGCCGTCCTTCTCCACGACCAGCTGGACGTTGGAGACGTGGACGGGGGCCTCGGTGGTCACGATGCCGCCGGCCTGCGAGCCGCTGGCGGTCGGGCCGGCCTTCGTGTGCTTCTTGACCCGGTTGACACCCTCGACCAGGACGCGCTCCTCGCGCGGGTAAGCGGCAATGACCTTGCCCTGCTTGCCCTTGTCCTTACCGGTGATGACCTGGACCAGGTCGCCCTTCTTGATCTTCATGCTTACAGCACCTCCGGCGCGAGCGAGATGATCTTCATGAACTTCTTCTCGCGCAGCTCACGGCCGACAGGGCCGAAGATACGGGTGCCGCGAGGGTCGCCGTCGTTCTTCAGAATGACGGCGGCGTTCTCGTCGAAGCGGATGTACGAGCCGTCCGGACGGCGGCGCTCCTTGACGGTGCGAACGATGACCGCCTTGACGACGTCACCCTTCTTCACGTTGCCACCGGGGATCGCGTCCTTGACGGTGGCGACGATGACGTCACCGATGCCCGCGTAGCGGCGACCCGAGCCACCGAGAACACGGATGGTGAGAATTTCCTTCGCACCCGTGTTGTCGGCGACGCGCAGTCGCGACTCCTGCTGGATCACGTCTATCTCCTGATTGTCTGCCGGTTCCCCCGGGGCAGTTCAGCGAACTGCCCCGGGAGCCTGGCGGAACGAACTCCGAGGGGGGTGCCCCTCAGAGGGATTACTTGGCCTTCTCGAGGATCTCGACGATGCGCCAGCGCTTGGTGGCGGACAGCGGACGCGTCTCCATCAGGAGGACGCGGTCGCCGACGCCGGCAGCGTTCTGCTCGTCGTGCGCCTTGAGCTTGTTGGTACGGCGGATGACCTTGCCGTACAGCGCGTGCTTGACGCGGTCCTCGACGGCGACGACGACGGTCTTGTCCATCTTGTCGCTGACGACAAGACCCTCACGGGTCTTGCGGAAGCCGCGCGCGGCCTTCGTCTCTTCAGTCACGTTGCTCTCGCTCATCAGGCGCTCTCCACCGTCTCGATGCCCAGCTCGCGCTCACGCATCAGGGTGTAGATCCGCGCGATGTCCTTACGGACGGCCTTGAGCCGACCGTGGTTCTCGAGCTGGCCCGTCGCCGCCTGGAAGCGGAGGTTGAACAGCTCTTCCTTGGCCTCGCGAAGCTTGTTGACAAGCTCCTCGTTGCCCAGCTCGCGCAGCTCGGACGCCTTGGTACCGGCCGACATCACGACTCACCTGCCTCGCGCCGGACGATGCGGCACTTCATCGGAAGCTTGTGAGCAGCGCGGGTAAGCGCCTCACGAGCAATCTTCTCGTTCGGGTACGACAGCTCGAACATGACGCGTCCGGGCTTGACGTTGGCGACCCACCACTCCGGAGAACCCTTACCGGAACCCATGCGGGTCTCGGCAGGCTTCTTGGTGAGGGGGCGGTCCGGGTAAATGTTGATCCAGACCTTGCCGCCACGCTTGATGTGACGCGTCATCGCGATACGAGCTGCCTCGATCTGACGGTTCGTCACGTACGCCGGGGTCAGCGCCTGGATGCCGTACTCGCCGAACGCAACCTGCGTGCCACCCTTGGACATACCGCTGCGCTTCGGGTGGTGCTGCTTGCGGTGCTTGACCCTACGGGGGATCAGCATTTCGGTCAGGCCTCCGTTCCGGTGCTCTCAGCAGCCGGAGCAGCGGCGGGCGCCTCGGCCTTGGGGGCCTCGGCGGCCGGAGCCGACTGCTGCGGCTTGCGGCCGCGACCGCCACGCTCGCCACCGCGGCCACCACGGGCCGGGCGGTCGTTGCCACCACGGGCCGGGCGGTTGCCGGCGCGGGCAGCGGCGTTCTCGGCGCGGACCTCGGCGATGTTCTTGACGTCGCCCTTGTAGATCCAGACCTTCACGCCGATGCGGCCGAAGGTCGTCTTGGCCTCGAAGAAGCCGTAGTCGACGTTGGCGCGGAGCGTGTGCAGGGGCACGCGGCCCTCGCGGTAGAACTCCGAGCGCGACATCTCGGCGCCGCCGAGACGGCCACCACACTGGATCTTGATGCCCTTGGCGCCCGCCTTCATCGCCGACTGCATGCTCTTACGCATGGCGCGACGGAAGGAGACGCGGGAGGACAGCTGCTCCGCCACGGCCTGGGCCACGAGCTGAGCGTCGACCTCGGGGTTCTTGACCTCGAGGATGTTCAGCTGGACCTGCTTGCCCGTGAGCTTCTCGAGGTCGCCGCGGATGCGGTCGGCCTCGGCGCCACGGCGGCCGATGACGATGCCGGGACGGGCGGTGTGGATGTCCACACGCACGCGGTCACGGGTGCGCTCGATCTCAACCTTCGAGATGCCGGCGCGCTCCATGCCGGACGTCATCATCCGACGGATGGCGACGTCTTCCTTGACGTAGTCCTTGTACAGCTTGTCGGCGTACCAACGCGACTTGAAGTCGGTCGTGACACCGAGCCGGAACCCGTGCGGGTTTACCTTCTGGCCCATTACCGGGTTCCTTCCTTGCTGCTGACGACCACGGTGATGTGGCTGGTCCGCTTACGGATCCGGTAGGCACGGCCCTGAGCACGCGGACGGAACCGCTTCAGGGTCGGGCCCTCATCCACGTACGCCTCGCTGATGACCAGCGAAGAGGCGTCGGTGTGGTCGTAGTTGTGCGCGGCGTTGGCAATGGCGCTGTCCAGCACCTTGCCGACCGGCACGCTCGCGGCCTGCGGGGCGAAACGCAGGACCGCCTGAGCCTCCGTGGCATCCATGCCACGGATGAGGTCCACCACGCGGCGGGCCTTCATGGGCGTGACGCGGATGTACCGCGCCTGGGCCCTGGCTTCCATGGTTGTCCCTTCGGTGTTAGTCATAGTCGTTCCACCCCGCGTTAGCGGCGCTTCGACTTCCGGTCGTCCTTGACGTGGCCGCGGAAGGTGCGAGTCGGCGAGAACTCGCCGAGCTTGTGGCCGACCATCGACTCGGTGACGAACACCGGGATGTGGGTCTTGCCGTTGTGCACCGCGATCGTGTGACCCAGCATGCTGGGAATGATCATCGAGCGACGGGACCAGGTCTTGATGACGTTCTTGGTGCCGGCTTCGTTCTGGGCGTCCACCTTCTTTACGAGGTGGTCGTCGACGAAGGGCCCCTTCTTGAGACTGCGCGGCATCTAAACCCGCTCCTAGCGCTTCTTGTTCGACTTGCGGCGGCGGACGATGTACTTGTTGCTCGCCTTGTTGCGATCACGAGTACGACCCTCCTTCTTGCCCCACGGCGAGACCGGGTGACGACCACCGGAGGTCTTGCCTTCACCACCACCGTGCGGGTGGTCGACCGGGTTCATCACGACACCACGCACGGTCGGGCGGACGCCCTTCCAGCGCATACGGCCGGCCTTGCCCCAGTTGATGTTCGACTGCTCGGCGTTGCCGACCTCGCCGATGGTGGCGCGGCAGCGGACGTCGACCAGACGGATCTCACCGGACGGCATGCGAAGGTGCGCCATGGCGCCTTCCTTCGCGAGCAGCTGCACGGAGGCACCCGCGGAGCGGGCGAACTTCGCGCCGCCGCCGGGCCGCAGCTCGATGGCGTGGATGGTCGTACCGACCGGGATGTTGCGCAGCGCCATGTTGTTGCCGGGCTTGATGTCGGCGCCGGCGCCACTCTCGATCCGGTCACCCTGCTGCGTGCCGCGCGGGGCGAGGATGTAGCGCTTCTCGCCGTCCGCGTAGTGCAGCAGCGCGATGCGCGCGGTGCGGTTGGGGTCGTACTCGATGTGCGCGACCTTGGCCGGCACGCCGTCCTTGTCGTGGCGACGGAAGTCGATCACGCGGTAGGCGCGCTTGTGGCCACCACCCTGGTGGCGAACGGTCACACGACCGGAATTGTTACGGCCGCCCTTGCTGTGCAGCGGGCGAACCAGCGACTTCTCCGGCGTGGACCGCGTTACCTCGACGAAGTCGGCTACGGAGGAGCCACGGCGGCCCGGCGTAGTCGGCTTGTACTTGCGGATTCCCATTTCTCAGTCCTCGTCCGATATTCGGACCAGGGCGCTCCGTTAGGAGGCCTGGCCGAAGATGTCGATACGGTCGCCCTCAGCAAGGGTCACGATCGCGCGCTTGGTGTCGGCACGCTTGCCGAAACCGGTGCGCGTACGCTTCCGCTTGCCCTGACGGTTGATCGTGTTGACGCCGGTGACCTTGACCGAGAAGACCGCCTCGACGGCCTGCTTGATCTGGGTCTTGTTGGCGCCCGGGGCCACGATGAACGTGTACTTGCCCTCGTCGAGCAGCGCGTACGACTTCTCGGAGACGACCGGCTTGACGAGGACGTCGCGCGGGTCCGAGAAGGACTTGCTCAGCGGGGTGGGCTCAACGGCGATCTTGCCCTCGGTCGCGATGCGCTTCGCCTTGGCGACGCGCGCGGCCTTGGCGGCCTTCGCAGCCTTGGACGCGATGCTCTGGTGACGGATGGCCATCAGGCTTCGCTCCCTTCGGTGTCAGTGGCCTTCGGGCCGGACACGAAGGACTCGAACGCGGCCTTGGTGAAGACCACGTCGTCCGAGACGAGCACGTCGTACGTGTTCAGCTGGCCCGGCTCCAGGATGTGGACCTGGGGCAGGTTGCGGGCGGAGAGCAGCGACAGCTCGTCCGAGCGCTCGATGACCAGGAGCACGTTCTTGCGCTCGCTGACCTTGCCGAGCAGGCTCTTCGCGGCCTTCGTCGAGATCTCGCCCTCGACCACGCCGGAGACGACGTGGATGCGGGAGTTGCGCGCCCGGTCGGTGAGGGCGTGACGCAGGGCGGCAGCCTTCATCTTCTTGGGGGTGCGCTGGGAGTAGTCACGCGGCACGGGGCCGTGGACGACGCCACCGCCGGCGAACTGCGGCGCACGGGTCGAACCCTGGCGCGCGCGGCCGGTGCCCTTCTGGCGGTAAGGCTTCTTGCCACCACCACGGACTTCACCGCGGGTCTTGGTCTTGTGCGTGCCCTGACGGGCCGCGGCCAGCTGCGCGACGACGACCTGGTGGATCAGCGGAATGCTGATCTTCTCGACGTCGAAGATCTCCGCGGGGAGCTCGACCGTCCCGGTCTTGTCGCCTGCCGGCGAAAGGATGTCAATGGTGCTCATGGGTTACCTCAGGCCCCCTTGGCCGCGGTACGGACCAGGACGAGGCCGCCGTTCGGACCGGGGACCGCGCCCTTGATGAGCAGCAGACCCTTCTCCGCGTCAACGGCGTGGACGGTCAGGTTCTGGGTGGTGACCCGCTCGTTGCCCATGCGACCCGCCATGCGCATGCCCTTGAAGACACGGCCGGGGGTGGCACAGCCACCGATGGAACCGGGCTTGCGGTGCACGCGGTGGGCACCGTGGGAGGCCTTGCCGCCGTGGAAGTTGTGACGCTTCATCACACCGGCGAAGCCCTTGCCCTTGCTCTTGCCGGTGACGTCGACCTTGATACCGGCCTCGAACGTCTCGGCAGTCAGCTCCTGGCCGAGGGTGTACTCGCTGGCACCAGCGGTACGGATCTCGACGAGGTGGCGACGGGGGGTCACGTCGGCCTTGGCGAAGTGGCCCTTGAGGGGCTTGTTCACCTTGCGCGGGTCGATCTCGCCGAAGGCGATCTGGACCGACTCGTAGCCGTCGCTGTCATTCGTACGGACCTGGGTAACGACGCAGGGCCCGGCCTTGACCACGGTCACCGGGACGACACGGTTGTTCTCGTCCCAGACCTGGGTCATGCCGAGCTTCTCGCCCAGGATGCCCTTGATCTGCTTGGTCATCTTCTTCGCGCCCTTCAGAGCTTGATCTCGATGTCGACGCCGGCCGGAAGGTCCAGGCGCATCAACGAGTCAACGGTCTTGGGGGTGGGGTCGAGGATGTCGATCAGGCGCTTGTGCGTGCGCATCTCGAAGTGCTCGCGCGAGTCCTTGTACTTGTGCGGCGACTTGATGACGCAGTACACGTTCTTCTCAGTGGGCAGCGGCACCGGGCCCGCGACCGACGCACCAGTGCGAGTCACCGTCTCGACGATCTTCTTCGCCGAAGAGTCGATGACCTCGTGGTCGTAGGCCTTGAGCCGGATGCGGATCTTCTGTCCCGCCATGGCTACTTAGTAGTCCTTTGTCTCGAACGCTCTGGCTCCCGATAGGCCCTTTTTTCTACTTCCTCCGACCCACGCGGTCGGGCGTGTCGCAGTCCCGCTCACACAGTTCTCCCGAAGGAGAATCCCTGCTAGGGGCTGCGGCCCTGATGACCGCGGGTCCGGGGGAAGAAACCCACCGGGCGCCTGGCTGAACCACCGCGCTGCACTTCCCGAAAGATTCCCGTACTTCCGCCCCAGCGCTGCCTGCGGGCCTTTACGGGCCCTGCGACAGATAAGGCGACGAGTACTGTGGGACTCGCTTCCGGTCCTCCCGGCGGGAGGCGCGCAGCATCGGCACTCAACCGAGCAACCATGACAGTCTGCCATACGGGGCACGTCTGGTGCCAATCGAGCCGAAGAGCGTACCCCTTGAGTGACGCAGATCAAACCCGGGACGCGCCGCCACAGCACGCGCCACGCGCACGACACGCGCACGTCACGCGCACACAGAAGGGCCCGTACGACCGAAGTCGTACGGGCCCTTCCGCTACTGCGAGGTACTGCTGTGCGCTCAGTTCAGAGCGACCGGGAAACCCCGATCAACGCGCAAGCGGGAAGCTTACTTGTTGATCTTGGTGACCTGGCCGGCGCCGACGGTCCGGCCACCCTCACGGATGGCGAACTTCAGGCCCTCTTCCATGGCGACGGGCTGGATGAGCTCCACGGACATCTCCGTGTTGTCACCCGGCATGACCATCTCGGTGCCCTCGGGGAGGGTCACGACGCCGGTCACGTCCGTCGTACGGAAGTAGAACTGCGGGCGGTAGTTGTTGAAGAACGGGGTGTGACGGCCACCCTCGTCCTTCGACAGGATGTAGGCCTGGGCCTCGAACTCGGTGTGCGGCGTGACCGAACCGGGCTTGATGATGACCTGGCCGCGCTCGACGTCCTCGCGCTTGATGCCACGGAGGAGCAGACCGACGTTCTCACCGGCCTGGCCCTCGTCGAGCAGCTTGCGGAACATCTCGATGCCGGTGACCGTGGTGGTGGTCTTCTCGGTCTTGATGCCGATGATGTCGACGGTCTCGTTGACCTTGAGGACACCACGCTCGATGCGGCCGGTGACGACGGTGCCACGACCGGTGATCGTGAAGACGTCCTCGATCGGCATCAGGAACGGCTTGTCGACGTCGCGCTCGGGCTCCGGGATGGACTCGTCCACGGCCTTCATGAGCTCGAGGACGGTGTTGCCCCACTCCTTGTCGCCCTCGAGGGCCTTCAGAGCGGACACCTTGACGACCGGCAGGTCGTCGCCCGGGAACTCGTACTCGGAGAGGAGCTCACGGACCTCGAGCTCGACGAGCTCCAGGATCTCCTCGTCGTCCACCATGTCGGCCTTGTTCAGGGCGACAACGATGTACGGAACGCCGACCTGGCGGGCCAGGAGCACGTGCTCCTTGGTCTGCGGCATCGGGCCGTCGGTGGCGGCGACCACGAGGATGGCGCCGTCCATCTGCGCCGCACCCGTGATCATGTTCTTGATGTAGTCCGCGTGACCGGGGCAGTCGACGTGGGCGTAGTGACGCGCCTCGGTCTGGTACTCGACGTGCGCGATCGAGATCGTGATACCGCGCTGGCGCTCCTCGGGAGCCTTGTCGATCTGGTCGAAGGCCGAGGCCTCGTTCAGGTCGGGGTACGCGTCGTGCAGCACCTTGGTAATGGCGGCCGTGAGGGTCGTCTTACCGTGGTCAATGTGACCGATGGTGCCGATGTTGACGTGCGGCTTAGTCCGCTCGAACTTCGCCTTCGCCACTGGGTCCTCCTGGGAGTGGTTCTGTACGCCTTGCTTCATCGGCGCCAGGTGATCTTTGCTGGGAAGCCAGCCGCCGGGGTTCTCGCCCTGCTGGGGTCGAACCCCGGCGGATGGTGTCAAGCCTAAAGCGTTAACTCGGGTGAGTTACTCGCCCTTGGCCTTCGCGATGATCTCCTCGGCGACGTTCCGCGGAACCTCGGCGTAGGAGTCGAACTGCATTGAGTAGCTTGCGCGACCCGACGTCTTGCTGCGGAGGTCTCCGACGTAGCCGAACATCTCCGAGAGGGGCACGAGGCCCTTCACGACGCGAGCGCCGCTGCGCTCCTCCATGGCCTGGATCTGGCCACGGCGGGAGTTGATGTCACCGATGACATCGCCCATGTAGTCCTCGGGCGTGGTGACCTCGACGGCCATCATCGGCTCGAGCAGCACGGGGCTGGCCTTGCGCGCGGCCTCCTTGAAGGCCTGCGAACCGGCGATCTTGAAGGCGAGCTCGGAGGAGTCGACCTCGTGGTAGGCGCCGTCGATGAGCGTGACGCGAACGCCCGTCATCTCGTAGCCCGCCAGGATGCCGAACTGCATGGCCTCCTGAGCACCCGCGTCCACCGAAGGGATGTACTCCTTGGGGATGCGGCCACCCGTGACCTTGTTCACGAACTCGTACGACGCGTCGCCGCCCTCGATGGGCTCGATCGCGATCTGCACCTTCGCGAACTGACCGGTACCACCGGTCTGCTTCTTGTGGGTGAAGTCGACGCGCTCGACGGCCTTGCGGATCGTCTCGCGGTACGCCACCTGCGGCTTGCCGACGTTCGCCTCGACGCGGAATTCGCGCTTCATGCGGTCGACGAGCACCTCGAGGTGAAGCTCGCCCATACCACCGATGATGGTCTGGCCGGTCTCCTCGTCCGAGTGAACGCGGAAGGAGGGGTCCTCCTCCGAGAGACGCTGGATGGCGACACCCAGCTTCTCCTGGTCACCCTTGGACTTCGGCTCGATGGCGACCTCGATGACCGGCGCCGGGAAGTCCATGGACTCCAGGATCACCGGCTGCTTGTCGTCGGAGAGCGTCTCACCCGTGGTGGTCTGCTTCAGGCCCATGACGGCGACGATGTCACCGGCGCCCACCGACTCGATCTCCTCACGCTTGTTCGCGTGCATGCGGTAGATCTTGCCGATGCGCTCCTTCTTGCCCTTGACGGAGTTCAGCACCGCGGTGCCGGAGTCCAGGCGACCGGAGTAGATCCGGACGAAGGTGAGCTTGCCGAGGTGCGGGTCGCTCGCGATCTTGAACGCGAGGGCCGACAGCGGCTCGTCGTCGGACGGCTTGCGCTTGATGACCTGCTCCGGGTCCTTGACGTCGTGGCCCTCGATGGCCTCGACGTCCAGGGGGGAAGGCAGGTAGCGCACGACCGCGTCGAGCAGGGGCTGGACGCCCTTGTTCTTGAACGCGGTACCGCAGAAGACGGGGGTGACGGTGGTGTCGCCGCCCTTGCCGGAGGCGATGGTGATGCGACGGATCGCCGCGTACAGCTGGTCCACCGAGGGCTCCTGGCCCTCGAGGTACAGCTCCATCATCTCTTCGTCGTTCTCCGCGACGGCCTCGAGGAGCTTGCCGCGGTACTCCTCGGCAGCCTCGGTGTGCGTGTCGGGGATGTCGACGATGTCGTAGGCCTCGCCCATCTTGGTCTCGGCGGACCAGACGAAGGCCTTCATGGTGACGAGGTCGACGACGCCCTTGAAGTCAGCCTCTGCACCGATGGGCAGCTGCATGACCAGCGGGGTCGCACCGAGGCGGTCGACGATCATGTCGACGCAGCGGTGGAACTCGGCACCCGTGCGGTCGAGCTTGTTGACGAAGCAGATACGCGGGACGCCGTAGCGGTCCGCCTGACGCCACACGGTCTCGGACTGGGGCTCAACGCCGGCGACGCCGTCGAACACCGTCACGGCACCGTCGAGCACGCGGAGCGAACGCTCCACCTCGACGGTGAAGTCGACGTGGCCCGGGGTGTCGATGATGTTGATGGTGTGATCGACGTCGTTCAGCGGCCAGTGACAGGTGGTGGCAGCAGAGGTGATCGTGATGCCACGCTCCTGCTCCTGCTCCATCCAGTCCATCGTCGCGGCGCCGTCGTGGACCTCACCGATCTTGTACGAGACACCGGTGTAGAACAGGATCCGCTCGGTGGTCGTCGTCTTGCCCGCGTCGATGTGAGCCATGATGCCGATGTTGCGCACCTTGGCCAGGTCAAGTGAAGTGGTAGCCATGTCGGCTCAGTCTTCTCTCGGTCTCGATGTGGGTAGCGACTACCAGCGGTAGTGCGCGAAGGCCTTGTTGGACTCGGCCATCTTGTGGGTGTCCTCGCGCTTCTTCACAGCGGCACCGAGGCCGTTGGAGGCGTCGAGGAGCTCGTTGAGCAGACGCTCGGTCATGGTCTTCTCGCGACGGGCGCGGGAGTAACCGACCAGCCAGCGCAGGGCGAGCGTGTTCGCACGGCCCGGCTTGACCTCGATCGGGACCTGGTAGGTCGCGCCACCGACACGGCGGGACTTGACCTCGAGGGTCGGCTTGATGTTCTCGAGCGCGCGCTTCAGCGTGATGACCGGGTCGTTGCCGGTCTTCTCGCGCAGGCCCTCCATGGCGCCGTACACGATGCGCTCGGCGGTGGAGCGCTTGCCGTTCAGCAGCACCTTGTTGATGAGGGAGGTCACCAGAGGAGAACCGTAGACCGGGTCGATGATGACCGGGCGCTTCGGGGCGGGGCCCTTACGAGGCATTCTTACTTCTCCTTCTTGGCGCCGTAGCGGCTGCGGGCCTGCTTGCGGTTCTTGACACCCTGGGTGTCGAGGGAACCGCGGATGATCTTGTAACGAACACCAGGCAGGTCCTTCACACGGCCACCACGCACGAGCACGATGGAGTGCTCCTGCAGGTTGTGTCCCTCACCCGGAATGTAGGCCGTGACCTCGATCCCGGAGGTCAGACGCACACGCGCGACCTTACGGAGGGCCGAGTTCGGCTTCTTCGGGGTGGTCGTGAACACACGCGTGCAGACGCCACGGCGCTGGGGCGAACCCTCGAGTGCGGGCGTCTTGTTCTTCTCGACCTTGTCCTGCCGGCCCTTGCGGACCAGCTGCTGGATCGTAGGCACTACTTCTCCGGTTTCTGTGTGCCGAATAGTAAAGCTAACCCGGAACGTCGCCGACCCACGCGGTCGGGTGTGTCGAATCCTGCAGACTCCCGCCGCAAGGCGGAAAGGGGCGCAGATCACGGTGGCCTTGTTGACGGACTCGCGATGCGGTTGAAGACACGCGCACGAGCCCAGGCACACCCCAGGCACAAGGTCTGAGCGTACCTACCTCATCGAGTCTGGTCAAAACAAATGCGATGGGGGGCGACACGCCGGGCTTTTCGATTCGCGCGCGACTGCTCCAGGCCAGTGCGGCTGGTTGTCGCCGGTACCCCGATCGGCCCCCTCAAGTACGTTGAATGGTCGCGAAACCGATGGCATCGACGCACGTGAACACGGGGGCAGCGGGATGACCGGCGGGCTGGGGCACGTGTGGAGCGACGACGGCCTCGATGATCGGGTGCCCTTCCTGGCACGGCTGGAGAGGGACGACCGCACCGCGCTGCTGGCCATTGGCCGCCCTCTTCACTATCCCGCCCGCGCGGTCATCATGCGCCAGGACGAGCCCTCCACTCATGTGCTGCTGCTCCTCCAGGGCTGGACCAAGGTCACGGCCACCGCGGCCAACGGCTACGAGGCCCTCCTCGCTCTGCGAGGCCCCGGCGACATCATCGGAGAGGGCGCCGCATTGAGCGGCCGCGGCCGCTCGGCCACCGTGACCGCGCTGGAGCAAGTCGAAGCGGTCACCATCGAGCAGGGCCGCTTCACCGGGTTCCTCGCGGGAAACCCCGAGGTCGCACTCAAACTCCTGGGGCTCGCCACCGACCGCCAGCGCTCGACCGACCGTCGCCGACTTGAGTGGGCGGCCCTCACGGTGCGTGAGCGGCTCGCTGTCCTGCTCCTGGACCTCCTGCGTACCCACGGCACCCGGACCGAAGAGGGCATCGCGCTGACCATCCCGCTCAGCCAGCAGGAGTTCGCGGGTTCGGTCGGAGCCTCCCGCGAGGCGGTCGCCCGGCTCCTGAAGGAGCTGCGGAACCGGCGGATCGTCGTCACGAGCCGTCGCCGCATCGTCGTCGTCCGGCCGGACGTGCTTCGCCGCATAGCCGGGAGCGAGCCCGCCTAGCCCGGCGCTCTGTGCACACGGTCACAGTTCGTACGCGTCATCGGCCCTCGGAGGACAGCCTCCGGCCCGCCATGGTTCTCGTCGACGGAGCAATCCGACCGACGAGAGGCAGACATGTCCGAGCCCGTTAACCGCACCATCCTGCTCTTCGACATCGAGAAGTTCGGAACCCGGGACGACGTCGAGCAGGCGATTCTCCGACGGCTCCTGTACGACGTGGCGGACGGCACGCTCAACGTCGCCGGCGTCAGCGAGACGGCACGGCTCCGCACCGACCGGGGTGACGCCGTCGTCGAACTCATCGACGCCAACGTGCCGGTGTCCACCCTGGTCAAGGCATTGCTCACCGAGACCCCGATGCTGCTGCACGCGAAGAACCGGCTGATGGCGAACAGTACTCAGATCCGGTTGCGGATCGTGCTCGCGGCTGGATATGTCGCCTTGGACGAGAACGGATGGGTCGGATCGGACCTCAACCACGCCTTCCGTCTCCTCGACGCCGACCCGCTGCGAGAAGCGCTGAAGGCCGCCGACGGCAGCAGCGTTCTCTGCGTGTCCGACAGCGTGTACCAGGGCGTGGTGCGCCACGGCCACCACGGAGTGCGGCCCGAGGAGTTCCATCAGGTCGCCGTGCAGGCCAAGGAAGGGGCTACGAGCGCCTGGCTGCACCGGGTCCCCTCGGCCGGGCGCAAAGACGGCGGTGCCCCCTCTCCCGGCTCTCCGGCCCCGGGCAGTACGCCGGTCTCCCCTACCGGCAGCACTCAGATCATGGGTTCGCAGTACGGGGTCGCCGGCGGTGAGGTCAACGGCGACCTCTCCTTCGACTTCCGCGGCCAGGAGCAAGGTGAAAGGAAGTGAGCCAGGAGGGGCAGCCCGCGGCGGTGAAGCCGTCGAAGGGCGACCGCCCGGACAAAGCCGAGAAGCCCGGGAAGGCTGCCGCCCCGGCGGACGGTGACTCCGCCGTCGAAGGGCAGGAACAGGACGAGTCGACGCAGGAGCCCGGGGAGCGGCAACCGGCCTGGGCCGCCCGCCGAGACCTCATCGACCACACCCCCGAGACCCTGATCACTCGCGATCAATTCGGCGTGGTGGGCGGCCATGTCTCAGGTGACGTCGTCTTCCAGCTCGGTTCCCCGGGCTTCAGCGGATCCCTCCGTACGGCGTCCGGCCACATCCCTCAGAACCACCTGGAAGAACTGGCCGCCGTCTACCGGAGCTGCCCGAGCTTCGACGAAGCCCTGGCGCTGCTTCGTGACGAACGCGTCGTGGTCCTCCGGGGCAGCCGTGCCACCGGCCGGAGGTCCGCCGCTCTGATGCTGCTGGACCGGCTCGGTGCCCGACCGATCCGGCTGCTCGAGCCGGACACCGCCCCGGCGGCCCTGCCGGACGCCTTCGACGGAGCGCCGGGCTATCTCCTGCACGAACTGACCACCAGCCGCAGCAAGCCGCTGCTGGAAGCCCACGTGCTGGGCGTGCGGGAGCAACTGGCGCGGCGCGGAGGTCTGTGCGTGATCACGGTGGAGACGTCGTCCGTGCTGCTCGACGTCCCCTGTGTCACCTGGGAGCCGCCACCGGTCGAGGACATCCTCGCTGCTCACGTCACGCACCTGGTGGGGGCGGATGCCTGGCAGCAGCTGCGGCGGACCCAGCCCGTCGAGGAGTTCATCGCGCGCACCCACCAGCCCGACGAGACACGCAGGTTCGCCGAACAGCTCGCCGCTCATCACCGTGGTGAGCTCAACGAGGAGAAGCTGATCGACTTCGCCCGGTCGGCGTTGGCGGACCGTGTCACCCGGTGGCTCACGGCACCGGAGAAGCCTGACGGCGACGAGCTGCGCGACAAGGCGTTCCTGATCTCTCTCGCCGTCTTCGACCGTGCTCCCTACGCCACCGCCGCCGAGCTCGGCGACAGCCTCTTCGTCCGGCTACAGGAGACGGCCAATCCGCACGAGGCGCCCCGCATCCCGGTCTTCGGCAGCTCCATCCCCTCACGGCTGGAGCTGGCCCACGCGCTCGGCTCCACGCGGGACGAGGTCACGGAATGGGGTCCGGTGTCCCAGTACTCCGTCGAGTTCGAGGACGCCGACACCGCGCGCGTGCTGCTGCGCGAAGTATGGACCGTCCACCCCTCGACCCGGCCGGCCCTCGTTCCCTGGCTCCAGCAACTGGCCTCCGACGGGCGTCCCCTGGTCCGTACTCGAGCCGCGGCGGCCACCGCGCTCCTCGCCAAGGCCGACCTCTCGTCCGCCATGGCACATCTGATCGAACCGTGGGTCAGCGGCCGGTCGTACAACGGCTGGCTGACCGCCGCCAACGCACTCAGCCTCGCGGGTCTGCTCGAGGTGGAGGGCGTGCACCGGATCCTGCACACCTGGTGCACCGGGGAGCACCCAAGCCGCCGCTGGACCGCCATCCGCGTCTACGGGCTGCTCGGCCCCAGACACCCGGAACAAGCGCTCGACGCGCTGCTCGAGGCCGTACGCCTGGAGAACGAAGAGGAGGAGGAGGTGAACCAGCTCGCCGAGGCCACCCAGCTGCTGCTTCTCGCGGCCCGCGGGCCGGTGCTCAGGGCACTCGTGCCACTGCTCCACGACGACCACACAGTGCACGACCACGTCCTGTGGGCCTTCGGGCTCGCCTGCCGCGAGACGGTGGAGGGCACGGAGCGCCCTCTTGTCCTGGAGTGGTACGCCGCGGCCCACGCCGACCCGAACAGTGACGAGGACGTGCTGCTCGCCGCTCTCTGGCGTGCCGCCCTGGGCGATCGTGCCCATACCGACAGCGCAATGGACACGTTGCAGCAGTGGCTCCGCGTGGCGGAACACGACCGGCAGGTCGAGGAGCCGCTGGCACTGCTGCTGTCCGACCTCTCCGCCCCTGCCACCAACCAACACCGGATCGGCTACTTGCTGCGCACCGCGCGCGAGGCCGATGGCAGCCCTCTGGGCGTCATCGACCGCTTGCGAACAGCCGTCTCAGCTCTTTCATGAACACCGAGGAGCCACCCATGGCGAACAGCGATGACCAGCAGGATCCACTGGCTGCACCGCACGAACGGCCAGAACGGCCCGAAGGGCTCGAACGACTCGAACGACGGGATCCTTCGAATTTCCTCGACCGGCCCATCGAGATCACCGACCCCGTGCTGGCAGTGCGTCACCTGACGCGGTACGAGCTGCCGGGGAGACGGCACCTGGGGCGCGCGGACTGCGCCCTCGTCCTTGCCGGGGCAGGTGACACGTACGAGACCTACATACCCCCGCGGCGTCCGGCCGGCCTCCGCGGCCACACCGCTGTGTACGAGGTGGACATGGGGGTTCATCCCCTGTGCCTCCGCACCCGGCTTCCCAGCGCGGCCGACAGCTTCCAGTTCGACACCACCTTCGACCTCACCTGGCAGGTGGTCGACCCGGAACAGTTCGTCGCCAGCCACGAACGGGACGTGCCGGCGCTGCTGAACCGGGTGCTTCAACGATTGATGCGCCCGACGACGCGCACGTTCCCGATCTCGTCCAGCGCGGCCGCCCAAGTCGCGGTGCAGCAGTTGCTCGACATGTCCACAGACATCGCGGCGCACCAGGGCCTTCGGATCGAGGGCACCGCACGGCTGGAGCGGGACCCGGCGCTGCGTCAACTCGAACAGGAACAGGATCTCAGGGCCAAGAAGATCGCGTTCTACCGGCACCACCTGGCCCGGGGCGGGCTCAGCGCCCTGCTCCTCCACCTGTCCGAACACCCACAGGACACCCACCTGGTGGTGGACTGCCTGCGCGCGGATGAGCTGAAGCAGATCGAGAACCAGCTCCAGCTCATAGACCGCGTGCTCCCTGACGGGCCGCTGGAGAAGTACCAGCTCGAAGAGCCTCAGCAGTTGGTCCTTGCCCTCTTCAGGTCCGCACTGACGCAAGTGAAGTCAGGACCGCCCCCACAAGGGGATCCCCTGCTCAAGTCAGTCGCTCCCCTCCCACCAGTACTCGACGAGCAGCGCGAAAGCCCATGCCGGACGGCCGAAAACTCCTAGCCCCAGGGAGGGGACACCATGTCCCAACCACACGAACCGGAGTACCCCGAACACATACCCGTGGCGGAAACCCCCCACTCGCCGCCGGACGCCGCTCCCCCACCCCCGAAGACCGGCCCCACCGCCGGCCGCGTCCACATCGCGGCTCCTCGCCGGCGCGCGGACGTCATGGCCATCAGCGCTCTCGCGCTCCATGTGCCGCACACGGTCGTCGGTCTCGTGGCCGTGACCTGTCTGGGCTTCCTCGTGGAGAGCTGGACCGGCCTACCTGCCTGGGTGACCGCCGTCAGCTGGCTGCTCAGCGGCGCGCTGGTCCTCCACCGTCCCACCGAGGCTTTCCTGGCCCACCATGTACTGGGCTACAGGCCGCCGTCACTCGGCGAACAGGACCGGCTCGCGCCCCCCTGGCATGACGTCACCGCTCGATTCGGCGTGGCCAGCACCGCGTACCAACTCTGGATCCATGAGAGCGAGAAGCCCAGCGCGGAGGCCGCCGCCGGCCACATCGTCGCCGTGACATCGGCCGCGCTCCGGCTGCCGCCCGGCCAGCTGTCCGCCGTGCTCGCCCATGAACTCGGCCACCATGTGGCCGGTCACTCCTGGACGGCGCTGCTGACCTTTTGGTACGCCCTCCCCGCCCGGCTCATCTGGCGGGCTGTGCGTGCTCTGTATCGCCTGCTGTCGCCATCGCGCCGCATCCGGACCAGAAAGGACACGAAGGCCAGGAGCCAGCTCCTGCTGATCGCGATACTCCTCGCGTCACTGGTGGTGTACCTGTTCCCCTGGCTGCTCCTGCTGGCGCTGATCCCCCCACTGCTCGCCGCGGTCAGGCGGCGTGCGGAACTGCGCGCCGACCGCTCCGCCGCCGCCCGCGGCTATGGACCTCAACTCGCCTATGTGCTCGAGAAGTTCATCATCGACGGAGCGGACGCGAAGCAGCCCGCATCGCCCGACAACGACAGGTTCCGCCCGGCGGTCTCACTGCTCTCTCCGCATCCGGACCTCCACACCCGGCTGCAGAGCCTTCAGCGCTACCTCGAAACGCACAGGAACTGAAACGCCGACGGGCGGCCACCCCGAGAGGTGACCGCCCTTCAACAGACCTGGGTCCTACTGGTTGTACGGCCCGTAGTCGTAATCCTCCAGCGGCACAGCCTGACCCGAACCCGTCCCGAAGGGCGAGTAGTCGATGTCGTCGTAGCCGACGGCCGAGTACATCGCGGCCTTGGCCTCTTCGGTCGGCTCGACCCGGATGTTGCGGTAGCGGGAAAGACCCGTACCGGCCGGGATGAGCTTACCGATGATGACGTTCTCCTTGAGGCCGATGAGGCTGTCGGACTTGGCGTTGATCGCCGCGTCCGTCAGGACTCGGGTCGTCTCCTGGAAGGAGGCGGCCGACAGCCAGGATTCCGTCGCCAGCGAGGCCTTGGTGATACCCATCAGCTGCGGACGGCCGGAGGCCGGGTGGCCACCCTCCGTCACGACCCGACGGTTCTCGGTCTCGAACTTCGAGCGCTCGACGAGCTCGCCCGGCAGCAGCTCCGCGTCGCCGGACTCGATGATCGTCACGCGGCGCAGCATCTGCCGGATGATGATCTCGATGTGCTTGTCGTGGATCGACACGCCCTGGCTGTTGTAGACCTTCTGGACTTCGCCGACCAGGTGGACCTGGACCGCGCGCTGACCGAGGATCCGCAGCACGTCGTGCGGGTTGGTGGCACCGAAGGTGAGCTTCTGGCCCACCTCGACGTGGTCACCCTCGCGCACCAGGACCTTGGCACGCTTCGAGATCGGGAACGCCGTCTCGTCGCTGCCGTCGTCCGGGGTGACGACGATCTTCTTGGTCTTCTCGGTCTCCTCGATGCGGACACGGCCCGCGGCCTCGGAGATCGGGGCGACACCCTTCGGCGTACGAGCCTCGAAGAGCTCGACGACACGGGGCAGACCCTGGGTGATGTCGTCACCGGCCACACCACCGGTGTGGAAGGTACGCATGGTGAGCTGCGTACCCGGCTCACCGATGGACTGGGCGGCGATGATGCCGACCGCCTCACCGATGTCGACCAGCTTGCCGGTGGCGAGCGAACGGCCGTAGCAGAAGGCACAGGTGCCGACCGCCGACTCACAGGTCAGGACCGAGCGGGTCTTGACCTCCTCGACGCCGTTGGCGACCAGGGCGTCGATGAGGACGTCACCGAGGTCGACGTTGGCCGGCGCGATGACCTTGCCGTCGATGACGACGTCCTCGGCCAGCATGCGGGCGTACACCGAGGTCTCGACGTTCTCCGTCTTGCGGAGGACACCGTCCTCGCCCTTGACCGCGATCTTGAGCTTCAGACCGCGCTCGGTGCCACAGTCCTCCTCGCGAATGATGACGTCCTGGGAGACGTCGACCAGACGACGGGTGAGGTAACCGGAGTCGGCGGTACGGAGAGCCGTGTCCGCCAGACCCTTACGGGCACCGTGCGTGGAGATGAAGTACTCGAGGACGGAGAGGCCCTCACGGAACGAGGCCTTGATCGGACGCGGGATCGTCTCGTTCTTCGCGTTCGACACCAGACCACGCATACCGGCGATCTGCCGCATCTGCATCATGTTTCCTCGGGCACCCGAGTCAACCATCATGAAGATGGGGTTGGTCTTGGGGAAGTTCGCGTTCATCGCCTCGGCAACCTCGTTGGTCGCCTTGGTCCAGATCGCGATGAGCTCCTGCGTGCGCTCGTCCTTGGTGATCAGACCGCGCTCGTACTGCTTCTGGACCTTCTCGTCCTGCTCCTCGTAGCCCTTGACGATGGCCTTCTTGGCCTCGGGCACGACGACGTCGGAGATGGCCACGGTGACACCGGAACGGGTCGCCCAGTAGAAGCCCGCCGCCTTCAGGTTGTCGAGCGTCGCCGCCACGATGACCTTGGGGTAGCGCTCGGCGAGGTCGTTGACGATCTCGGAGAGCTGCTTCTTGCCGACGGAGTAGTCGACGAAAGGGTAGTCCTCGGGCAGCAGCTCGTTGAAGAGCGCGCGGCCCAGGGTCGTACGCAGCCGGAAGCTGTCGCCCTGCTGGTACGCCCGCTCGCCCTCGAAGTCGTCGCCCTCGGCGCTGACCGGCGGGGTCCAGCCGCGCGGCGGGATGGTGCCCACCGGGAAGCGGATGTCGACCTTCGCCTGCAGCGAGAGCTCACGCGCGTCGAACGCCATGATCGCCTCGGCCGTGGAGCCGAAGGACCGGCCCTCGCCGATGACCTTGCGCTCTTCCTCGTCCGTGGTGAGGAAGAAGAGACCGAGCACCATGTCCTGGGTCGGCATGGTGACGGGACGACCGTCGGCCGGCTTCAGGATGTTGTTCGAGGACAGCATCAGGATGCGGGCCTCGGCCTGCGCCTCCGCGGAGAGCGGCAGGTGGACGGCCATCTGGTCACCGTCGAAGTCCGCGTTGAACGCGGTGCAGACGAGCGGGTGGATCTGGATGGCCTTGCCCTCGACCAGCTGCGGCTCGAAGGCCTGGATGCCGAGGCGGTGCAGCGTGGGCGCACGGTTCAGCAGAACCGGGTGCTCGGCGATGACCTCTTCGAGGACGTCGTACACGACCGTGCGGCCGCGCTCGACCATCCGCTTGGCGCTCTTGATGTTCTGCGCGTGGTTCAGGTCGACCAGGCGCTTCATCACGAACGGCTTGAAGAGCTCCAGCGCCATGGCCTTCGGCAGACCACACTGGTGCAGCTTCAGCTGCGGACCGACGACGATCACGGAACGCGCGGAGTAGTCCACACGCTTACCGAGCAGGTTCTGACGGAAACGACCCTGCTTGCCCTTCAGCATGTCGCTGAGGGACTTCAGCGGACGGTTGCCGGGGCCCGTCACCGGGCGACCACGACGGCCGTTGTCGAAGAGGGCGTCGACCGCCTCCTGGAGCATGCGCTTCTCGTTGTTCACGATGATCTCGGGCGCACCGAGGTCGAGAAGCCGCTTCAGGCGGTTGTTGCGGTTGATCACGCGGCGGTACAGGTCGTTCAGGTCGGAGGTCGCGAAGCGGCCACCGTCCAGCTGCACCATCGGACGCAGGTCCGGCGGGATGACCGGCACGCAGTCCAGAACCATGCCCTTGGGGCTGTTGCTGGTCTGCAGGAACGCGGAGACGACCTTGAGGCGCTTGAGCGCACGGGTCTTCTTCTGGCCCTTGCCGGTACGGATGATCTCGCGGAGGCGCTCGGCCTCCTCGTCGAGGTCGAAGGACTCCAGGCGCTTCTGCAGGGCAGCGGCACCCATGGAGCCGTCGAAGTACGTGCCGAAGCGGTCACGCAGCTCGCGGTAGAGCAGCTCGTCGCCCTCGAGGTCCTGGACCTTGAGGTTCTTGAAGCGGTTCCACACCTCGTCGAGACGGTCGATCTCGCGCTGCGCACGGTCGCGCAGCTGCTTCATCTCACGCTCGGCGCCCTCGCGCACCTTGCGGCGCACGTCGGCCTTGGCACCCTCGGCCTCGAGCTCGGCCAGGTCGGTCTCGAGCTTCTTGGCGCGGGCCTCCAGGTCGGAGTCGCGACGGTTCTCGATCTGCTGACGCTCTACGGAGACGTGCGCCTCCAGGGACGGCAGGTCGCGCGTACGGCGCTCCTCGTCCACGAACGTGATCATGTACGCCGCGAAGTAGATGACCTTCTCGAGGTCCTTCGGGGCGAGGTCGAGGAGGTAACCCAGGCGCGACGGGACGCCCTTGAAGTACCAGATGTGCGTGACGGGCGCGGCCAGCTCAATGTGGCCCATCCGCTCACGGCGCACCTTGGCGCGAGTGACCTCGACGCCGCAGCGCTCACAGATGATGCCCTTGAAGCGGACACGCTTGTACTTACCGCAGTAGCACTCCCAGTCCCGGGTCGGACCGAAGATCTTCTCGCAGAAGAGTCCGTCCTTCTCGGGCTTGAGGGTGCGGTAGTTGATGGTCTCCGGCTTCTTGACCTCGCCGTGGGACCACTGTCGGATGTCGTCCGCGGTGGCAAGGCCGATCCGCAGCTCGTCGAAGAAGTTGACGTCGAGCACTTTGTCGTCAATCCCTCTTTCGGGGTCGAGTCTCAATCATGGTCTGTACGGGTCCGGGGCAGGGCCGGGGCCTCACGAGGAGGCCCCGGCCAGACCCGTCAGACCTCTTCGACGCTGCTCGGCTCGCGCCGGGACAGGTCGATGCCGAGCTCCTCCGCCGCGCGGAAGACGTCCTCGTCGGTGTCGCGCATCTCGATGGACATGCCGTCCGAGGACAGCACCTCCACGTTGAGGCAGAGCGACTGCATTTCCTTGATGAGCACCTTGAAGGACTCGGGAATGCCGGGCTCGGGGATGTTCTCGCCCTTGACGATGGCCTCGTAGACCTTCACGCGGCCGGTCACGTCGTCGGACTTGATCGTCAGCAGCTCCTGGAGGGCGTAAGCGGCGCCGTATGCCTCCAGCGCCCACACCTCCATCTCACCGAAGCGCTGGCCACCGAACTGGGCCTTACCACCCAGCGGCTGCTGGGTGATCATCGAGTACGGGCCGGTCGAACGCGCGTGCAGCTTGTCGTCGACCAGGTGGTGCAGCTTGAGGATGTACATGTACCCGACCGAGATCGGGTCCGGGAACGGCTCACCGGAGCGGCCGTCGAACAGCTGCGCCTTGCCGGACGGGAGCACCATGCGCTCGCCGTCGCGGTTCGGGATGGTGTGCTGCAGCAGACCGGCGAGCTCGTCCTCACGCGCACCGTCGAAGACGGGGGTGGCGACGTTCGTACCGGGCTCGACCTTGTCGGCGCCGATGGCCTGGAGGCGCTGCGCCCACTCGTCCGCGAGACCGGAGACGTCCCAGCCGCGGCTGGCGAGCCAGCCGAGGTGGATCTCCAGGACCTGTCCCGGGTTCATTCGGGACGGCACACCCAGCGGGTTCAGGATGATGTCGACCGGAGTTCCGTCCTCGAGGAACGGCATGTCCTCGATCGGCAGGATCTTCGAGATGACACCCTTGTTGCCGTGGCGGCCGGCGAGCTTGTCACCGTCCGTGATCTTGCGCTTCTGCGCCACGTAGACACGAACCAGCTGGTTCACGCCCGGCGGCAGCTCGTCGCCCTCTTCACGGTCGAAGACGCGGACGCCGATGACCTTGCCGATCTCACCGTGCGGCACCTTCAGCGAGGTGTCGCGCACCTCGCGCGCCTTCTCACCGAAGATCGCGCGGAGCAGGCGCTCCTCGGGCGTCAGCTCGGTCTCACCCTTGGGCGTGACCTTGCCGACGAGGATGTCGCCGGCGACGACCTCGGCACCGATACGGATGATGCCGCGCTCGTCGAGGTCGGCGAGGACCTCCTCGGAGACGTTCGGGATGTCCCGGGTGATCTCCTCCGGGCCGAGCTTGGTGTCACGGGCGTCGACCTCGTGCTCCTCGATGTGGATCGAGGAGAGGACGTCGTCCTGCACGAGGCGCTGCGACAGGATGATCGCGTCCTCGTAGTTGTGACCCTCCCAGGGCATGAACGCCACGAGCAGGTTCTTGCCGAGGGCCATCTCGCCCTCTTCGGTCGCGGGACCGTCGGCCAGGACCTGGCCCTCGATCACGCGGGCGCCCTCGTCGACGACAACCTTCTGGTTGACGGAGGTGCCCTGGTTCGACCGGGAGAACTTGGCGATGCGGTACGTGGTGTACGTGCCGTCGTCGTTGGTGACCGTGACGTAGTCCGCGGAGACCTCCTGGACCACACCCGCCTTCTCGGCCTTGATCACGTCACCGGCGTCGACCGCACAGCGGTACTCCATGCCGGTGCCGACGAGGGGAGCCTCGGCGGTGATCAGCGGCACGGCCTGACGCATCATGTTCGCGCCCATGAGGGCACGGTTGGCGTCGTCGTGCTCCAGGAAGGGGATCATCGCGGTCGCGACGGACACCATCTGGCGCGGCGAGACGTCCATGTAGTCGACGTCCGTGCCGGGCACGTAGTCGATCTCTCCGCCACGGCGGCGGATCAGGACGCGGGCCTCGGCGAAGTGGAGGTCGTCCGTCAGCGGCGCGTTGGCCTGCGCGATGACGAAGCGGTCCTCCTCGTCGGCCGTCAGGTAGTCGACGTCGTCGGTGACCTGGCCCTCGACGACCTTGCGGTACGGCGTCTCGACGAAGCCGAACGCGTTGACGCGGCCGTACGAGGCGAGCGAACCGATCAGACCGATGTTCGGGCCTTCGGGCGTCTCGATGGGGCACATGCGGCCGTAGTGAGACGGGTGCACGTCACGGACCTCGAAGCCGGCCCGCTCACGGGAGAGACCACCCGGGCCAAGCGCCGACAGGCGGCGCTTGTGGGTGAGACCCGACAGCGGGTTGTTCTGGTCCATGAACTGCGACAGCTGCGAGGTGCCGAAGAATTCCTTGATCGACGCCACGACCGGGCGAATGTTGATCAGGGTCTGCGGCGTGATCGCCTCGACGTCCTGGGTCGTCATGCGCTCGCGGACGACGCGCTCCATACGAGCCAGACCCGTGCGGACCTGGTTCTGGATGAGCTCGCCGACGTTGCGCAGACGGCGGTTGCCGAAGTGGTCGATGTCGTCGGTCTCGACGACGATCGACGTGCCGCTGTCGCCAACGGTCTCGGTCTCGCCGGCGTGCAGCTTCACCAGGTACTTGATCGAGGCGATGATGTCCTCGACCGTGAGGATGCCCGCGTCGAGCGGAGCGTCCGCACCCAGCTTCTTGTTGACCTTGTAGCGGCCGACCTTCGCGAGGTCGTAGCGCTTGGGGTTGAAGTAGAGATTCTCAAGCAGGGTCTGAGCGGCCTCACGGGTCGGCGGCTCGCCCGGACGGAGCTTGCGGTAGATGTCGAGCAGCGCGTCGTCCTGGCCCTGGGTGTGGTCCTTCTCCAGGGTGGCGCGCATGGACTCGTACTCGCCGAACTCCTCGAGGATCTGCTCGGTCGTCCAACCGAGAGCCTTGAGCAGAACGGTGACCGACTGCTTGCGCTTGCGGTCGATGCGCACACCGACCATGTCGCGCTTGTCGATTTCCATCTCCAGCCAGGCACCCCGGGACGGGATGATCTTGGCGGAGAAGATGTCCTTGTCGGACGTCTTGTCGATCGAGGAATCGAAGTAGACACCCGGCGAACGGACCAGCTGCGACACGACGACACGCTCGGTGCCGTTGATGACGAAGGTGCCCTTGTTGGTCATGAGCGGGAAGTCGCCCATGAAGACCGTCTGGGACTTGATCTCGCCGGTCTCGTTGTTGGTGAACTCGGCCGTGACGAAGAGCGGGGCGGCGAACGTGAAGTCGCGCTCCTTGCACTCGTCGATCGAGTTCTTGGGGGGCTCGAAGCGGTGGTCGCGGAACGTCAGGGACATCGACCCGGAGAAGTCCTCGATCGGGGAGATCTCCTCGAAGATCTCCTCCAGACCGGACTTGGTGGGGACGTCCTGTCCGCTTTCCAGAGCCGCCTCGACACGAGCCTTCCACGCGTCATTGCCGAGCAGCCAGTCAAAGCTCTCGGTCTGCAGCGCAAGAAGGTTCGGAACCTCGAGGGGCTCCTTGATCTTTGCAAAGGAGATGCGCAGCGGGGCGGTGCTGGCGCCGTTGTTCGTATTCGCGGTCGAGGCAGTGCGCGAGGCGGCCAAGAGGGGGTCCTTCCGAGGGCTCGGACTCACTACGCGCGTACCGGTCCCAGGCTGGACACAGAGACGGATCCCCCTGACTTGGCTGTTTGGCCAGGTCAGGGCAGTTTCAGTCCACGGTGCTCAAGCATGGGCATGCCCCTGGTGACGGGCAGGAGGCAGCTAACAGGCAGCGCAAAGGGTCAGTGTAGCCAGTTGGCCCACTGATGTCCAGTGCGGGTTCTGGGAGACCCTCGTTGTTCTCAACCCCTGCTGCAAGCCACGCCCTCGATGCACATCGATACTGCCCTCTTCGCCGCCGATCCATGCCTCGGATCCGGATCGTTGTGACGACGCGTCCTGAGAATTGCGCGCTGCGTGCGGTTCGTCAAGGCCCCCCTGCCCAGACGTCGCCCTGGGACACTCACCGTCACGGGCTGTCCCGAGGCACAACGAAGATCACCATACTCGCCGGGACCGACATCGCAAGGCGCCCTCACACGCGTGCCCGGGAACGCCGAAAGGCGACCACCCACATGGGTGATCGCCTTAGGCGTCCCGCGCGTTACAGCGTTTCCGCCGTACGTGCGGTGAAGAGAGTCAGACGACTCGTGAGGTCACTTGACCTCGACGGAGGCGCCGGCGCCCTTGAGGGCCTCGGCGGCCTTCTCAGCGGCGTCCTTGGCGACCTTCTCGAGGACCGGCTTCGGGGTGCCGTCGACGAGGTCCTTGGCCTCCTTGAGACCCAGCGAGGTCAGCTCACGCACGACCTTGATGACCTGGATCTTCTTCTCGCCGGCGCCGGTGAGGATGACGTCGAACTCGTCCTGCTCGGCCTCGGCCTCGGCGGCCGGGGCACCCGGGCCCGCGACGGCGACGGCGGCCGGGGCGGCGGCGGTGACGTCGAACTTCTCCTCGAAGGCCTTCACGAACTCGGAGAGCTCGATGAGGGTCATCTCTTCGAACTGCGCGAGCAGGTCGTCCTGGGACAGCTTCGCCATGATGGCGTCCTTCCACTAATTCGGCTGGTGCCGGGTGTACATGGAGGCGGGCGTACGTTGGGCCCGCTGTGACCGTCGCCTCAGGCGGCGGTCAATGTGCGAGCCGAATTACTCGGCACCGCCCTGCTCGGCCTTCTTGGCACGAAGCGCCTCCGCGGTGCGGACGAACTTCGAGGGAAGCGCCTGGAAGAGCGCGGCAGCCTGGGACTGCTTGCCCTTCATGGCGCCCGCCAGCTTGGCGAGCAGAACCTCGCGGGACTCGAGGTCCGCGAGCTTCTTGAACTCATCGGCGGACAGCGCCTTGCCATCAAGGACACCGCCCTTGATGACGAGATTCGGGTTGTCCTTGGCGAAGTCACGAAGACCCTTCGCCGACTCCACCGGGTCACCGGTGACGAAGGCAACCGCCGTCGGACCCGTGAACAGGTCGTCGAGCGTGTCGATCCCGGCCTCGTTGGCCGCAATCTTGGTCAGCGTGTTCTTCACCACGGCGTACTCGGAGTTTTCACCGAGGGAACGGCGCAGCTGCTTGAGCTGGGCCACGGTGAGACCCCGGTACTCGGTCAGCACGGCGGCGTTCGAGCTGCGGAACTTGTCCGTGAGCTCGGCTACCGCGGCAGCCTTGTCGGGCGTCGGCATAGAGCGTCGGCCTCCTTCCGGGTGATGAGGACCGCTCAAAAGGGGCCGACAAAACGAAACGCCCCGGCGCAGGCGCACGGGGCGTGAGCTCGACCGAATCGCATGCGATTCAGGAGCACATCCACAGTCACCTGCGCGGGTCGTCCGCCGTCTCAGCGGATCCTTCGGCCACCGCCCCCTCTTGCGAGAGAACGGCAACGACCAGCGGTCTTTGGCTTCTGGGGAAGACTACGCGAACGGGTCCGCGTCAGGCAAATCCGGCGTCGGCCGTCAGCCCTCGAGGCCCTTCATCTCCTTGGAGAGGTCCATGACCTGCGCCTTCGGCGGGGCCTCGACGTTCACCGGCTTGTTGTAGTCGAGGAAGGTGATGGTCATGTCGAGGCGGCCCTTGTCGCCCTTGCCGCGGGCGCGGAACTGCTTGGTGTGGTCCTCGCCGTCGACCCACATGTCCATGGTGAGCTTCTCGACGCCCATGTCCTCGTACTGCTTGATGCTCTTCTCGCGGCGCTTCTTGGTGGCCGCGTCCTCGTCCTCGATGAGCTTGCGCATCTGGTCGAGCGTGACCGTGCCCGTGTAGCGGGTGGTCTCGACGCCGCCGACGGACTCGCTGCCGACCTTCTTCAGGTCCTTGGAGCCGGTCAGGAGCGTGGACTGGTCGGCCGGGTTGTTGTCGGCCTGGGCCGAGGCCGAGGTGGCGGCGGACTTGCCGCCCGCCTTCTCCATGGCCTTGGCGTCGAACTTGATCCAGCTCTTGCCCTCCATCTCCTTGGCGGCCGCCTTGCCGCCGCCGAGGTAGATGCCGCCGTCGACGTAGCGCAGCTCCATCTTGTCCGGGCCCTGGTCGGGCGCGGACATCTTCATCTGCATGGCGAGCGGCTTGGTGCTCATCGCCGCGTCGGCCTGGACCCGCCCGTCACCCGGGACGGTGCCCTTCATCCGGAACGTGAACGAGGTGAGGTCCTCGGTCCTGTCCGCGGCCTTCTTCACGGCCGCCGCGGGCGCCATGTCCTCCCCCGCCTTGTCGGACTTCTCCGACCCGCAGCTGACCGCGCCGCCGGCGAGCAGCAAGGCCGCCAGCGCGGTGCTCGCGGTTCTCTTGCTGCCCATACGTACGGAAATGCTCATGACCCCACCCCTAGGAACACATGATCGACTTATTTTCTGCTTGCAGAGAGTACCCGAGGGCGGGGGCCGGAGCTCACGGGTTATGCCGCGGGCTGCCTGTTCAGGAGGTCCTTGAAGCTCATGGTGTCCGAGGCCGGGGGCTTCTCGACGGAGAGCGGGGTGCCGTAGTCGCTGTAGTAGGCCGTCTGCTCGAAGGGGCCGTTCTTCGTGTCGGCCTTCTCGATCTTCTTGACCAGGAGGTCGTCCTCGTTGACCCAGATGTCGATGGTCTCGGTGCTGATGCCGGCCTGCTCGAACTGCTTCTTCAGCTCGGACAGCCGGTTCTTGTCCAGGTCCGCGCTCTTGGCGGTGAAGTCCGCGATGTCGACCTTGCCGGAGTAGTGGGTCGTCTGCGTCCCGCGGACCTTCTCCTCGCCGACGCGCTTCACGTCACCGGAGGCAAGGAGCATCTTCACCGACTGGTTCGGCGTGCTGTTCTGCATCTGGTCCTGGAAGGCCTGGCCGGCGGCGCCGCTCATCTCGGCGAGCGTGTCGTAGTCGTACTCGAGCCAGTGCTTGCCCCCGCCCGCCTGGGCCGCGAACTTGTCGCCCATGTTCGCGTAGAAGCCGTCCTTCAGATAGCGGTAGTCGAGCTTCGTCTGGCCCAGCTGCCGCATCTGCTGGGCCTGCGTGCCGCCCGTGAACGTCACCGTGACATTGCCCGTGATCCCGTCGGACCATCCCATGACGCCCTTCATGTCCATGGACGTGAGCGTGCCCATGGTGGTCGAACCGTCGATCCGGGCGGTGTCCGCCTTGTCGGTCGACTTCTCAACCGTGCGCAGGGCGGCTATCGGGCTGAGGCTGATCCCGCCCTTGCCCTTGTCGCCGTCGGCCTTGTCCGAGGAGTCCCCCGAGCCACAGGCCGTAAGACCCGTCAGTGCCGCGACCACCGCGATCGAGAGACCTGTCCGGCGCATGATCGTGCTGTTCATGTTGTCCCACCCCTTGGCGTTCATGGTGTCTGCACGCTAACGCAGGCCTCTGACAGACGTAACCGAAAGGCCCGTACACAAACAGGACGGGCCCCGCACCTCGAAAGGTTGCGGGGCCCGTCCACAGAACGCGTACGCGACGCGGCTGCCGTCAGTTTCAGACGGCGGCCGGGTCCTCCTCGGTGAGGAGGTTGCGGGTGCGGTTCGAGTCGAGCGGAATGCCGGGGCCCATCGTGGTGGTGATGGCGGCCTTCTTGATATAGCGACCCTTGGCGGCCGACGGCTTCAGACGGAGGATCTCCTCCAGGGCCGCGGCGTAGTTCTCCACCAGCTTGGTGTCGTCGAAGGACACCTTGCCGATGATGAAGTGCAGGTTCGAGTGCTTGTCGACGCGGAACTCGATCTTGCCGCCCTTGATGTCGTTGACAGCCTTCACGACGTCGGGGGTCACGGTGCCGGTCTTCGGGTTCGGCATCAGACCACGCGGACCGAGCACGCGGCCGAGGCGGCCGACCTTGCCCATGAGGTCCGGGGTGGCGACGACGGCGTCGAAGTCCAGGCGGCCCTTCGCGACCTCGTCGATGAGCTCGTCGGAGCCGACGATGTCGGCGCCAGCGGCTTCCGCGGCCGCAGCACGGTCACCGGTCGCGAAGACCAGGACCCGGGCGGTCTTGCCGGTGCCGTGCGGGAGGTTCACGGTGCCACGGACCATCTGGTCGGCCTTGCGCGGGTCGACGCCCAGACGCATGGCGACCTCGACGGTGCCGTCGAACTTGGTCGCGGAGGTCTCCTTGGCGAGACGGACGGCCTCGAGCGGGGCGTACAGCTTCTCCCGGTCGATCTTGGCGTCCGCAGCGCGGAGAGTCTTGCTGCGCTTCACTTCTGCTCCTGGTGTGTTCAGGTATGGAGTCGTGGTGCGGGCCAGCGCTTGGCCCTACCACTGGAGAAAGGTCAGACGGGGGAGGAGTCTCAGCCCTCGACCGTGATGCCCATGGAACGGGCGGTGCCGGCGATGATCTTCGACGCGGCGTCCAGGTCGTTGGCGTTGAGGTCTTCCATCTTGGTCTGCGCGATCTCACGGATCTGCGCCTCGGTGACCTTGGCGACCTTGGTCTTGTGGGGCTCGCCGGAGCCCTTCTCGACACCAGCGGCCTTGAGGATCATCTTGGCGGCCGGCGGCGTCTTGGTGATGAAGGTGAAGGAGCGGTCTTCGTAGACCGTGATCTCCACCGGGATCACCCAGCCACGCTGCGACTCGGTCGCGGCGTTGTAGGCCTTGCAGAACTCCATGATGTTGACGCCGTGCTGGCCCAGGGCGGGGCCGACCGGCGGGGCCGGGTTGGCGGCACCAGCCTGGATCTGGAGCTTGATAAGCCCCGTGACCTTCTTCTTCTTGGGAGGCATAGCTCTCTCCGGGTCCTAGTGAGAGTTTTCAGCCGGCCATCCGGTCATCCGGATGGAGGCATACCGCACAACGATAACGGGTATAGTCGCGCGGCTAAAAACCGAGCAGGTCAGACCGGCTTTGGCAGCCCGTCTGACCTGGTCGGAGGTGTGTGTTCCAGAGGAAGCTCAGGAAGCCGCGAGGGCTAGTTCTTCTGGATCTGGTCGAAGCTGAGCTCGACCGGGGTCTCGCGGCCGAAGATCTCGACGAGGCCCTTGACCTTCTTCGAGTCGGCGTTGATCTCGTTGATCGTCGCCTGCAGCGTCGCGAACGGGCCGTCGGTGACGGTGACCGAGTCGCCGACCTCGAAGTCCAGGACCTGGACCTCGACCTTGCGGGCGGGAGCCGGCTTGCCCTCGGCCTCGGCGGCCTCGCGGGCGGCCTTCTCCTCGGCCTCCGGGGCGAGCATCTTGACGATCTCGTCCAGGGTCAGCGGGTACGGGTCGTAGGCGTTGCCCACGAAGCCGGTGACGCCGGGGGTGTTGCGGACGACGCCCCACGACTCGTTCGTCAGGTCCATGCGCACCAGCACGTAGCCGGGGAGCTTGTTCTGGCGGATCGTCTTGCGCTCGCCGTTCTTGATCTGGGCGACCTCTTCCTGCGGCACCTCGGCCTGGAAGATGAAGTCCTCGACGTTGAGCGAGACGGCGCGCTGCTCGAGGTTGGTCTTCACGCGGTTCTCGTAACCGGCGTAGGTGTGGATGACGTACCACTCGCCGGGGAGGGTGCGGAGCTCCTCGCGGAGGGCGACGATCGGGTCGACCGGCTCGGCCTCCTCCTCGGGCTCGTCCGCGGCGTCCGCGCCATCGGTGTCCTCGGCGGACTCCTCGTCGGCGACCTCGGCGACGGCGGCCTCGTCCTCGTCGGACTCGGCTACGGCCTCGGCGTCGCCCTCCAGGTGGATGGCGGCCTCTTCGGCGGGCTCGCCCGCGGCGGCGTCGGCAGCGTCGGCCTGGTCCGGGTCCTCGGCGTCCGCCGCCTCGACGATGTCGAGCTGGTCCTCCACGGACTCCGCGTTCTCTCCGCGAGGCTCAACGGCATCGTTCAGGTTCGGGTCAGACACGGTGGCTGCTTCTTCCTGGATACAGAGGGGTGGAACGCGCGAAATGGGCGCCACGAACAGCGCCCTTCGCTCTCGGCTCAGCCGAAGATGTACTTGACAGCGTGGCTGAAGCCATAGTCAATCACGGTCACAAGGCCGATCATGATGACGACGAAGACAATCACCACTGTGGTGTAGGTCGTGAGCTGACTGCGAGTCGGCCAGACGACCTTGCGGAGCTCCGCGATGATCTGGCGGTAGAAGAGCGCGAGACGGCCGAAGGGGCCCTTCTTGCCGCGCTTGCCGCCCTTGCGGGACTTCTTCTTCGACTCCGGCGCCTCGTCCTGGGCATCAGGCATGTCGATGGAGCCCACGGCGTCCGTCACTCGTCCTCACCTGATTCCGGGTCGTGGCCGTGCCGCGCCCGGTTGAGCCGCACGGCGGTGCAATGCAGTACGTACATGCGCACACATCCTGGCGAAGGAGTGTGTAGCAGGGCCGGAGGGACTTGAACCCCCAACCGCTGGTTTTGGAGACCAGTGCTCTACCAATTGAGCTACGACCCTTTGATTTCCCCCAACCTACCGCATCCGCCCAAGTGCACGGAGTGCGTCGGGAGGCAGCGGCCGGTGAGGGCCAACGAGCAGTGAGTGTACGTGCTCAGCGGCGCCCCGTCGAACAGAAAGGGATCCGATGGTCCGGTAAACCCGCGCGCCGGGCCCGTTCGGGGTCTGGAACGATGGGGTGATGAGCGCTGCAACTTCTCCGACCGAGCGCCGGGTGTCCGCGCGCATCGGCGCGATCTCCGAGTCCGCGACCCTCGCTGTCGACGCCAAGGCCAAGGCCCTCAAGGCCGCGGGCCGTCCGGTGATCGGCTTCGGTGCCGGCGAGCCCGACTTCCCGACGCCGGACTACATCGTCGAAGCGGCCATCGAGGCCTGCAAGAACCCGAAGTTCCACCGCTACACGCCGGCCGGGGGCCTCCCCGAGCTCAAGGCCGCGATCGCCACGAAGACCCTGCGCGATTCGGGGTACGAGGTCGACGCGTCCCAGATCCTGGTGACCAACGGCGGCAAGCAGGCCATCTACGAGGCGTTCGCCGCGATCCTCGACCCGGGCGACGAGGTCATCGTCCCCGCGCCCTACTGGACGACGTACCCGGAGTCGATCCGTCTCGCCGGCGGTGTGCCGGTCCCGGTCGTCGCCGACGAGACCACCGGTTACCGCGTCTCCGTGGAGCAGCTGGAGGCCGCGCGCACGGAGCGCACGAAGGTCGTCCTCTTCGTGTCGCCGTCGAACCCCACGGGTGCCGTCTACAGCGAGGCCGACGCCGAGGCGATCGGCCGCTGGGCCGTCGAGCACGGCCTGTGGGTCATGACCGACGAGATCTACGAACACCTCGTCTACGGAGACGCGAAGTTCACCTCGCTCCCCGCGATCCTCCCCGAGCTGCGCGACAAGTGCATCGTGGTCAACGGCGTCGCCAAGACGTATGCGATGACCGGTTGGCGAGTGGGCTGGATCATCGGCCCCAAGGATGTCGTGAAGGCCGCGACGAACCTGCAGTCGCACGCCACGTCCAACGTGTCGAACGTCGCGCAGGCCGCCGCCCTCGCGGCCGTCTCCGGTGACCTGGTCGCCGTCGAGAAGATGCGCGAGGCCTTCGACCGGCGTCGCAGGACGATCGTGCGGATGCTCAACGACATCCAGGGCGTCGTCTGCCCCGAGCCCGAGGGCGCCTTCTACGCGTACCCCTCGGTGAAGGGCCTCATCGGCAAGGAGATCCGCGGCAAGCGCCCGCAGGACTCCGTGGAGCTGGCCGCGCTCATCCTGGAGGAGGCCGAGGTCGCGGTCGTTCCGGGCGAGGCCTTCGGGACGCCGGGTTACCTCCGCCTTTCGTACGCGCTGGGTGACGAGGACCTCGTCGAGGGCGTCTCACGGATCCAGAAGCTGCTCGCCGAGGCCCGCGACTGACGCTTCGGTGGTTTTCGCGCTCCACGCGCGCGTGCGGGCCGTCTCCCCTCTTCGGGGAGGCGGCCCGTTTCTTCGTTCGGGGAGACCACGAAGGTGGAAAGCGGCTACCGGGACGCCAGGTGCGTACGGCAAGATCCTCCAATGGAGCGTGTACGAGACGTAAGAGAGCTGCCCAAGGCCCATCTGCACCTGCACTTCACCGGGTCGATGCGGCCCACCACCCTGCTGGAGCTCGCCGACAAGTACGGCGTGCGGCTCCCGGAGGCGCTGACCGGCGCCGAGCCGCCGAAGCTGCGCGCCACGGACGAGCGCGGGTGGTTCCGCTTCCAGCGGCTCTACGACGCCGCGCGCTCCTGTCTGCGCGAGCCGGAGGACATCCGGCGCCTGGTGCGCGAGGCCGCGGAGGAGGATCTGCGGGACGGGTCGGGGTGGCTGGAGATCCAGGTCGACCCGACGTCGTACGCGCCGCGCCTCGGCGGTCTGATCCCGGCCCTGGAGATCATCCTGGACGCCGTCGAGAGCGCCTCGCGGGAGACCGGCCTCGGCATGCGCGTCCTGGTCGCCGCCAACCGCATGAAGCACCCGCTGGACGCCCGCACGCTGGCCCGGCTCGCGGTGCGGTACGCGGACCGGGGCATCGTCGGCTTCGGGCTCTCCAACGACGAGCGGCGCGGCATGGCGCGCGACTTCGACAGGGCCTTCGCGATCGCGCGGGACGGCGGTCTGCTGGCGGCGCCGCACGGCGGCGAGCTGACGGGGCCCGCGTCGGTGCGGGACTGTCTGGACGACCTGGACGCGACGCGGATCGGGCACGGGGTGCGGGCCGCCGAGGACCCGCGGCTCCTCAAGCGGCTCGCGGACCGGGGCGTGACCTGCGAGGTGTGCCCGGCGTCCAACGTGGCCCTGGGGGTCTACGAGAAGCCGGACGACATTCCCCTGCGCACGCTGTTCGAGGCCGGGGTGCCGATAGCGCTCGGCGCCGACGACCCGCTGCTCTTCGGGTCGCGGCTGGCCGCGCAGTACGAGATCGCGCGGCGGTACCACGCGTTCTCCGACGCCGAACTGGCCGAGCTGGCTCGGCAGTCGGTCCGCGGCTCGGCCGCGCCCGCCGACGTGCAGGACAAGCTGCTGGCCGGGATCGACGACTGGCTGACGGCCCCTACAGGCTGACGCCCACCGTCACCGGTTCGTTGACCAGCGTGACGCCGAAGGCGGCGTGCACCCCGGCGACGACCTCGCGGGCCAGTGCCAGGAGGTCTTCGGTGGTCGCGCCGCCGCGGTTGGTGAGCGCGAGGGTGTGCTTGGTGGAGATCCGGGCGCGGCCCTCTCCGTAGCCCTTGGTGAAGCCTGCCTTGTCGATGAGCCAGGCGGCGGAGGTCTTCACGCGGCCGTCGCCCGTCGGGAAGGCGGGCGGGGTAACGTCCGGGCCGAGGCGGTCCTCCACGCGCGCGTGGAAGGCGGCGAACTCCTCCTCGGTGAGGATCGGGTTGGTGAAGAAGGAGCCGGCCGACCAGCTGTCGTGGTCCTCGGGGTCGAGCACCATGCCCTTGCCCGCGCGGAGCTTCAGGACGGTCTCCCTGGCCACCGCTGCGGGGACCCGGTCGCCCGCTTCGACACCGAGCGTGCGCGCCGTCTCCGGGTACTTGATGGGGGCGCTCATCCCCTGTGCGTCCTCGAGCTCGAAGCGGACCCGCAGCACCACGAACCGGTCGGGGTCGGCCTTGAAACGACTGTGACGGTACGAGAAGTCGCACTCGGCGTTCGTCATCGCGACCGTTTCCTGCGTCTTCCGGTCGTACGCGATCACTTCGGTGATGGTCGACGAGACTTCCTGGCCGTACGCCCCCACGTTCTGGATCGGGGTCGCGCCCGCGGAGCCGGGGATCCCGGCGAGGCACTCGATGCCCGCGAGACCGGCGTCGACGGTGCGCGCGACCGCGTCGGTCCAGGTCTCGCCGGCCGCCAGCTCCAGCTTCGTGCCGTCGAGCGCGAAGCCCTGGGTGGCGATGCGCAGGGCGGTGCCGTCGAAGCCCTTGTCGCCGATGACGAGGTTCGAGCCGCCGCCGATCAGCAGCAGCGGCGTTCCGGATTCGTCGGCCTCCCGGACGGCGGCGATCACCTCGGCGTCGGTCGTCGCGGTGATCAGACGGGTCGCGGGACCGCCGAGCCGGAAGGTGGTCAGCGGGGCGAGCGGGGCATCGTGGAGTTCCTGCACGTGCTCAAGAGTACGAGAACGGCCCCGCCGGTCAGGGCGGGGCCGTTGTCGTGAGCCGTGGAGCGGGGCGTCAGGCGGCGACGAGCTCGCCGTCCGGCTCCTTCGACGTCCCCGGGGCGGACGCGTCGGTCTTCCCGCGGGAGGGGATGACCAGCGCGGCCACCGCCGCGAGGGCCACCACCGCGGCGCCGACCCAGAGCGCGGGCTCCAGGCCGTCGACGAAGTCCTGGCCGGAGCCGTAGCCGCCCTGCGCCGAGAAGATGGAGGACATCACGGCGATGCCGAGGGCGCCGCCGACCTCGCGCAGCGCGTTGTTGGCACCGGAGGCGATGCCCTGCTCCTGCGGGCGGACGCTGGACATGACCAGGTTGGAGGCCGGGGCGAAGTACAGGGACATGCCGATGCCGCTGATGATCAGCGCCGGCAGCTGGGCGCTGTACGTGGCGTCGGTCGCGACCACGGTGGCGTACCAGGCCAGCCCCGTGGCCTGAAGGAAGAGCCCGGCGGCGACGACCGGGCGGCCGCCTATCCGGTCGGAGAGGTAGCCGGCGAGCGGCGAGACGAGCATCGGCATGCCGGTCCAGGGCAGCATCCGCAGCCCGGCTTCGGTCGGCGAGTAGCCGAGGACGTTCTGCATGTACTGGCTGAGCAGGAAGATCGAGCCGAACATCCCGAGGAACATCAGCAGGCTCGCGGCGTTGATCCCGGAAAACGCACGACTACGAAAGAGGCGCATCGGAAGCATGGGCGCCTTGTGGTGCATCCCGTGCCGAACGAAGCCGCCGAGCAGCGCGATGCCCACGGTGAGGCTGACGAGGACCGTGGCGCTGGACCAGCCGTCGATGGGGCCGCGCACCAGGGCGTACACGATTCCGAAGAGTCCACCACTGGCCAGCAGGGTGCCCACGATGTCGAGACGGGCGCCGCGGGCGTACGACTCGGCGAGGCGGAGGCGGGCGAGGGGCAGCAGGACCAGGCCGAGCGGGACGTTCAGCCAGAAGATCCACTGCCAGGAGACGTGCTCGGTGAGGCTGCCGCCGATCAGCGGGCCACCGGCGACCGCGAGGCCGTTGACGGCGCCCCAGATGCCGTACGCCATACCGCGCTTGGCCGGCGACACCGCCGCGGTCAGCAGGGTCAGCGTGAGCGGCATCATGATCGCGGCACCGACGCCCTGCACCGCGCGGGCGGCGATCAGCGCGTCGAGACCCGGCGCGAGCGCCGCGGCGGCGGAGGCGCCGGTGAAGACGGAGAGGCCGACCATGAAGAGCCGGCGGCGGCCGAACCGGTCGCCCAGGGCCGCGCCGAACATCAGCAGCACGGCGAAGGTGAGGGTGTAGGCGCTCACCGTCCATTCGAGGTCGTGCAGGGCTCCCCCGAGGTCCTCGCGGATGGAGGGCAGGGCGGTGGTGACGACGAGGTTGTCGAGTGCCGCCATGAATCCGGCGACGCTGGTGATGACGAGGGCCCAGGCCGCTCCCCCGCGCTGCGCTGTCTGTTGTGACATTGCTTTCCCCCTGAGGTTAGTTATTGATGACTAACTTTCCTGGCCGTAGAAAAACGCACTCCTCCGACCCGCACGCACTCACGTCTTGGGCTGCGCCGAATCGTAGAAACCGGCCCACACCCGGTGGTCGGGCCTGAATCCCATCGACACCAGGACGTTGATCAGCATCCCGTACGCCAGGAACTGCGTCGCCTCCCCGACGTCCGCGCCCAGCGCGAGGCGGACCGTGTCGTACATCTCCATCCAGGCGGCCCGCAGCGCGTCACCGAACTCGCGGTCGCCCGACGCCTCCGCGGAAGCCACGGCGACGTACATCTGCATCTGCATGAGGAGCTTGTCCGGGTCGTCGGCGATGAGCGCCTGGTAGGCCTCACCCATGGCGTGCAGCGCCTCCTCCCCCTCCAGCCCCTCGGACGCCTTGCGGAAGACCTCGGTGACCTCCTCGCAACAGCGGCCGGACGCGGCGAGGAAGATGGCCTGCTTCCCCGGAAAGAGCCGGAAGAGGTACGGCTGCGACACACCCACCCGCTTGGCGATCACCTCGGTGGACGTGCCGTTGTAGCCCCCGCGGGCGAACTCGACCATCGCCGCGCGGACGACGCTTTCGCGCCGCTCTTCTGCGCTCATCCTGACCATGCGGCTAAGTTAGTGGCCAATCACTAAGCAGTCAAGCGCGCGGTGGTGCCTCTGTGTGCACCTCTGCAGACATGCGTAAGGGGCACCCCCCATTGCGGGGTGCCCCTTACCTGCGTCTACGTAGACCCTTAACAGCCCGGCAGACCCTCACCAGCCGTCAGGCCAGCTGCACGACCGCTCGCGACATGCCGAGGACCTTCTGGTCGCCGCTCTTCGCGAGAAGGTCGACCCGCACGCGGTTGTCGTCCAGCTTGGCCGCGACCTTGGCGCTGACGTCGATGGTGGCGCCCTTGTCGTCGTTCGGGACGACGACCGGCTTGGTGAAGCGGACGCCGTACTCGACGACGGCCCCGGGGTCGCCCAGCCAGTCGGTCACGACGCGGATCGCCTCGGCCATGGTGAACATGCCGTGGGCGATGACGTCGGGGAGGCCGACCTCGACCGCGAACTTCTCGTTCCAGTGGATCGGGTTGAAGTCACCGGAGGCGCCCGCGTACCGCACGAGGGTGGCGCGGGTCACCGGGAAGGACTGGGCCGGCAGCTCGGTGCCGACCTCGACGTCGTCGTAGGAAATCTTCGCCGTCATCGCTTCACGCCTCCTCTGCCACGGGCTCCGCCGCGCGCGCGACGAGCTTGATCCAGGCGGTCACGACGTGCTCGCCGGCCTCGTCGTGGACCTCGCCGCGGATGTCCAGGATGTCGTTGCCCGCGAGCGACTTGATCCCCTCGATGGTCGAGCTGACCGTGAGCCGGTCACCCGCGCGCACCGGGCGGCTGTAGGCGAACTTCTGATCGCCGTGCACCACGCGGCTGTAGTCGAGGCCCAGCTGCGGGTCCTCGATGACCTGACCCGCCGCCTTGAACGTGATCGCAAACACAAAAGTGGGCGGAGCGATCACATCGGGGTAACCGAGCGCTTTGGCTGTCTCCGTGTCCGTGTAGGCGGGATTGGCGTCTCCCACCGCTTCGGCGAACTCACGGATCTTCTCCCGGCCGACCTCATAAGGATCAGTGGGGGGATAGGACCGCCCCACGAAGGACTGGTCGAGCGCCATGGGCTCGGCACCTCCTGCGGTTGGTTTCGTAAACGACGCGAGGCCGCCCCCGAACAACGGGGACGGCCTCGTGTACGAGCCTGTGTTTAGCGCGTTTCGCGGTGCGCAGTGTGCGCGTTGCAGCGCGGGCAGTGCTTCTTCATCTCCAGTCGGTCCGGGTCGTTACGCCGGTTCTTCTTGGTGATGTAGTTCCGCTCCTTGCACTCCACGCAGGCCAGCGTGATCTTCGGGCGGACGTCGGTGGCAGCCACGTGAGTGCTCCTTGGACGGACGATGGACGGATGAACGCATAAAAGAGTAGCCGATCGAAGGACCGACCCCACAATCGGCTACCAGGAGTAGCGGTGACCGGACTTGAACCGGTGACACAGCGATTATGAGCCGCTTGCTCTACCGACTGAGCTACACCGCTGCGATGCCGTGATCTCCTCACCCGAAAGCGAGGATCACTCGACATCAGAGCCCCAATGCGGAATCGAACCGCAGACCTTCTCCTTACCATGGAGACGCTCTACCGACTGAGCTATTGGGGCGAGCGATGAAGACATTACACGGTTGGTCGCCGATCGCCCAAATCCGTTTCGCCGGGGCTGCCCCAGGACGTCGGCCGGCCCGCCACAGGCGTCTGCGAACGCCCCGTCCGCCTGCTCGAACCACACCGGTACGACTATTCCGCTCCTCCTCGAAGCGGGCCTTTCGCCGTCCTAGGCTCGACGCGCGCTGCGTGATCTTGACGCCTCGAAACGACTGCAGCCGCCCCCCGAGCCCCAGGAGTGCGATGCCCGACAGCCAGCCGCAGCAGCCCCACTCCTCCGGTGCCCCCGGACCGTCCGGTTCCGGCCCCGCGGACGATCCGGGGGCCCTGCTGCTCTGCGGTGCCCGGCTCACCGACGGCCGGACCGTCGACGTCCGGCTCGGCGGCGGGCGCATCGAGGCGGTCGGCACGGCCGGCAGCCTGACCTCGCACGCCGCGCGCGTGGACCTCGACGGCTACCTCCTGCTGCCGGCACCCGCGGAGCCGCACGCACACGGCGACACGGCGCTGTCGGCGGACACGGTGGGCCCCGTCTCGTACGACGTCCCCGACGTGCAGCGCAGGGCCACAGAGGCGGCCCTGCTGCAGCTCGGACACGGCGCCACGGCGGTGCGTTCGCACGTGCGGATCGGTGACGTGCAGGGGCTCGGCCCGATGGAGGCGGTGCTTCAGGCGCGGCGCTCGCTGCGGGGTCTGGTCGACATGACGACCGTCGCGGTGCCGCGGCTGCTGACCGGCGTCGCGGGCGCCGACGGGCTCGCGATGCTGCGGGACGCGGTGAAAATGGGCGCCTCCGTAGTGGGCGGTTGTCCTGATCTCGACCCCGACCCGACGGGCTACACGGAGGCGGTCCTGGAGCTCGCCGCGGAGCACGGGTGCCCGGTCGACCTGCACACGGACGGTGACGACCCGGCCCGGCTCGGGCGGCTCGCGGCGATGGCGGCCGGTCTGCGGGCCGGGGTGACGGTCGGGCCGTGCGGCGGTCTCGGACGGCTGCCCGCCGACGTGGCCTCGCGCACCGCCGAGCAGCTCGCGTCGGCCGGGGTGACGGTGGTGTGTCTGCCTCAGGGCGGCTGCGGGAGCGCGGAACGGCGCAGGACGGCTCCCGTGCGGCTGCTGCGCGCGGCCGGGGTGCGGGTCGCCGCGGGCAGCGGGGCGATGCGGGACGTGTCGAACCCGGTGGGGCGCGGGGATCCGCTGGAGGCGGCGTACCTGCTGGCCACGGGGTTCGGGCTGCGGCCCGAGGACGCCTACGGAGCGGTGAGCGGGGCCGCGCGGACGGCCATGGGGCTGCCCGAGGTGCGGGTGGAGGCGGGCTTTCCCGCCGAACTGCTCGCCGTGCGCGGCGACCGGCTCGCGGGGGCGCTGTCGCTCGCGTACAGCCGGATCGTGGTGCACGGAGGGCGCGTCGTGGCGCGGACCAGTGCGGTGCGCGAGTACTGCGACTCCGCGGTGGCGGTGGCGTTGGACCTGCCGCGGCAGGGTCGGTCGGCGGGGGCGGCGCCCGGACGCCCGAAGGGTGACGAGCCGTCCTCCTGAGGGCTGGACGGCCTCCACGCGTGTGTGGCGTGCCTCGCTGTCGTGTTTTCCGGGTCCCACGCGCGCGTGTCTTCCGGGGCCCCCGCGCGTGTTTCCCAGGCCCCACGCGCATGTTCCCGTGGGGCACACGCGCATGTTCCCGTGGGGCACACGCGCGTGTTCCCGCTGGTGCGCACGCGCGCGTTGAGCGATCGCGTCCGCCCTGCCGTACGGTCGGGAGTATGCGCATTGTCATCGCTGGGGGTCATGGTCAGATCGCGCTGCGGCTGGAGCGTCTGCTCGCCGCGCGTGGTGACGAAGTCGCCGGGGTGATCCGCAACGCCGATCAGGAGGCCGATCTGCGCGCGGCGGGTGCCGAACCGGTGTTGTGCGACCTGGAGTCGGCGTCGGTCGACGAGGTCGCCGAGCGGCTGCGCGGCGCCGACGCGGCGGTCTTCGCGGCGGGCGCGGGGCCGGGCAGCGGCGTCGACCGCAAGAACACCGTGGACCGTGGCGCGGCCGTGCTCTTCGCGGACGCGGCGGAGCGGGCCGGGGTGCGACGCTACATCGTCGTGTCGTCGATGGGCGCCGATCCCGAGCACCAGGGCGACGAGGTCTTCGACGCCTATCTGCGGGCCAAGGGCGAGGCGGACGCGAACGTACGCGCGCGTGCCGCCCTCGACTGGACGATCCTGCGTCCCGGGATGCTGACGGACGACGCGGGCACCGGTCTCGTACGCCTGGAGGCGTCGACCGGGCGCGGGCCGGTCCCCCGGGACGACGTCGCCGCGGTGCTCGCGGAGCTCCTGGAGACACCGGCGACGGCCGGGCTGACGCTGGAGCTGGTCAGCGGGTCCGTGCCGGTGTCGGTGGCGGTCAAGTCGGTCGCGGGCAACTGAGGACCGGGGCAGCCGTTCAGCCGGTCCGAGGACGGCTTCTGAGGCCCGCTCAGAACAGCGGGAGCTGCCCGGGGTGGTCCGGGACCACATAGCCGTCCAGAGCCGCCTGTGCGGCTCCCAGCGGGGCCTGCCTGCGGGACCCCGGACAGGAGATCAGGTCACCGGTGCCGCGCGGGCCCGGCGGGTCGTGGCGGGCGAACCGGCCGCCGACGACAGCGATCTCGCGGCGGCACTCCGGGCAGTTTCTGCGACGGGACGACATGGGATCAGTGTGCCCGTGCGGGCGGTGTGGCCGCGCGCCGTGGCCAGACGCTCCGAAAGTACGTACGGACACTCATCCCTCCAGCATTCCCGCAGGTCAAAGAAGCGACTCCCAACTGGGTGACGTATCCGGGAAGTTGGGCATCCCGTCCCGCATTCGGCCCTATCCTGCCGCGAGGGCGGTCGGCGGCTCGGGCCGCGCACGCCGCGCGGAACGCCTCGGAGGGCTGGGCTGATGGAACCCGCCGTGATCGGAGCCCGGCTCGCCTCGAGCATCGTGGGACCGCTGGTCAGGAAGTTGTTCGTGTCCGAGGGCGCCGGGGCCGAGCTGGTCGACAGACCCGTCCGGGTGTCGCGGCTCGTCTCGTTCCGCGGTGAGAAGCGGACGCTCTCCGACAAGGATCTGCACAAGATCGCGGAGGAGCTGGTCAAGCGAGCCGCCCACTCGACCAACGTGGAAGAGCTGCTGCCCTCCTTCGAGAAGCAGGCCGTGATCCACGCCGTCACCGACTCCCTGCGCACCCTCGGCACACTCGACATGGACGATGTGCAGGCCGTACGGCTCGGCCATCTGGAGCTCTCCCGCCACCTGCGCGCCCAGAACCGGACGGCGACGCTCGGCCTGTCCCACGACGCGGTCACCCTGCACGCCGGCGTGCTGGACACCGCGTGCCTGCACATCTTGAACTTCTTCACCCAGCGGTCCACCTTCGTCCCCCGCACCCTGCTCGAACAGAGCCGCGGCATCGAGGAGTTGACCCGCAAGATCGACTCCCTGATCACCCGGTCGCCCTCCCCGGCTGACGGACCGTTCGAGGAGCGGTACGCGCACTACATCGCGACCAAGCACGGCAAGCTGAGCATCTTCGGCCTCGACCTGTCCGGAGCTCCGGAGAGCTGGCGGCTCGACGTGGCCTACCTCAGGCTGGACGCGGCCGCCGACGCGTTGAGCGCCACTCCCAGCGTGGTCTCGGCCGACCACGTCCTGGCGGGCCGTAACCGCGTACTCCTACGGGGTGTGGCCGGCTCCGGAAAAACCACTCTCATCCAGTGGCTGGCGGTGACCACGGCGAAGAAGTCCCTGGATGAACAGCTGCTGTACCTCTACGGAGTCGTGCCTTTCGTCCTCCCTCTGCGCACCCTGACCCGCAGTGGCGCTCCGCTGCCCGCTCCCGACGGCTTCCTGGCCGCGGTGGACTGCCCGATCGCCGGCAGCCAGCCGCACGGCTGGATCGACCGGGTGCTGCAGGAGGGGCGCGGGCTCATCCTGGTCGACGGCATCGACGAGGTGCCCGAGGACGACCGCAACGACGCCCGTCGCTGGCTGCGGGAGCTGCTCAGCGCCTACCCCGACAACCGCTGGCTCGTCACCTCCCGGCCCTCTGCCGTACGGGAACGCTGGCTGACCGACGACGACTTCGCCGAGCTGGACCTCGCCCCCATGAACCGGGCCAACATCGCGGAGTTCATCCAGCGGTGGCACAAGGCGGCCGGCATCAGCGACCAGTACGCCACCGAGCTGCTGCGCGCGGTCCGCGCCCAGGAGGACCTGAGCAGGCTCGCGATCAACCCGCTGATGTGCGGCCTGATCTGCGCACTGCACCAGGACCGCCGCGGCTTCCTGCCCGAGGGCCGCAAGGAGATCTACGACGCGGCCCTGTCCATGCTGCTCTTCCGGCGCGACCGTGAGCGCGGTGTGCACAAGTCCGGGCCCATCCACATCAGCGAGGCCGAGCACATCCAGCTGATCCAGAAACTGGCCTACTGGATGATCCGCAACGGCCGCTCCGAGATGAACCGCACCGACGCGGTGGAGCTCCTGGGCCAGGTCCTGCCGGCCATGCCGAAGGTCGCCGAACAGGGCACTCCGGAGGAGGTCTACAGGCATCTGCTCGTCCGCAGCGGCCTCCTCCGGGAACCGAGTGCGGACTCCATGGATTTCGTCCACCGGACCTTCCAGGACTACCTGGGGGCCAAGGCGGCGGTCGAAGGGCTCGACTTCGACTTCCTCATCGCCAACGCGCACCTGGACCAGTGGGAGGACGTCATCCGCATGGCCGTCGCCCATGCGCGGCCCACCGAGCGGACGTATCTCCTCACCGGCCTCATCAGGCGCGATGACACCTCACGTCAGGGCATGGACCGGCTCCACCTCCTCGCGGCCGCCTGCCTGGAGCACGCGACCGAGCTCGCCCCTTCGGTACGGGCGGAAGTGCAGGAGCGGGCGGCGGCCCTCATCCCGCCGCGTTCGCCGGACCAGGCGCGCGCCCTGGCGGCCATCGGTCCCGTCGTCATCGAGCTGCTGTCCGGCCCCCGGGAGCTGCCCACGCGCCCAAACGCCCCGGGCCCCTTCGCCACGGAAGAGCAGAAGGCGGCGGCCGCGGCGGCGGAGGCCGCCTACCGCGTCGTGGCCGATGAGGCGTACTTCACCGTGCTGACCGCCACGCCCATCGCCACGTATGCCGCGATCGAGGTGCTCGCCCTCTACCGCAACCACCCTGACCTGCGGGTACGCAACGAACTCGCCCAGGCGTGGGGGCGGTACGACACCGAGCTGTACGGCCAGGAGGTGGTCGCTCACCTCGCTGAGGACGGGCTCTACTTCCCCGTGTCGAACCTGAACGAGCTGCGCGCGCTGCGCAGCTTCGGCGGCCGCTCCCGCATCAGGATCACGGGCGAATTCACCGTCGAGGAGTTCGTCGCCACGTGCCCGGGTCAGCGCCTCACCCATCTGTGGGTCGAGGCGGACATGGGATCCACCTGGGACTGGCTGGGTCTCTTCCCCAAACTGTGCGAGCTCACCATCGATACGCTCCAGCCGAGCATCGACCTCAGCACCCTGGAGAGGGTGCGCTCCCTACTCACTCTGCGTGTCCCCGAAGACACCGCCCTTGTCGGCGCTCATCTGTTGCCGGAGTCCACGAAGGTCGTACGGGGGCGTCTCGGCACGGTCTGAACGTGCGCGCCGCCATATACGAAGAAACCCCCTCCGATCTGCGTTTCCGCAGATCGGAGGGGGTTCACCTTCATGTGGCGGCGCCAGGATTCGAACCTGGGAAGGCTGAGCCGGCAGATTTACAGTCTGCTCCCTTTGGCCGCTCGGGCACACCGCCGGGTTTGTCGCCAAGCTCCGCTTTCGCGGCGCTCCGTGGCAACGACGTAAACGATACCTGATGCACAGGGGTGCTTCGCCACCCGATTGAGCGGCACCCCGCGCGGGGGCGGTGGCTAGGCTTTGCGGATGCGGCCAGCGTCAGTCGGCCGTGTAACCGCTGAGTACGCATACCCCGATACAAGGAGCCACAGGACATGGCCGACTCCAGTTTCGACATCGTCTCGAAGGTCGAGCGGCAGGAGGTCGACAACGCCCTCAACCAGGCCGCCAAGGAGATCTCGCAGCGTTACGACTTCAAGGGCACGGGCGCCTCGATCTCGTGGTCCGGCGAGAAGATCCTGATGGAGGCGAGCGGCGAGGAGCGGGTCAAGGCGATCCTCGATGTCTTCCAGTCCAAGCTGGTCAAGCGCGGCATCTCGCTGAAGGCGCTGGAGGTGGGCGAGCCGCAGCTGTCCGGCAAGGAGTACAAGATCTTCGCCTCCATCGAGGAGGGCATCTCCCAGGAGAACGCGAAGAAGGTCGCCAAGATCATCCGCGACGAGGGCCCCAAGGGCGTCAAGGCGCAGGTCCAGGGCGATGAGCTGCGGGTCAGCTCGAAGAGCCGGGACGACCTGCAGGCCGTACAGGCGCTGCTCAAGGGGCAGGACTTCGACTTCGCACTGCAGTTCGTGAACTACCGGTAGCACTGCCGGTAGTACGGCCGGTCGTACGGCCGGTCGTACGGCCGGTCGTACGGCCGGTGGTCCGCTGTCGTACGGACGACGGAGGGCGGGCACCCCGGGTGGGGTGCCCGCCCTTGCTGCTGGCCGCAGATCGGGGAACGGCGTCTCAGCGCCGTGAGTGGCCGAAGAGGATGCGGTACGCGACCAGCAGGACCAGTGAGCCGCCGATGGCCGCCGCCCAGGTGGCGCCGTCGTAGAAGTCGTCGGCGATGGGGTGGTCGAGGTAGCGGGCGGAGATCCAGCCGCCGATGAAGGCGCCGGCGATGCCGATGACGGTCGTGCCGATGAAGCCGCCCGGGTCGCGACCGGGCAGCAGCAGTTTGGCGACGGCTCCGGCCAGCAGTCCCAGAACGATCCAGCTGATGATGCCCATGCGGTGACCGGCCTTTCTCGCGCGGTGAGCTTTTGTGCGCTGTTGTCCTGAAGGACGTCTCTACGGAGAGTCGCGGTTGCGGTGATCCGTAGGGTGCGGCGTATGACACAGCAGCCGGAGCTTCGGCGGACGCTCGGCGTCTTCGACGCGGTGGTGATCGGCCTCGGGTCGATGATGGGGGCGGGTATCTTCGCGGCGCTCGGGCCGGCCGCGGGAGCCGCCGGGTCGGGGCTGCTGATCGGCCTCGGCGTCGCCGCCGTGGTGGCGTACTGCAACGCGATGTCGTCGGCACGGCTCGCCGCCCGCTACCCCGCGTCGGGCGGGACCTACGTCTACGGGCGGGAACGGCTCGGAGCGTTCTGGGGCTACTTGGCGGGCTGGGCGTTCGTCGTCGGCAAGACCGCTTCGTGTGCGGCGATGGCGCTCACCGTGGGGGCGTACCTCTGGCCGGGGCAGGCGCACGCGGTGGCCGTCGGAGCCGTGGTGCTGCTGACCGCCGTCAACTATGTGGGTGTGCAGAAGTCGGCGTGGCTGACGCGCGGGATCGTCGCTGTGGTGCTCGCCGTGCTGGCGGCCGTCGTGGCCGCTTGCGCGGGATCGGGGGCCTCCGACGCGGGACGCCTCGAAGTGGGGCTCTCGGGTGGGTTCGGCGGGGTGCTGCAGGCGGCCGGGCTGCTGTTCTTCGCCTTCGCCGGGTACGCGCGGATCGCGACGCTCGGCGAGGAGGTACGGGACCCCGCGCGGACCATTCCGCGGGCGATCCCGCTGGCCCTGGGCATCACGCTGTGCGTGTACGCGGCCGTGGCGGTGGCCGCGCTGACCGTACTCGGTTCCGACGGGCTCGCCGGCGCGTCGGCGCCGCTGGTGGAGGCGGCGCGTGCGGCGGGGGCACCGGGGCTGGTGCCGGTGGTCCGGGCGGGCGCGGCGGTGGCGGCGCTCGGCTCGCTGCTCGCGCTGGTCCTGGGCGTGTCGCGGACCACGCTGGCCATGGCGCGGGACGGGCACCTGCCAGGGGCGCTCGCGGCCGTGCATCCGCGCTTCCGGGTGCCGCACCGCGCGGAGCTCGCCGTGGGGGCCGTGGTCGCGGTGGTGGCGGCGACGGCGGATGTGCGTGGGGCGATCGGCTTCTCCTCCTTCGGGGTGCTCGTGTACTACGGGGTGGCCAACGCGTCGGCTTGGACGCTGAGTCCGGAGCCGACAGCGCGTGTCGTGCCGCTGGTGGGCGTGATCGGCTGCGTCACGCTGGCGTTCGCCCTGCCGGTGTCGTCGGTGGTGGCCGGGGTGCTGGTGCTGGCGGTGGGTGTCGTCGCCTATGGGGTACGGGGACGAGTGCGGGGCGGTGGCACTGACGGCTGACAGGTGACGGCTGACGGCTGACGGCTGGCGGCTGGCGGCTGGCGGCTGGCGGCTGGCGGCTGGCGGCTGGCGGCTGGCGGGTGTGCCCTGGGAGAGGCCGTAGGTCTAGGCAGAGGCCGTGGGAAGGGTGCCTTACGCGCGCGTGCGGGCGTCCTGCCAGGCCGGCAGGTCCAGGCCGTCGTTGTCCTCCTCGTACCAGCCCGTGCCGTCGAGCCATGCGGTGAGCCACGTCGTGAGGTCCGGGGAGTCGACGAACCAGGCGTGCCGCGGGTCGCCGCCGTTGGGCTCGAAGAGCAGGACCTGCGCGTCGTCGGTGTGGCAGTCCACGCACGCGTACATCGCGCAGCCCCAGTGGGATATCGGCAGGACGCCTTCGGGCCAGCCCCACTCGGAGCCGCGCATCGTGAAGTACTCCTCGACGACGGCGGGCTCGCCTCCTGACGACTTGCCTTCGAGCAGGGGCAACAAGCCGTACTCCGGGCCCCAGCCGCCGTCGCCTATGCGGGTGTAGAGCGCGGCGAGCAGGGGCGGCAGGGTAAAGCCCAGGGAGGCCTCCGCCCGGGCCAGGGTCGCCGCGTCCACGGGGGTGGGGAGGGTGTCCCAGCCCCAGGGACGGGTGGCGCGCGCCTCGGTGGCGACACGGGCCAGCAACTGCTCGCTGTTGTTCATGAGTTCATGGTGGACCCCGGCACTGACAATCGGGCCTTGGCCGAGGTCTCCTTCGCCGGACTCCAGCGCCTCTTCAGGGCACCGCGCCTCAATAGCGCGCGGCGAAGGGCTGGTCGGTGCGGACGATGTCGCGGCCGAGGGGCAGCAGCGAGACCGGGATCAGCTTGAAGTTGGCGATGCCCAGAGGGATGCCGATGATCGTGACGCACAGGAGGATGCCGGTGAAGATGTGGCCGAGGGCGAGCCACCAGCCCGCGAGGAGCAGCCACAGCACGTTGCCCACGCAGGAGGGCGCGCCCGCGTCGCGGCGCTCGACCGTGGTGTAGCCGAAGGGCCACAGGGCATAGCGGCCGATGCGGAAGCTGGCCAGGCCGAACGGGATGCCGATGATCGTGACGCAGAGGATCGCACCCGCGACCAAGTAGGCCAGGAACATCCAGAAGCCGCAGAGGACGAGCCATATGACGTTCAGGATTGTCTTCACTGGTGGCGACCTGCCATCTGCTCGAGTCGGGCGATGCGCTCCGCCATCGGCGGATGGGTGGAGAACATCTTGGACATGCCCTGTCCCGGACGGAAGGGGTTGGCGATCATCATGTGACTCGCCGTCTCGAGGCGGGGCTCGGGAGGCAGCGGCAACTGCTTCGTCCCCGCGTCGAGTTTGCGCAGGGCGCTCGCGAGGGCGAGGGGGTCGCCGGTGAGCTGCGCGCCGGACGCGTCGGCCTCGTACTCCCTGGAGCGGCTGATCGCGAGCTGGATGACGGAGGCCGCCAGCGGGCCGAGCAGCATGATCAGGAGCATGCCGAAGATGCCGGGGCCTTCGTTGTCGTTCGACCGGCCGACGGGGATCAGCCAGGCGAAGTTGACCAGGAACATGATCACGGAGGCGAGGGCGCCCGCGACCGACGAGATCAGGATGTCGCGGTTGTAGACGTGGCTGAGCTCGTGGCCGATGACGCCGCGCAGTTCGCGCTCGTCGAGGAGGCGGAGGATGCCGTCGGTGCAGCACACCGCCGCGTTGCGGGGGTTGCGGCCCGTCGCGAACGCGTTCGGCGCCTCGGTGGGTGAGATGTACAGACGGGGCATGGGCTGGCGGGCCTGGGTGGAGAGCTCGCGGACCATGCGGTACAGCTCGGGGGCCTCGAATTCGCTCACCGGGCGGGCCCGCATGGCGCGCAGGGCGAGCTTGTCGCTGTTCCAGTACGCGTACGCGTTGGTGCCGAGCGCCACGAAGAGCGCGACGATCAGGCCTGTACGCCCGAAGAAACTGCCGATGACAAGGATGAGCGCGGACAGTCCCCCGAGGAGTACGGCGGTCTTCAACCCGTTGTGCCGGCGGTGCACGGTACGCCCTCCTGGTGGTGCGTGGGGGAACCCTCTGCTGACTGGTGCTTCCACTGTTCAGTGGACCCTCCCGTACTGGTCAACGCCAGGCGGGGAGCACTAGTTCCCTTGTGCACGCATGAGCGGTGTAGGCCGCGCGGGTGACGGCCGGGGGCGGCCGGGGGCGCTCTGTCGGAGCGGGCCGTCAGAACAGGCCGGTGTCCGAGAACCTCAGGACCAGCTGGGGCGCTCCGGAGAGCGCGATGCCGAGGACCGCCGTCAGCGCGATGGCCGCGGTGAGCGGGGCGGGGACGCGGTGCTTGACCGGCTCCCCTTCCGGGGCGCGGAACAGGAGCGCCGTCCACTGGAGGTAGTAGAAGAGCGCGATCACCACGTTGACGGCCATGACCACGGCGAGCCAGCCGAGGCCCGCGTCGACGGCGGCCGAGAAGACGGTGACCTTCGCGAAGAGACCGATGATGCCGGGCGGCAGTCCCGCCAGGCAGAGCAGGAAGAAGCCGAGGACGAGGGCGGCGAGGGGGCTCCGCGCGTACAGGCCGCGGTAGTCGCTGACGCGGTTCAGGCGCTGCGTACGGCCGACGAGGGCGGCCACGGCGAAGGCGCCGAGGTTCACGGCGGCGTACATCAGGGCGTACGCGACGGTGGAGCCGATGGCCTTCTCGGCGGCGGCCTCGTTGTCGGCGTACCCGGCGGCGGCGATCGGGACCAGGAGGTACCCGGCCTGGCCGACCGAGGACCAGGCGAGGAGGCGTACCGCGCTGTACGCGCGCGTGGACTGCTGGCGCAGGGCCGCCACGTTGCCCGCGGTCATGGTGAGCGCGGCGAGGACGGCGAGCGCGGGGCCCCACACGTCCGCGTACGACGGGAAGGCGACGACGGTGACGAGGATGAGGCCGGTGAAGCCGACGGCCTTCCCGACGACGGAGAGGTAGGCGGCGACGGGCAGGGGCGCGCCTACGTAGGTGTCCGGCACCCAGAAGTGGAAGGGCACGGCGGCCACCTTGAAGGCGAAGCCGACGAGGGTGAGCGCGACACCGGTCTGGGCGAGCGTGTGGAGCTGTCCGTCGACTTCCTGGAGCTTGGTGGCGATCTCCGTGAGGTGCAGGGTGCCGGTCGCCGCGTACACGAAGCTGACGCCCATGAGGCTCACCGCGGTCGCGGTGACCGAGGACAGGAAGAACTTCAGGGCCGCTTCGGAGGAGCGCTTGTCGCCGCGCCTGAGGCCGACGAGGGCGAACGCCGGCAGGGACGCCACTTCGAGGGCGACGATGAGCGTCGCGAGGTCGCGCGAGGCGGGCAGCAGGGCGGCGCCCGCCGCGGAGGAAAGCAGCAGGAACCAGAACTCCCCTGCGGGGAGTTCATCGCCCGAGTCCTTGAGGGTGCTCATCGAGAGCAGGGCGGCGAGCAGGGCGCCGCCGAGGACGAGGAGCTGGATGACGAGGGTGAAGCGGTCGGCGGTGTAGCTGCACGCGTGCGTGCCCCCGCCGGTCAGGCAGAAGGTCGAGCGGTCGTCGTCCAGGAGGGGGAGCAGGGAGAGCGCCGCCGCGGCCAGGCCCGCCACGGAGAGCCAGCCGAGGAGCGCCTTCTTGCCGTCCTTCACGAAGAGGTCGGCCACGAGCACGACGAGGCCGACGACCGCGGCGATGGTCGGCGGCGCGATCGCGAGCCAGTCGACGGACTGGACGAGGCTGGCGGCGCTTTCGGCGGCCACGGTCACGACTTGCCTCCAGTGAGGAGCTTCTGCACGGCCGGGTCGGTCAGGCCGAGGAGAGCCGCGGGCCAGAGCCCGGCGAGGACGGTGAGGGCGACGAGCGGGGTCCAGGCGGCGAATTCGTAGCCGTGGACGTCGGCGAGGGCCTTGGGGGCCGGCTCGTCGGCCGTGGCGGTCTGCGGCATCGGGCCCATGCAGACACGGCGTACGACGATGAGCATGTACGCGGCGGTGAGCAGGGTGCCGAAGGCGGCGATGGCCATGAAGGTGAGGAAGGCCGGGCGGCTCAGGTCGGCAGCGGGCTCGAACGCGCCGAAGAGGGCGAGCATTTCGCCCCAGAACCCGGCGAGGCCCGGCAGGCCGAGGGAGGCGACGGCACCGAAGGCCAGGAGGCCGCCGAGGCGGGGTGCCTTGCCGTACAGCGCGGCGCCGGACTCCCGCGCGAGGGCGTCGAGGTCGGTGGTGCCGGTGCGGTCCTTCAGCGCGCCGACGAGGAAGAAGAGCAGGCCGGTGATGAGGCCGTGGGCGATGTTGGCGAACAGCGCGCCGTTCACGCCGGTCGGGCTCATCGTCGCGATGCCGAGCAGGACGAAGCCCATGTGGCCGACGGACGAGTACGCGATGAGGCGCTTGAGGTCGCCCTTCGCGCCCTGCTTGGCGAGCGCGAGGCAGGCCAGGGATCCGTAGATGATCCCGACGACCGCGAAGGCCGCGAGGTACGGCGCGAACTCCCGCATTCCGTCGGGGGCGATGGGCAGGATGATCCGGACGAACCCGTACGTACCCATCTTCAGCAGCACGCCGGCCAGCAGGACCGAGCCGACGGTCGGCGCGGCGGTGTGGGCGTCGGGCAGCCAGCTGTGCAACGGCCACATCGGCGTCTTGACCGCGAGCCCGATCCCGATCGCCAGAACGGCGATGACCTGCACGGATGTGGTCAGGCCCCGGCCGTTGTCAGTGGCGAGTGCCACCATGTCGAATGTGCCGGACTTGAGCCCGATGAGGAGCAGGCCCAGCAGCATCACGACGGATCCGAGCAGGGTGTACAGGATGAACTTCCAGGCGGCCTGCGTGCGTTGCTCACCGCCCCAGCGGGCGATGAGGAAGTACATCGGGATGAGCACCATCTCGAACGCCAGGAAGAACAACAGCAGATCGAGGACGGCGAAGGTCGCGAGGGTGCCGGACTCGAGCATGAGGATCAGTGCGACGAATGCCTTGGGGGACGGGCCCGCGGGCAGCTTGAAGTAGGAGTACAGCGCACAGAGGAACGTCAGCAGCGCGGTCAGGACCAGAAGGGGGAGCGAGATGCCGTCGATGCCGAGATGGATGCGCACGTCGAGTGCGGGGATCCAGCTGATATCGGTCGTGGCCTGCATCTTCGACGGCTGGTCGTGGTCGAAGCCGAGCGCGAGGACGATCGCGGCGAGCAGGATCACGCCGGTCACGGTCACGCCGTGGCGCAGCACGGCCTGGTCGGGCGACTTTCCCTTCAGCCCGGGCGGGGCCGGCAGAAGGGCGGCCACGGCACCGATGAGCGGGCCGACGACGATCAACGCCAGAAGAAACTGCATCACGGACTCACTGATACCGATCACGGCTGCTCACGCTCCGGCGGTGGCGACGAGGACGGCGGCGACGGCCAGGACGACCGTGCCTGCGAGCAGCGCGCTCAGATAGGTCTGCACGTTGCCGGTCTGTGCGCGGCGGACGGCCGCGCCGAGCCAGCGGGGTGCGGCGCCCGCGCCGCGCACGTACGTCTCGACGACCTCGCGGTCGAGGAAGCGGACGAGTCCCGCGGCGGCCCGGACAGGGCGCACGAACAGGGCGGTGTAGACGGCGTCGAGGTGGAAGCCGGCGGCCGCGTGCCGGTGCAGCGGTCCGAGCAGCAGGCGGCCGGGGTCGGCCGGGTCCGGTGCCGAGGCCACGTCTCCGTACGCGGGGGCGTGGGTGGCGATGGCTTCTGCCTCGACCAGGCCGCCGTCACCGTCGGGGCTCGCGGCGACCGCGCCCATCGGGACGCGGTCGGTGAGCGCCGTGGTGTGCCGCCACGCGCCATAGGTGACCAGACCGCCGACGAGCGCGAGACCCGTGCCCACGACGGAGGTGGTGAGCGTCGGGGCGAGCGAGTGGCCGTCGAACCAGTCCGGCAGGACGCCGACGGTCAGACCGAAGACGAGGGAGGGGACGGCGAGCACCCAGAGCACGGCGGTCATGGCGACGGGCTGCCTGCCGTGCCGGGGGGCTTCGGTCCCCCGGCCGTTGAAGGCGAGCAGCCAGAGCCGCGTCGCGTACGCGGCGGTGAGGAGGGCGGTGAGCAGCCCGGCGACGAGGACGATCCAGCCCGCCGCGGTGGGCGCGGTCGCGGCATGGCCCGTGGCCGTGTGCTCGGCGGCACCGAGCACGGCCTCCTTGGAGAAGAAGCCGCTGAACGGCGGGATCGCGGCGAGCGCGAGGAGCGCCACGGTCATCGTCCAGTAGGCGTCGGGGACGCGGTCGCGCAGGCCCTTCATGCGGGACATGGCGGCCAGCGAGTTGGTGCCGGCGGCGTGGATGAGCACGCCCGCGGTGAGGAACAGGAGCGCCTTGAAGGCGCCGTGGGACAGGAGGTGGAAGACGGCGGCTCCGCGGTCGCCGACGGCGAGGGCGCCGGTCATGTAACCGAGCTGGCCGATCGTCGAGTACGCGAGGACGCGCTTGATGTCGTCCTGGGCGAGCGCGGCGAGTGCCGACCCGGCCATGGTGACGGCGGCCATGACGGCGAGGACGACCAGGGCCGCGTCGGAGCCGGCGAAGACGGGGAGGAGCCGGGCCACGAAGTAGACACCGGCGGCGACCATCGTCGCGGCGTGGATCAGCGCGGAGACGGGCGTGGGGCCTGCCATCGCGTCGGGCAGCCAGGTGTGCAGCGGGAACTGCGCCGACTTGCCCGCCACGCCCGCGAGGAGCAGCAGGGCGATGAGCGTGGGGTGGTCCAGGCCGCCGTCCGTGACCGTCGCGAGGATCGTCGTGATGCGGAAGGAGCCCGTGTCGGCGGCGAGCGCGAACAGACCGATCAGGAAGGGGACGTCGCCGAGCTTGGTGACGAGGAAGGCCTTCAGGGAGGCGGCGCGCGCCTCGGGGGTCTCCCAGTAGTGGCCCACCAGGAAGTACGAACAGATGCCCATGATCTCCCAGCCGACCAGGAGCACCATCAGGTCGCCGGAGTAGACGACGAGCAGCATCGCGGAGGTGAAGAGGGAGACGAGAGCGGCGTACGAGGGGTAGCGGCGGTCGTCGCGGAGGTAGCCCGTCGAGTAGATCTGCACGCAGGAGGCGACGACGCCGACCAGGACGGCGACGAGGGCGGCGAAGCCGTCGATGTGCAGGGCGAGCTCGATGGGGACCGAGCCGGTCGGGGTGAGCTCGGTCGCGGCGTCGACCGGGGCCTTGCCGCCGCCGGTGCCGCCGCCCTGCCGGGCCGCCACGAGCACGGCGAGCACGAGGGCCGTCAGGGTGGGCAGGACCGCGAGGGGCCGGACGAGGCCGGGGACGCGGCGGCCGAGGAGCAGGCCCGCGGCCGCGCCCAGGAACGGAAGGAGGGGGACGAGGACGGCGAGGGTGGTCGTGGTCACGCGGTGGCCTCAGCCTTCTTCGACGTCTGCGCCGACGGCGGCTGCTGTGCGGGGTCGGGCTCTTCGGCGGCGGCCTCGGTTGCCTCGGAGGTGGCCTCTGCGGTGTCGCGGAGTTCGTCGACGGCGGAGCTGCCGCGGTTGCGGTAGACCGCCAGGACGATCGCGAGGCCGATGCCGATCTCGGCGGCGGCGATGGCGATGACGAAGAGGGTCAGGGCCTGGCCGGCGTGGAGGGAGTCGCGGAGCCAGACGTCGAAGGCGACGAGGTTGAGGTTGACGGCGTTGAGCATCAGCTCGACGGACATCAGGACCAGGATCGCGTTGCGGCGGGCGAGGACTCCGTACAGGCCGACGCTGAAGAGGAGGACGGCGAGAACGGCGGGATAGGCGAGGTGGAGGTGCATCAGCGGTCTCCCTCCGGGGCGGACGTGCCCTTGGCCGTCTTGCGGGACAGGACGATCGCGCCGACGAGGGCGGCGAGGAGGAGGACCGAGAGCGCCTCGAAGGGGAGCACCCAGTGCCGGAAGAGGACCGAGCCGGTCACGTCGGTGGAGCCCTGGGCGGCGCCGTCCAGGTCGATCACCGTGGTGCGGAAGGCGTCCACGACGACCCAGACCAGGGCGGCGGCAGCGGTGAGGGCCACCGCGAGCGCGACCGGGCGGTTGCCCGAGTCGGCGTCCGGGGAGCGGCCGATGGGCGCCCTGGTGAGCATCAGTCCGAAGAGGAGGAGGACGACCACGGAACCGACGTAGATGAGGACCTGCACCCAGGCGATGAACTCGGCGGTCAGCAGGAGGTACTCGACGGCGAGTCCGCCGAGCGCGACCACGAGCCACAGGGCGGCGTGCACCAGCTGCTTGGTCGTGACCGTGATGACCGCCGCGCCGAGCGTGACGACGCCGACCAGGAGGAAGGCGATCTCGACGCCGGTCGGGGAGAGGAAGCCGTGTGTTTCGGCGGCGATGTGCACGACCTCGTTCACGACTCCTCGCCCTTCGTCTCGGGGCTCTCGGGGATCCCGGGGGCCCCGGGACGCGTGGCCGGCGATGCGGTCGCGGCGGCTTCGGCGGCGGCCAGTTTCTCCGCGGCCTTGCGGGCGGCGGCGAGTTCCTTCGGCTCCTCGGCGCCGGCGTCCAGGGCGGGCGGGGCGGGGACCGTCCACATCCACTCGCGCAGCTTGTCGCGCTCGTGGGTGAGTTCGTGGATGTCGGTCTCGGCGTACTCGAACTCCGGCGACCAGAAGAGCGCGTCGAAGGGGCAGACCTCGATGCAGATGCCGCAGTACATGCAGAGGGCGAAGTCGATGGCGAAGCGGTCGAGGACGTTGCGGCTGCGCTCGCGGCCGCCGGGGGCGGCGGGCGGGACCGTCTCCTTGTGGGAGTCGATGTAGATGCACCAGTCGGGGCACTCGCGGGCGCACAGCATGCAGACCGTGCAGTTCTCCTCGAACAGGCCGATGACGCCCCGGGTGCGGGGCGGCAGTTCGGGCTGGTGCTCGGGGTACTGCTCGGTGACGGTCTTCTTCGTCATCGTGCGGAGGGTGACGGCGAGGCCCTTGGCGAGGCCTGACCCGGGGATCGGAGGCATCAGTTGATCGCCACCTTCACGATGCCGGTGAGCGCGATCTGCGCGAGGGCGAGCGGGACGAGGAGGGTCCAGGCGAGCTTCTGGAGCTGGTCCTCGCGGAGACGGGGGTAGCTGACACGCAGCCAGATGACGACGAAGGCGAGCACCGCCGTCTTCAGCAGGGTCCAGACCCAGCCGAGCCCGTCGGCACCCCACGGGCCGTGCCAGCCGCCCAGGAAGAGGACGGTGGTCAGGCCGCACAGGACGACGATTCCGGCGTACTCGGCGAGGAGGAAGAGGGCGAAGCGCAGACCGGTGTACTCGGTGTAGGCGCCGAAGATGATCTCGGAGTCGGCGACCGGCATGTCGAAGGGCGGGCGCTGGAGTTCGGCGAGGCCCGCGACGAAGAAGACGAGGGCACCGACGATCTGCCAGGGCAGCCACCACCACTCGAACGCGTCGACGATGCCGGGCAGCGAGACCGTGCCCGCGGCCATCGCGACCGAGGCGGCGGCGAGCAGCATGGGCAGTTCGTACGCGAGGAGCTGGGCGGCGGTGCGGAGGCCGCCGAGGAGGGAGAACTTGTTGGCGCTGGCCCAGCCCGCCATGAGCGAGCCGAGTACGCCGACGCCCATGACCGCGAGCACGAAGAAGATGCCCGCGTCGACGACCTCGCCGACCGCGCCCTCGCCGGGGCCGATCGGAATCGCGATCAGGACGAGGAGGTACGGGAGGAGGGCGATGGCGGGTGCCACCTGGAAGACGCGGCGGTCGGCCTTGGCCGGGACGACGTCTTCCTTCTGGGCGAACTTCACGCCGTCGGCGATCAGTTGGGCCCAGCCGTGGAAACCACCCGCGTGCATGGGGCCGAGGCGGCCCTGCATGTGGGCCATCACCTTGTGCTCGGTCTGGCCGACGACGAGGGGCAGGACCAGGAACGCCGCGAAGACGATGACGAGGCGCAGGGCGACGTCGAGGGCGTCGTTCACTCGTTCCCTCCAGTGTCTTCGGTGTCCCCGTTGTCTTCGGCGGCCCCCGTGCTTCCGGTGCCCCCGGTACGGGGGGTCTCCGGCGCGGCCGTCGGGTCGGGACCAGGCTCGGGGGCGGACTCGGACTCGGACTTGGGCTGCTTCGTGGTGTCGAACGTCGGGCGGGCGTGGTGCCAGGGCGCGTCGGAGCTGCGCGGAGCCTTGGGTTCCACATCGGCCGGAGCTGCGGCCGGAACCGCGGCTTCGGGCGGAGCCGTGGCTTCGGCCGGAACCGTGGCTTCGGGCGGCGTCTGCGCACGCTGTGACGCCGATCCCTGGCTCGCGCTCCGCGCGCGCCTCGGGGGCCGGGCCGGCGCCTCCCGCTCGGCGGGCGTGGCCGATGCGCCCTCCGCCGGAGGCGTCGGCGCGGCCTGGCTGGCAGAGCCCTCGCTCACGCTCCGGGTCCGCCGCACGGGGCGTTCCCCGGCGGCGCGCCCCGCCGCCCCGGCAGCACCTGCCCCAGCGGCCCCGGCGCGCCCCGCCCCGCGCGCCGGACGTGCCGGAGCCGGAGGGAGCTGGCCCTTCAGAGGGCCCCATTCGTTCGGGTCGGGCACGCCGGGCGGCAGCATCTGGCGGCGCTTGGGGCCGCCGTGCTCGGACTCCCCCGGCTCCTTGGCGCCCGGCCAGGCCTTCGTGACGCGGGCCGCGAGCACGAAGTCCTTGCGGAGGGGGTGGCCCTCGAAGCTGTCGGGCAGGAGCAGCGGGGTCAGCCCGGGGTGGCCCTCGAAGGTCACGCCGAACATTTCGTGCGTCTCGCGCTCGTGCCAGGCCGCGCCCGCGTAGACGCCGACCGCGGAGGCGAGCACCGGGGCGTCGTGCGCGACCGTCGTACGGAGCAGGAGGCGGCGTACGGGAGAGAGCGCCACGACGTGGGCGGCCACCCTGAAGCCGGTGCCCGGTTCGTCGACCGCGCTCAGCCAGTCGAAATAGGTGCAGGTCAGGGTGGTGCGGGCGGTTTCAAGGGCGGTGGTCCACGCGGCGGCAGGGACGTCGACGGTGAGTACGTCGTACGACTCGTCGGCCGTCGCCTCCGCGCCGAAGAGCTCCTCGACGGGGCTCGGCAGCCAGCCGGTCATGCCTGGTCCTCCCCCGGCGCGGGCGCCTTCACCAGGCCGCTCCGGAGCGCGGCCGCCGAGGGCCGGCCACCGGAACCGTTCCCGTACCGCTCCCCCAGCGACTCCCGCGCGATCTTCTCCTGGAGCTTGAGGATGCCCTGGAGGAGCGCCTCGGGGCGGGGCGGGCAGCCGGGGACGTACACGTCGACGGGGATGATCTGGTCGACGCCCTTCGTCACGGAGTACGAGTCCCAGTAGGGGCCGCCGCAGTTGGAGCAGGCGCCGAAGGAGATGACGTACTTCGGTTCGGGCATCTGCTCGTACAGGCGCTTGACCGCGGGCGCCATCTTGTCCGTGACCGTGCCGGAGACGACCATCAGGTCGGCCTGGCGCGGGCCCGGCGCGAACGGGATGACGCCGAGCCGGATGAAGTCGTGGCGCGCCATGGACGCGGCGATGAACTCGATGGCGCAGCAGGCGAGGCCGAAGTTGAAGACCCAGAGGGAGTACCGGCGGCCCCAGTTGAGGACCACCTTCATCGGCTCGGGGGCGAGGCGGGCGAGCGCGCCCAGCCTCTTCGGCTCGGGGAGCAGCACGGGCCGCGGCCGCCCTTCGGTCTCCGGGGTCACGTCCACGTCAGGACGCCCTTCTTGTATGCGTACAGCAGGCCCACGGCCAGGAAGCCGAGGAAGATGAACATCTCCACGAGTGTCGTCGCGCCGTAGCCGGGCGCGGCGAAGACCGTCGCCCAGGGGAAGAGGAAGATCGAGTCGACGGCGAAGATCACGTAGAGGAACGCGTAGACGTAGTAGCGGACCTGGGTGTGGGCCCAGCCCTCGCCGACGGGGTCGACGCCGCACTCGTACGTCAGGAGTTTCTCCGGGGTCGGCACCACCGGGCGCAGCAGCCGCCCCGCGCCGAAGGCCACGGCGACGAACAGCACGCCCACGACGGCGAGCAGTCCGACGACGGAGTACGACTGGTAGTAGCTTGCCGCGACGTTCGTCACGTGCACGTCACTCCCTCACTCCCTGACCGCCTGTCACTCCCTGAACCTGACCCTTTTCGACGATCTGTACGCACGGGAGTCTAGGGCCTGCTAAAGGTTCAGTAAGCAGAGCGTCACGCAATGATCCGGCCGGGGTGGGGTTATCCCCCGGCTGCCCCGGCGGCCGCCCTCATGGCGTCGCGGCGGCGAGCCGGGCACCCTAGCGCGTATGACCGCACGCACCACGTCTCCGCAGGACGACCGGCCACCACCCGCGCGCTTCGCGTACGACCGGCACACCTGGAAGGAGATCGCACACCTCCTGGTGAACCTGCCGATGGGGATCGCCGGCTTCGTCTACGCGATCACCGTGCTGGCCGTGGGCACCGGCCTGACGGTGACGGTGATCGGTCTGCCGCTGCTCGCGCTGGGGCTGCTCGGCGCGCGCCTCATCGGCCGGGCCGAACGGGGCCGGGCCAGGAAACTGCTCGGCGTCCGGGTCGACGAGCCGAGCCCGATGCCGGGACACCGCGGGCAGGGCTTCCTCGGCCGGCTGTGGGCGAACCTGAAGGACCCGGTGGGCTGGCGCACCATGCTGTACGCGTTCATCCGGCTGCCGTGGGGCGTGGTGACCTTCACGGTCACCCTCACCGGGCTCTTCGTGCTCTGGCCGGTTCTGCCCTTCATCGCGCGCGGCCTCGCCAACGCCGACCGGGCGATGGTGCGCGGACTGCTGTCACCGTCCGACGAGTTGGAGCGGCGCATCGCCGAACTGGAGTCCGACCGGGGCGTGGTGGTGGACACCGCCGCCGCCGACCTGCGCCGCATCGAACGCGATCTGCACGACGGCGCGCAGGCCCGCCTTGTCGCCCTCGCCATGGGGCTCGGCCTCGCCAAGGAGAAGCTCCTTGAGGACCCGGACGCCGCGGCCTCCATGGTCGACGAGGCGCACGGCGAGGTGAAGCTGGCGCTGCAGGAACTGCGCGATCTGGCCCGCGGCATCCACCCGGCCGTCCTCACGGACCGCGGCCTCAACGCCGCGCTCTCCTCCGTCGCGTCGCGCTGCACGGTCCCGGTGAAGGTGACCGCCGAGCTCCCGGCGCGCCCGGCGGCCGCCATCGAGGGCATCGCGTACTTCACGGTCTCCGAGCTCCTGCAGAACGTCAGCAAGCACAGCGGGGCGAAGTCCGCGAGCGTCGACGTCTGGCGTTCGGAGGAGCGGCTGCTCATCCAGGTGTGGGACGACGGGCGCGGCGGGGCGCGGCTCGACGGCGGGACGGGCATGGCGGGGCTCGCGGACCGGCTCGGCGCCGTGGACGGGCTCTTCGTGATCGATTCGCCGCAGGGCGGGCCCACGACGATCACGGCGGAGCTGCCGTGGCGGGACCGCGTGGGGTAGGGAAAACCCCCGGTGGAAGACGCCGACCCGCTCCATGGCCGCGAGCGGCCGCGCCGACGAGTCTGTAACCAGGGCACTTACAGCGGACACCACAAGCACAGAGCCGGCCACAGGGCCATAGAGCCTCTGAGCCACAGACGCAGAAACGGACGGCAGCGATGGCCACGGACTACGGACAGGGGTACGCGCGGATGGACCGGCCGGAATTCCGGGGCACCGACGTCGAGGAGCGGCGGCACCGCCTGCCCGCCGGGCTGCGCGCGCCCATCGAGGCGCGCACCTGGCGGGAGTTCGGCTACACCCTGCTGAGCCTGCCGATCGGCATCACGTCCTTCGTCTTCGCCATCACGATGCTCTCGCTCGGCGTGGGCCTCCTGATCACCTTCATCGGCATCCCGGTGCTCGCGGCGGGTCTGGCCGGCTGCCGCGGCATCGGCGCCATCGAGCGGACGCGGGCGCGCGGGCTGCTCGGCCTGGACATCGCGCCGCCGGAGCCGCTGCGGCCCAAGGGCGGTGGCCTGCTGGCGCTCATGGGTGCCGTCCTGAAGAGCGGCGCGTCCTGGCGGCACCTGCTGTACTCGCTGCTGATGCTGCCGTGGTCGCTCTTCTCGTTCGCGGTGGCGGCGGTGTTCTGGTCGTACGGCTGGCTGATGCTGACGTATCCGCTCTGGTTCTGGCTCTTCCCGATGTACGGGGGGCAGGACGGCATCCAGCTCTACGGGGGCGACGACGACCACCGCATCTACCTCGACAATCCGTTCGAGCTCGGCATCACCGCCGCGACCGGTCTCCTCGTCACGCTGGCCACCCCGTGGATCCTGCGGGCCCTGACGACCGTGGACCGCGTCATGGTGTCCGGGCTGCTCGGCCCCTCGCGGCTCGCGACCCGCGTCGTCGAACTGGAGTCGGACCGCGGTGTCGTCGTGGACACCGCCGCCGCCGACCTGCGCCGCATCGAGCGCGATCTGCACGACGGCGCGCAGGCCCGCCTTGTCGCCCTCGCGATGGATCTGGGGCTCGCCAAGGAGAAGCTGGCCGAGGACCCGGAAGCCGCGGCGCGCATGGTCGACGAGGCGCACGGCGAGGTGAAGGTGGCGCTGCAGGAACTGCGCGACCTGGCCCGCGGCATCCACCCGGCCGTCCTCACCGACCGCGGCCTGGACGCGGCGCTCTCCTCGCTGGCCGCCCGTTGCACGGTGCCGGTCCAGATGGAGGTGGATCTGACGAGCCGCCCGGCGGCGGCGATCGAGGGCATCGCGTACTTCACGGTCTCTGAGCTGCTGCAGAACATCAGCAAGCACAGCGGGGCGAGCGCCGCGAGCGTCGACGTCTGGCGGGCCGAGGACCGGCTGATGCTCCAGGTGAGCGACAACGGGGCGGGCGGCGCCGATGTGTCGGCGGGCTCCGGCCTTGCGGGCCTCGCGGAGCGGCTCGACGCGGTCGACGGGATCCTGGTCGTCGACTCGCCGGCGGGCGGCCCGACGACGGTCACGGCGGAACTGCCGTGGCGCAAGGCCTGACCCGACACCGGCCCCGACACCCGCCCGCGCGCGGCCCCGGCTCTCCCCCAGAGCCGGGGCCGCGCGCTGTCCCGTGGTCCGGAGCGCAACAGTCCGGCGACCGGCCCGGTGGGCGGCGGCGGATCGCGCGATACTGAGGAGCCGAGTGTTCGGCCGACGCGACCGCTGTCGGACCGATGCGGGCCAGACAAGCGCGCCGGGGGGCCAAAAAGTGCCGGGGGGCCAAAAAATGGAGGACAAAGTGCGGGTCGTCATCGCCGAGGATTCAGTGCTGCTTCGGGAGGGCCTGACCCGCCTGCTGACCGACCGCGGGCACGACGTGGTCGCCGGTGTGGGCGATGCCGATGCGCTGATCAAGACGATCACCGACCTCGCCGGGCAGGACACCCTGCCGGACGTGGTCGTCGCCGATGTGCGGATGCCTCCGACCCACACCGACGAGGGCGTGCGCGCGGCGGTGTATCTGCGCAGTCAGTACCCCGACCTCGGGGTCCTGGTCCTTTCGCAGTACGTGGAGGAGCAGTACGCCACCGAGTTGCTCGCCGGGTCGAGCCGCGGCGTGGGCTATCTGCTCAAGGACCGGGTCGCCGAGGTGCGGGAGTTCGTCGACGCGGTGGTGCGGGTGGCGGAGGGCGGCACGGCGCTCGACCCGGAGGTCGTGGCGCAGCTGCTGGGCCGCAGCCGCAAGCAGGACGTGCTCGCGGGGCTTACACCACGGGAACGCGAGGTACTCGGCCTGATGGCCGAAGGACGGACGAACTCGGCGGTGGCCCGGCAGCTCGTGGTGAGCGACGGTGCCGTCGAGAAGCACGTGAGCAACATCTTCCTGAAGCTCGGCCTGTCACAGAGTGACGGGGATCACCGCCGCGTGCTCGCGGTCCTCACCTATCTCAATTCGTGAACGACTGACAGCCTGCCAGACGGTGCCGGGCGGCACCCGGAATCGAGCGCCCCTCCGGCCCGGACAGGTATGAACAGGTGTGAACGGGCGTGAACGGGCGTGAACACAGAGAGTCACGAGCACGGAGTCGGTCAAGGCAAGTCCTAGAACCAAAGGATGAGCGGGGAGCGTCATCCATGAAGGACCGGGGGGCGAGGCAAACCATGGCAAACCAGTGCGACACGGCGTCTCAGAAATGCATCCAGAATGCGAGCAAGCCCAGGAAGGCGACCCTTACAGACGTAGGGTGGACCTTGGGAGCGCCGGCCGTCCCGGCGATTCCGCACAGTCGCCTCGAGGGAGGTCCAGTTCAGTGACCAGCCAGGTCAGTAGCCAAGCCGAGCAGGCCGACGGGGCAGTCGTCGGAGGACAACGCAAGCCCGCAGGTGACAAGGATGTGCGCCGTCTGGACCGGGTCATCATCCGCTTCGCGGGTGACTCCGGCGACGGAATGCAGCTCACGGGCGACCGGTTCACTTCGGAGACCGCCTCTTTCGGCAACGACCTGTCGACGCTGCCGAACTTCCCCGCCGAGATCCGCGCACCCGCCGGGACCCTGCCGGGTGTCTCCTCCTTCCAGCTGCACTTCGCCGACCACGACATCCTGACCCCGGGCGACGCGCCGAACGTCCTGGTGGCGATGAACCCGGCGGCGCTGAAGGCGAACATCGGTGACGTGCCGCGCGGCGCGGAAGTCATCGTCAACACCGACGAGTTCTCCAAGCGCGCGATGCAGAAGGTCGGTTACGCCACCTCCCCGCTGGAGGACGGCTCCCTGGACGGCTACAGCGTGCACCCGGTGCCGCTGACCACGCTGACGGTGGAGGCGCTGAAGGACTTCGACCTGTCCCGCAAGGACGCCGGGCGCAGCAAGAACATGTTCGCGCTGGGGCTGTTGTCGTGGATGTACCACCGGCCGACCGAGGGCACCGAGAGGTTCCTGCGGGCGAAGTTCGCGAAGAAGCCGGAGATCGCCGAGGCGAACATCGCCGCCTTCCACGCGGGCTGGAACTTCGGCGAGACCACCGAGGACTTCGCGGTCTCCTACGAAGTCGCCCCCGCCGCCCAGGCGTTCGCGACCGGCACCTACCGCAACATCTCGGGGAACCTGGCGCTGTCGTACGGTCTGATCGCGGCGGGCCGGCAGGCGGATCTGCCGCTCTATTTGGGCAGTTACCCCATCACCCCGGCCTCGGACATCCTGCACGAGCTGTCCAAGCACAAGAACTTCGGCGTGCGCACCTTCCAGGCCGAGGACGAGATCGCGGGCATCGGCGCGGCGCTCGGGGCTGCGTTCGGCGGGTCGCTCGCGGTGACGACGACCTCCGGTCCCGGTGTGGCGCTGAAGTCGGAGACCATCGGTCTGGCCGTCTCGCTCGAACTGCCGCTGCTGATCGTGGACATCCAGCGCGGCGGTCCGAGCACGGGCCTGCCGACCAAGACCGAGCAGGCCGACCTGCTGCAGGCGATGTACGGGCGCAACGGCGAGGCGCCGGTGCCGATCGTGGCGCCCAGGACCCCGGCGGACTGCTTCGACGCGGCGCTGGAGGCGGCCCGCATCGCGGTCACCTACCGCACGCCGGTCTTCCTGCTGAGCGACGGCTATCTGGCCAACGGCAGCGAGCCGTGGCGCATCCCCGAGGTCGACGAACTGCCCGACCTGCGCGTGCAGTTCGCCTCCGGTCCCAACCACACCGAGGCCGACGGCACCGAGACCTTCTGGCCCTACAAGCGCGACCCGCAGACCCTCGCGCGCCCGTGGGCGATCCCGGGCACGCCGGGCCTGGAGCACCGCATCGGCGGCATCGAGAAGCAGGACGGCACGGGCAACATCTCCTACGACCCGGCCAACCACGACTTCATGGTCCGCACCCGCCAGGCCAAGGTCGACGGCATCGCCGTGCCCGACGTGGAGGTCGACGACGCCGGCGGGACCGCCGACACGCTGGTGCTCGGCTGGGGTTCGACGTACGGCCCGATCACCGCGGCCGTCCGCCGGCTGCGCGCGGCCGGTGTCCCCATCGCGCAGGCCCATCTGCGCCACCTCAACCCGCTGCCGCGGAATCTGGGCGATGTCCTCGCGCGTTACGACAAGGTGGTGATCCCCGAGATGAACCTCGGTCAGCTCGCCACCCTGATCCGCGCCAAGTACCTGGTGGACGCGGTCTCGTACAACCAGGTCAATGGAATGCCCTTCAAGGCCGAGCAGCTCGCCACGGCTCTCAAGGAGACCATCGATGGCTGACACGAAGACGGCCGGGCCGGAGGGGACCGGGAGCACGATCGAAGCGCTTTCCCTGGTGCCCAAGGCCGACGCCCAGCAGTCCATGAAGGACTTCAAGTCCGACCAGGAGGTGCGCTGGTGCCCCGGCTGCGGTGACTACGCCGTGCTGGCCGCCGTGCAGAGCTTCATGCCCGAGCTCGGCCTGGCGAAGGAGAACATCGTCTTCGTCTCGGGCATCGGCTGCTCCTCCCGCTTCCCGTACTACATGAACACCTACGGGATGCACTCCATCCACGGCCGCGCCCCGGCCATCGCCACCGGCCTGGCCTCCTCGCGCCGCGACCTGTCCGTGTGGGTGGTCACCGGCGACGGCGACGCGCTGTCCATCGGCGGCAACCACCTCATCCACGCCCTGCGGCGCAACGTGAACCTGAAGATCCTGCTGTTCAACAACCGGATCTACGGCCTCACCAAGGGCCAGTACTCCCCGACCTCCGAGGTCGGCAAGATCACCAAGTCGACGCCCATGGGATCGCTCGACGCGCCCTTCAACCCGGTCTCCCTCGCGATCGGCGCCGAGGCGTCCTTCGTGGCCCGCACCGTGGACTCCGACCGTAAGCACCTCACCTCGGTGCTGCGCGAGGCCGCCGCGCACCCCGGCACCGCGCTGGTGGAGATCTACCAGAACTGCAACATCTTCAACGACGGCGCCTTCGAGGTCCTCAAGGACAAGCAGCAGGCCGAGGAGGCGGTGATCCGCCTGGAGCACGGGCAGCCGATCCGCTTCGGCGCCGACGGTTCCAAGGGCGTCGTACGCGACGCGGTGACCGGCGACCTCAAGGTCGTCGCCGTCACCCCGGACAACGAAGCCGACATCCTGGTCCACGACGCGCACGCCACGTCACCGACCACGGCCTTCGCGCTCTCCCGGCTCGCCGACCCCGACACCCTGCACCACACCCCGATCGGCGTCCTGCGCAACGTCCGACGGCCGGTCTACGACACGCTCATGGCCGACCAGCTCGACACCGCCATCGAGCGGGACGGCAAGGGCGACCTCGCCGCACTGCTCGCCGGCGGCGACACATGGACGGTCGTCGGCTAGCCCGACCCGCTCGGCACGAGGCCCGGTCCTGATCCGTCAGGACCGGGCCTCGTCGTATGCCGTGCGCGCCTTCTGCACGTCGCCCATGCGCCGCTCCGTCCAGGCCGCGAGGGCCCGCACCTGCTCGGCGGCCTCGCGGCCGAGCCCGGTGAGGGAGTAGTCGACGCGGGGCGGGATGACCGGCTTGGCGTCGCGGTGCACCAGGCCGTCGCGCTCCAGGGTCTGCAGGGTCTGGGCCAGCATCTTCTCGCTGACGCGGCCGATCTCGCGGCGCAGCTCGCTGAACCGGTACGAACGCTCCTCCAGGGCGAGCAGGACGAGGACGCCCCAGCGGCTCGTCACGTGCTCCAGGACGAGGCGGTGGGGGCACATCTCCTCGCCCGCGACGTTCCAGGTACTTACGTCCATGCCAGTACCTTACTTCAAAGTGGGTACTTACGGAAAGTTAGCGCTGCTCCTAAGGTGGGTGTCATACCGACTTCCACCGGACGTAACAGGAGCAACCAGACATGAGCATCGTCGTCACCGGAGCCACCGGACACCTCGGCCGTCTCGTCATCGAGGGGCTGCTCGCCGCCCGGGTCCCCGCCGGGGACATCGCGGCCGTCGTACGCGACAAGGACAAGGCGGCCGGCCTCGCCGAGCGCGGCGTCGAGCTGCGCGTCGCCGACTACAGCGCCCCCGAGAGCCTGCGCGGCGTCTTCGCCGCAGGCGATCGCGTGCTGCTGATCTCCGGCAGCGAGATCGGGCGGCGCGTGCCGCAGCACCGCGCGGTCGTCGACGCCGCGCGCGAGGCGGGCGTCGCGCTCCTCGCCTACACGGGCATCCTCGGCGGCCCCGACGCCGACTTCGACCTGGCGGCCGAGCACAAGGCGACCGAACAGCTGATCCTCGACTCCGGCCTGCCGCACACCTTCCTGCGCAACGGCTGGTACCACGAGAACTACACCGAGCACCTCGCCCCGGTCCTGGAGCACGGCGCCGTCGTCGCCTCCGCGGCCCGCGCAGACTACGCCGCGGCCGCCGTCGCCGTCCTGACGGGCGAGGGCCACGAGGGCAAGGTCTACGAGCTCAGCGGCGATGTCGCGTGGAGCTTCGCCGAGTACGCCGCCGAGGTCGCGGCGCAGACCGGCAAGGACATCTCGTACGCGAACGTGCCCGCCGAGCAACACCTCGCCGTGCTGACCGGCGCCGGGGTGCCCGAGCCGATGGCGGCGGTCCTCGTCGACGTGGACGCGGCCATCGCGCGCGGGCGCCTGGCGGGGACCAGCGGGGAGCTGGCGAAGCTGATCGGCCGGCCCACGACCCCGCTCGCGGACGCGGTGGCGGCGGCGCTCCGGGGCTGAGCCCGGCCGCATCCCAGGAGCACCCCCGAGGCGTCACGAGCGTCACCGTGGAACGGGCATGACAGCCGAGGGTTCCCGGCGCTACCTTCAGTGGGGCAGCGCGGGCTGCCGTGCACGAAGGAGGGGCCGTGGACAGCGGAGCAGCCGGGAAGCCGGGGAACGAGCAGCGCGTCGGGCTGCTGAACGGCTTCGCCGCCTACGGGATGTGGGGTCTGGTCCCTCTCTTCTGGCCGCTCCTGAAACCCGCCGGCGCCGTCGAGATCCTCGCCCACCGGATGGCCTGGTCGCTCGTGGTCGTCGGCGTCGCGCTGCTTTTCGTACGACGCTGGGGCTGGGCCCGCGAGCTGCTGCGCCAGCCGCGCAGGCTCGGCCTGGTGGCGATCGCCGCGGCGGTCATCACCGTCAACTGGGGCGTCTACATCTGGTCCGTGAACTCCGGTCACGTCGTCGAGGCGTCCCTCGGCTACTTCATCAACCCGCTGGTCACCATCGCCATGGGCGTCCTGCTGCTCGGCGAGCGGCTGCGGCCGGTGCAGTGGGCGGCGGTCGGCATCGGGTTCGCGGCGGTCCTCGTGCTCGCGTTCGGGTACGGCAGGCCGCCGTGGATCTCGCTCTGCCTCGCCTTCACCTTCGCGACGTACGGCCTGGTGAAGAAGAAGGTCAACCTCGGCGGCCTGGAGTCGCTCGCCGCGGAGACCGCCGTGCAGTTCCTGCCCGCCGTCGGCTATCTGGCGTGGCTCGCCACGCAGGGCGACATCGTGTTCGGCACGGAGGGCGCCGGGCACGCGGCGCTGCTCGCGGCCACCGGTGTGGTGACCGCCGCTCCCCTCGTCTGCTTCGGGGCCGCGGCGATCCGGGTGCCGCTCTCCACCCTGGGCCTTCTGCAGTACCTCGCGCCGGTCTTCCAGTTCCTGCTCGGCATCCTGTACTTCCACGAGGCGATGCCGCCCGAGCGGTGGGCGGGCTTCGGCCTCGTCTGGCTGGCACTCTCCCTGCTGACCTGGGACGCGCTGCGCACGGCCCGGCGGAACGCGGCGCGGGTGGTGGCCGCGAGGGCGGCGGGGGCGGCGGCAGGGGCGCCGACAGTGCCTGTGTCGCCTGAAGAGGCACCCACCCGCACCGCCTAACCGGTATAACTGGTTACATGGCAACCCTGCACTGGAAGCTGGTCATCGACGCCGCCGACCCGCACGCCCAAGCGGCCTTCTGGGCCGAGACGTTGGGGTACGAGGTCGAGGACAACAGCGCCCTCATCGACCGTCTGCTCGGCCTCGGCGCGGCGCCCGAAGCCGCGACCGTCGAATTCCGCGGCCGCCGCGCCTGGCGCGACCTCATCGCCGTCCGGCACCCCGACGACCCGTACGACGAGGCCAGCGGCACCGGCCTCGGCCGCCGGATCCTCTTCCAGCGCGTGCCCGAGCCCAAGACCGGCAAGAACCGGCTGCACCTCGACGTGCACACCGGGCCGGGCCGCCGCGACGACGAGGTGCGCCGGCTGGAGGCGCTGGGCGCCGCCGTGGCGCGGCACGTCAAGGAGCCCGGCGGCGAGTGGGTGATCATGACGGACCCGGAGGGGAACGAGTTCTGCGTCCACTAGGCGGTCCACGGCTCGGCGTCCCCCGCCCAGGCGGTCCCCGTCACCCAGACGGTCGGCGTCGCCGGTTTCCCCATACCTCCCCGGCAGGTTCTTGACGGTGTCGCCGCGTGGCCGAGCCGGGGCGGCAGGCCGGTCTTTGGCAAGCTGGGACGATGGCACAGCAGCCGCGCGCCCACCGTCTCCTCCTCGCCGTCTGCGGTGCCTTCGCCCTGCTGTCCCTCCTTCTCGTCCCGCTCTCCCTGCCCCTCGGCTGGGACGAGATCGTCTACGCCAGCCGCTACTCCCCGCACGGCCCCGCCACGCCGTTCAGCGCGCCCCGCACCCGTGGTGTGCCGTTCCTGATCGCGCCCGTGGCGGCCTGGAGCGACTCCGTCGTGCTGCTCAGGGTGTGGCTGACGTTGCTCGCGACCGCCGCGCTCTATCTGGGGTTCCGCCCCTGGCTGCGCGTCCTGCACCGGCCGTCGGCGGCCGCCCTCGCCGCCGCGCTCTACGGCGGCCTGTGGTTCGCGCTGTTCTACGCGAGCGCCGCGATGCCCAACCACTACACCGCCATGGGTGCCGTCGGGGCGGTCGGCCTCTTCCTGTGGCCGCGGCAGTCCGCCGCGACCCGCGCCGGGATCGCGTGCGGCCTCGCCCTCGCCACGCTGATGCGCCCCAACGACGGCGTCGCCCTGGGTGTGCCCCTGCTGGTCGCCGCTCTCGTCGTCCCCGGCTGGCGGGGGCGGGGCCGCGTTCTCGCCGTGCTCGGCGGGCTCGCGGCGGGTGCGCTGCCGTGGATCGTCGAGGCGTACGTCCGTTTCGGCGGCGTCCGCGAACGGCTGAGGGAGGCGAGCGAAGTGCAGGGGGATCTGCGGCCGCTGCTCTCCCTGGCCCACCACTTCACCGTCATGGACGGCCCGCTCCTCTGCCGCCCCTGCGCCGCCGACGGCATCCGCCCCATCGCAACGGAGTGGTGGCTGCTGCTGCCGGTTCTGGTGGGGGTGGGGTTGTGGAGCGTGCGGGGGGTGGGGGGACTGCGGGGCTTGGGGGGTGTGCAGGGCTCGGGGGGTTCGCAGGGCTTGGGGGGTGTGCGGGACGCGGGGAGTCCGCGGGACGCGGGCAGTCCGCAGGACGCAGGAAGTCCGCAGGACGCAGGAAGTCCGCAGGACGCAGGAAGTCCGCAGGACGCAGGAAGTCCGCAGGACGCAGGAAGTCCGCAGGACGCGGAAGGCGCGCGGGACGCGGAAGGCGCGCGGGACGCAGGAAGTCCGCAGGACGCAGGCAGCCCGCAGGACGCGGAAGGCGCGCGGGACGCGGGGAGTGCGCGGGACGCAGGAAGTCCGCAGAACGCAGGCAGCCCGCAGGACGCGGAAGGCGCGCGGGACGCGGGCAGTCCGCAGGACGCGGAAGGCGCGCGGGACTTGGGGGGTGTGCGTGATGCGGGAGGTGCACGTGGTGCGCCTGTCGGGGGGTCGGAGATCCGTCCCCCCGCCCCCGCCGTCCTCCGCGGCTGTCTGCTCGCTGTCGTCGTCGCGGTTGCCGTCGCCCTGCCCTACCTCCTCCTCGTCCCCTACGCCGCCCCTCGCTTCCTCCTCCCCACCCACGCCCTGCTCGCCCCGGCCGCCGCCCTCGGAGTGCTCGCCCTCGCCGCGGCCGCCCGCGCGTCCCGTCGGCCGTGGGTCGGCCTCGCCGCGCTGGGGCTCGTCCTCGCCGGACACTTCGCCGTCCAGCTCCCCCTCGTCCACGGGAACGCCGGGATCCAGGCGGGCGCCCGCGGCGACTGGGCGCGGATCGCCGAAGTCCTGCACGACCACGGCGTCGGGGGTGACGGATCCGGGACCGGCGGCACTCCGTGCGTCCTGCGCGGCAACGCCTCCGTGATCCCCATCGCGTACGTGGCCGGCTGCGCCCCCGCAGAGCCGGACGACCCGCGCCACCCCGCCGCCCTCGTCCTGCGCGAGGCGGGCCCCCCGCACTGGGCCCGTTCCTGGCCCCGCCACCCCGTACCCGACACCTATGCCTCGGGGTGGGCCGTCCACGTACGCCCGTAACCGGGCTCCCGTGACGTGCCGTCACGTGAAGCGGCCACCCCTGGACGACTTTCATTGCGCGTGCATATAGTGCACGTGCAAGCAACCGCCGTGTGCAAGCGACCCCAGGGGGATCCCATGACCCGCAAGTTCCTCTTCGTCCTCGGCAGCGCCCGCCCGGAGGGCAACACCGAGATCCTGACCCGCAAGGCCGCCGAGCAGCTGCCCCCGGACGTCGAGCAGCGCTGGGTGAACCTCGCCGACGTACCGCTCCCCGACTTCGAGGACCAGCGGCACGACGACACCCGCCCGCGCGCCCGGCCCCGCCCCGTCGGCGACAACGAAGCGCTGCTCCTGGAGGCCACCCTGGAGGCGACGGACATCGTCATCGCCTCGCCGCTGTACTGGTACTCGGTGTCGGCCACCGTCAAGCGCTACCTCGACTACTGGGACGCCTGGCTGGAGACCCCGGAGATCGACTTCAAGGAGACCCTCAAGGGCCGCACCCTGTGGGGCGTGACGGCGCTCGCGCACCGCGAGGAGGAGGTGGCGCAGCCGCTGATCGGCACGTTGAACCACACCGCCGCCTTCTTCCCCATGCGCTTCGGCGGCGTCCTGCTGGGCAACGGCACCCGGCCCGGCCACGTCCTGGAGGACACCGAGGCCCTGGCGCGCGCCAAGACGTTCTTCGCCCAGGAGCCCCCGCTGGCCCGCTACCCGTACGACAACTGACCACCCGACCGGCCACCCGGCCGACCACCCGCCGCACGGCCTACGCCATGACGTCCTTCGCCCCGAACCGCGCCCACGCGGCCGAGCCGAACACGGCCGCATACAGGCCCTGCATCTGCAGGTTCTTGATGATGTCGTCCCAGTAGACCGGCTCGCGCATCAGGTCGGCGAACGACAGCCAGTAGTGCGAGAAGAAGTACGGGTGGAGGGCGTGCAGCTGCGGGATCTGGTCGAGGATCTGGACCGTGATCAGCAGCCCCACCGTCGTCGCCATCGCCGCGATGCCGCTGCTGGTGAGCGTCGAGACGAACAGGCCGAGCGCCGCCACGCCGATCAGCGACACGGCGACGACCAGCGCGATCAGCAGGGCCCGCAGCAGCCCCTCGCCGAAGCCCATGCGGGTGCCTGAGATCGTCGTGACCTCGCCGAGCGGGAAGAGCAGCGCGCCGGTCGCGAGCGCGGACGTGGCGACGACCAGGGTCGCGACCAGGCAGAACGTCAGCGTGGTCGCGTACTTGACGAGGAGCAGCCGGGTCCGTCCCGCGGGCGCGACCAGCAGATAGCGCAGCGTGCCCGCGCTCGCCTCGCCCGCGACGGCGTCTCCCGCGACGACGCCGATCGCCATGGGCAGGAAGAACGGCAGGGTCGCGGCGAGCGCGGTGAAGACCAGGAACAGGCCGTTGTTGGTGATCTGCGCGATGAAGGCGGGCCCGCCCTCGTCGCCGCCCCCGCCGATCGTGGAGCCGTCGCTCGTCTCGATCTTGACCGCGATGCCCACCAGGATCGGCACGGCGGCGAGGACCGCGAGCAGCGCGATGGTCCGCCAGCGGCGGAACGTGATCCCCAGCTCGCTGCGGAAGAGACCGAGCGTCCAGATCCAGCGCTGCTCCCTCGGGACGTCCGCCCGGGACACGTCCGTGGTCTCGGCGACCTCAGCCCGCGACATCGAAGCCCTCCCCCGTCAGCGCCACGAACGCGTCCTCCAGAGAGGCACGTTCGAGCCCGAAGCCGCGGACGCGGACGCCCGCGCCGACCAGCGCGGCGTTCAGATCGGCCAGGTCCACGCCGTCCTGAACCGGTGGTTCGCCGGTGACACGGTCCTCCGTAGAGACCAGATCCGTCACACCCTGCTCCTTCAGGACGCGGGCCGCCTCGCCCGGGTCCGGTGTCGTCACGACGAGCCTGCCCCGCGCGCCCGCCGCCAGCTCGGCGACGGACCCCTGGGTGATGAGACGGCCCCGGGTCATCACGGCCGCGTGCGTGCAGACCTGCTCGATCTCGTCGAGCAGGTGCGAGGAGAGGAAGACGGTCGTGCCCTCCGCGGCCAGCTCCCGCACCAGGGTGCGGATCTCGCGCATGCCCTGCGGGTCGAGGCCGTTCGTCGGCTCGTCCAGGACCAGGAGCCTGCGCGGCTGGAGCAGCGCGGCCGCGAGCCCGAGCCGCTGCTTCATGCCGAGGGAGTACGCCTTCGCCTTCTTGCCCGCGGCCGCGGTGAGCCCGACCCGGTCGAGGGCCGCATCGGCCCGCGCCTTCCGGGTGCGCGGGTCGGCGGTCGGGTCCGCGGAGTCGTACCGCAGGAGGTTGTCGCGGCCCGACAGGAAGCCGTAGAGGGCGGGGCCCTCGATCAGCGCGCCCACGTGCGGGAGGACGGTGCGCGTGGCGCGCGGCATGGGGCGGCCAAGGACCTGGGCGCGGCCGGAGGTCGGCTCGATGAGGCCCATCAGCATGCGGATCGTCGTCGTCTTGCCCGAGCCGTTCGGCCCGAGGAAGCCGAAGACGCTGCCTTCGGGGACGGTGAGGTCGAGCCGGTCGACGGCGAGGTGCTTTCCGTAGCGCTTGGTGAGCGCGTGCGTCTCGATGACGTGCTCCACCGGGGCCTTTGGCCCTGCCGAGCCCTGCGAACTGCCGCTGTTGCCCGGCACGCTGCCCTCCCGTTCTCCGAAGAGACGGATGGAAGGTGCCCGTCCGGCACCTCCCATCCGCCGTTCCCGTTCCCTTATGCCGTACGCACCGCTAGTGCGCTTCGTTCGCCGCCTTCACCAGCGCGTCCTTCGTGACCGCGCCCACGTAGACCGTGCCGTCGTCGGTGACGAGGGCGTTGATCAGGCGGGTCGAGAAGACCGTGCCGGAGCCGAACTTTCCGTCGACCTGGTCGCCCAGGGAGTCGAGCAGCTTCTGCGCGTCCTGCGGGACGTCGCCGGAGCCGGCCGTGGGCAGGCCCTGGCCGCCGGGCAGCTTCAGCTCGGCGATGGAGCTCCAGCCCTTCCCGATGACCTTCGGTTCGTTGAGGTCGCCCTCGTCGAACTTCTTTCCGTCCTTGCCCTTGAAGTCACGGCTCTGCTCGTCGGCCTCGGTGACCTTCGTGCCCTTGGGGGGCGTGAAGTCGAAGGTGGACGCGGACGGCTTGTCGAAGTCGACCTTCGTGAAGCCCGCGTCGACGACGGCCGCGCCGCCGGAGGCCGGGGTCAGGGTGAACTTGAGGGGTGTGCCGGTCTTCTCGTCCACCGCGACGGTGATCTGGCCGACCGTCGAACCTGCCTGCTTCGGCTTGATCACCAGGCGGTACGCGTCGCGGCCCGCGACCTGCGCGGTGCCGTCGACCTTGACGGACGTGGTGTCGTCGACGGCCTTCAGGGCCTGCTCGGCGAACTCCTTCGGGGTGCTGGGCAGCTCCCCCTTCGGCACCGCGCCGTGGTTTTCGCCCTTCTCCGGAGAGGCGCCCTCGTCCTTCGCGTGGTAGGCCTCGTTCGACGCGCTGTCGTACGCCCACACGTCGTCGCCGTTGTGGATGAGGCTGTACTCGGAGGCGTCGCCGAGGACGGACACCTTCTGCTTGTCGGGGCCGTCGGCCGCGACGCGCAGCGTGTGCGTGCCGGACGCCAGCTCCATGAGCTTGCTCTTGGGGTCGGCCGCCGAGCCCTTCTCGTCGCCGTCGTCGTCGCCCCGGTCCGCGCCGCCCCCGCCGCCGAAGCCGCCCGCCATGCCGCCGAACGACGGCAGGCCCAGGTCGGTGCTGATCTTGACGTTGCCGGAGAGCTGCTGCGTGTCCGACGCGGCGATCTTCTCGATGAGCTCCTGTGCGGTGACCTTCGGGAGGTCCGGGTCGCCCGATGTGGCGAGCGCCGGGACGAGCCCGATCGTCGCCGCCGCCACCCCCGCCACCGCGATCGGGACCGCGTAACGGGCTGCCTTGCGGCGGCCGGCGCGCAGGTCCGCGGCCTCGCTGGTGTCCTTCGCCGATTCGTACGGTGCCATTGTCTGCCTTACCTCCGTGGTCGGCGGCGGCCTTCCCTGTACGTGCCTTCGTCCACCCTGTGCCGCCATTCTCACCCGAATAGGTCAGGAGTGGTTGTTCTCGCTGGACTCCATCCGACCAAATCGGCCACCAAGAAGCGTCAGACCCCGGAAGCAACTCCATGTACTGCTCTGGGATGACATGAATCAGCGGTGCCTCCCCCGTCCCGTAGGGGGTGGCACCGCCGATCGACAGTCCGGGCTCCTGTGGCGGCCCGGGAAAAGGACGGGCGCTCAGCCCGCCCGGTGCACCACGAGGTCGCAGAGCTCGATCAGCGACGCCTTCGCGTCGCCCTCGGGCAGCGGGCCGAGGGCGGCCCGTGCGCTCTCCGCGTAGCAGACCGTGTCCCTGCGCGCGTGTTCGAGGGCGGGGTGCGCGCGCAGCCTGGTGAGGGCCTCCGCGTGCCGTGCGTCGTCCGTGAGGTCCGAGTCGAGGAGCTCGCACAGGGCGATGTCCTCGGCGAGGCCGAGCCGCGCGGCCCGCTCGCGCAGCCGGAGCACCGGCAGCGTGGGGATGCCCTCGCGCAGGTCCGTGCCCGGCGTCTTGCCGGACTCGTGCGAGTCGGAGGCGATGTCGAGCACGTCGTCGGCCAGCTGGAAGGCGACACCGAGCCGCTCGCCGTACTGCGTGAGGACGTCCACGACGGTCTCGTCCGCGCCGGACATCATCGCGCCGAACCGGCAGGCCACGGCGACCAGCGAACCGGTCTTGCCCCGGAGCACGTCGAGGTAGTGGTCGACCGGGTCGCGGCCCTCGGTCGGTCCCGCGGTCTCCAGGATCTGGCCGGTGACCAGCCGCTCGAAGGCCTCGGCCTGGATGCGGACGGCCTCCGGGCCGAGGTCGGCCAGGATGTACGAGGCGCGGGCGAAGAGGAAGTCGCCGGTCAGCACGGCGACGGAGTTCCCCCAGCGCTGGTTGGCGCTCTCGACGCCGCGGCGCACATCGGCCTCGTCCATGACGTCGTCGTGGTACAGCGTCGCGAGGTGGGTCAGCTCGACGACGACGGCGGAGGGCACGACACCCGGCGCGTAGGGGTCGCCGAACTGGGCAGCGAGCATCACGAGCAGCGGCCGGAAACGCTTGCCCCCGGCGCGGACCAAGTGCTGGGCGGCCTCGGTGATGAAGGGCACCTCGCTCTTGGTGGCTTCGAGCAGTCCCTCCTCGACAGCCGCCAATCCGACCTGGACATCGGCTTCGAGAGCCTGGTCCCGCACGCTCAGCCCAAAAGGCCCGACGACGGTCACGAGAGGTTCTCCTGTCTGCTGACGATCACATGGCCAACTCGGTCGATCATTGGATCTCGTTCGATGACACGGGTTTGTCGATGTGTCGCTGCCATCACTCAAGTCAGCGTATCCGGTCGACTTTCGATCACGGCGAGCACCTGCCCGCCCGTCGCACGCCGCCGCGCTGGTCGGAGCGGATACCGAGTCCCCCCGCACCCTCTTCGCACACCAGGCCGAGCGGTGTGCGACGCTCACCGGTATGTTCTTGATCAGCCCATAAGCCCGAGAAGGCCGTCCTGCCCCGCAAGACCCGTAACGACCGGGAGAAGAGTCTTTGTCCCGTACTACGGCCGAGTACGAGCCGCCAGCCGAGCCGACCGGCGATCCGCCGCCGGGCGACGACCGCGCCTTCTTCGGCCAGCCGCGCGGCCTGCTCACCCTCTCAGGCCTTGAGGTCTGGGAGCGCTTCTCGTTCCTCGGCATGCAGGCCATCCTGGTCCTCTACTTCGCCGACTCCGTCGCGAACGACGGCATGGGGATGGATGCCGGCACGGCCGCGTCGGTCTCGGCGGCGTACGGCACGCTGGTCTACCTCGTCTCCGTGGCGGGCGGCTGGCTCGCCGACCGCATCCTCGGCTCGTACCGCGCGGTGCTGTGGGGCGGCATCCTGATCGCCTGCGGCCACTACTCGATGGCCGTGCCGACGGCGACGATGACCTGGGTGGGGCTCGGCCTGATCAGCGCGGGCACCGGCCTCCTCAAGCCCAATGTCGCCTCGATGGTCGGCAAGCTCTACCGCACCGAGGACGAGCGCCGCGACGCGGGCTTCGCGCTGTACTACATGGCGATCAACGTGGGCGCCTTCGCGGGCCCGCTGATCACCGGCTGGCTCGGCGACCACAAGGGCTGGCACTGGGGCTTCTCGGCGGCCGCGATCGGCATGACCTTCGGCCTCGTCCAGTACGTCGCGGGACGGCGCCATCTCGCGGGCCGGAAGGCGTCCGCGGAGTTCGCGCTGCCGAGGGACGCGATGCGCCGGGCCGTCCTGCTGATCGTCGCAGGCCTGGTCGCGGCCGCCGCCGTCGCCGGGCTCCTCGCCGCCGTCGGCTGGCTCACCATGGACCGCTTCGTCGACCTGCTCACCCTCGTCTCCGTGATCGCGCCGGTCGTCTACTTCGCGGTGATGTTCCGCAGCCCGCGCGTGAGCGCCGAGGAGCGCGGCCGCCTCCGGCCGTACGTGGTCCTCTTCCTGGCCTCGGTGGTCTTCAACTTCATCCTCTTCCAGGCGTACTCGACGATGATCCTGCTCGCGTCGACGAACGCCGAGACGTCGATCTTCGGCTTCACCTTCCCCGCGAGCTGGTACGCCTCCGCGCTCGGCGCCTTCGAGGTCGGGCTCGCGCCGGTCGTCGCCGCCGTCTGGGCGCGGATGGGCCGTCGCCAGCCGCATGCCTCCAACAAGATCGCCTTCGGTGTGATCCTGGGCGGTCTGTCGTTCCTCCTGATGACGCTGCCCACCTCCGGGCACGCCGACGACACGTACAAGATGGCGGTCTGGTGGATCGTCGGCTCCTACCTGCTGCTCGGGCTCGGCGACATCCTCGTGGAGACCTCGGGCATGTCCGCGACGACCAAGCTCGCCCCGAAGGCCTTCGCCAGCCAGACCATGGCCCTGTGGTTCCTCTCCCTCGCGCTCGCCAACGGCATCCAGGCGCAGGTCGTGAAGGTCTACGGAGAGGTCTCCAACCCGGCGTACTTCGGCGTGAACGGCGCGATCGCCGTCCTCGCGGGCGTCGCCGTGATCGCGCTCGCACCGTGGCTGCGCCGCACCATGCACCCCGTCCACTAGGACACCCCGCCCACCGGATACGACCCGTCCACCGGAGACACCCCGTCCACTGAGGTTCCACTCATGCAGATCCGCGACTCCTTCCCGTACGAGACCACCCGCGAGGACTTCCACGTACCCCTCTCCGACGGGACCAGGCTCTACGCGCGTGTGTGGCGCCCGGTCACCGACGAGCCGGTCCCCGTGCTCCTCGAATACCTCCCCTACCGCCTCAGCGACTGGACGGCGCCGCGCGACTGGCAGCGCCACCCCTGGTACGCGGGCCACGGCTACGCCTCCGTGCGCGTCGACGTCCGCGGCCACGGCAACAGCGAGGGCCTGCCCACCGACGAGTACTCGCCGCAGGAGCTGGCCGACGGCGTCGAGGTGGTGAACTGGCTGGCCGCGCAGCCTTGGTCGACCGGCAAGGTCGGCATGTTCGGCATCTCCTGGGGCGGCTTCAACTCCCTCCAGATCGCGGCGCTCGCACCCGAGTCGCTCAAGGCGATCGTCACGGTCTGCTCGGCGGACGACCGCTATGACAACGACGTGCACTACATGGGCGGTTCCGTCCTCGCGGTGGACATGCACGCGTGGGCGGCGACGATGCTCGCCTTCGCGTCGCGCCCGCCGGACCCGTACTTCGTGGGTGACGCCTGGCGCGAGATGTGGCTGACGCGCCTCGAAGCCGTCGAACCCCTCATCCACACCTGGCTCGACCACCAGACCCGCGACGACTACTGGCGGCACGGCAGCGTCTGCGAGGACTACTCCGCGATCGGCGCCGCGGTGCTCGCGGTCGGCGGCTGGCACGACCCGTACCGCGACACCGTCCTGCGTCTGGTCGAGCACCTCCCCGACGACCGGGTGCGCGGCCTGATCGGCCCCTGGTCGCACCAGTACCCGGACCGCGGCCTGCCGCCGGGCCCCGCGATCGGCTTCCTCCAGGAGACCCTGCGCTGGTGGGACCACCACCTCAAGGGTGTCGACACCGGCGTCATGGCCGAGCCGAAGCTCCGCTCCTGGATCAGCGACTCGCACCCGCCGGCGACGGTCTATCCGGAGCTGTCCGGCGGCTGGGTCGGCGACCCGTCCTGGCCGTCCCCGAACGTCACCCCCGTCTCGTACGCGCTCCAGGGCACCCCCGTCCTCGTCGGCTCCCCGCAGCACACGGGCCTGGACGCGGGCCGCTTCTTCCCCTTCGGGAACGACGCGGACCTGCCGCCCGACCAGCGGGACGAGGACGCGAAGTCGGCGTGCTTCGAATTCGAGGTCCCCTCGGAGGTACGGATCCTCGGGCGCCCCAGGGTGACGCTGCGGCTGCGGATGGACGTGCCCTTCGGGCAGGCCGTCGCCCGCCTCTGCGACATCGCCCCCGACGGCTCGTCGACCCTGGTCACCCGGGGCGTGCTCAACCTCTCCGCCCGGCACGGCAGGGACCGCGCGGACGCCTGGCCCCTCGGCGCCACCGAGGACGTGACGTTCGAGCTCAACGGCATCGGCCACACCTTCCCGCCGGGCCACCGCATCCGCCTCGCGGTCTCCTCCGCGTACTGGCCCTGGATCTGGCCGCAGGCGGACTCGGTGGGCTTCACCCTGGAGCCGGTGGGCAGCTCCCTGGAACTGCCCGTCCGTGAAGGCGACTTCGACCCGTCGATCACCTTCGCGCCCGCCGAGCAGTCGGAGCCGCTCGGTGTGGCGTATCCGGCGACCCTGGACGAACAGCGGCCCGAGCGCCTGGTCGTACGCGACGTCGCCAAGGGCGAGTGGCGCCTGGAGGTCGACCCGCGCTACGGCGGCACCCGCGTGTACCCCGACGGTCTCGAATTCACCGAGGACGCGCTGGAGACGTACACGATCCAGGAGGGCGACCCGCTGAGCGCCCGCACCCGCTCGGACTGGACGATCCGCCTGCACCGGCCCGAACTCGGCTGGGACACGCGCGTCGAGACCCGCTCGGAGATCACGTGCGACGCGGCGGACTTCATCACCTCGAACGAGGTGGTGTGCAGGGCCGGCGACGAGGTCGTCTTCCACCGGACGTGGGAGAAGCGGATCCGGCGGACCGCGGGCTAGGACCTGTCGGCCCAGGACCTGGTCCGGAGGTCGCCCCGCAGGAGACGGTCGAGGACGACGGCGATGCCGTCGTCCTCGTTCGAGAGGGTCAACTCGTCGGCCACCGCTTTGAGTTCCCCGTGGGCGTTGGCCATGGCCACCCCGTGGGCGGCCCACAGGAACATGGGGATGTCGTTCGGCATGTCCCCGAAGGCGATCGTGTCCGCGGCCGTCAGGCCGAGCCGCTCGGCGGCCAGCGCGAGCCCGGTCGCCTTGGTCACCCCGCACGGCTGGAGCTCCACCGTGCCGGGCCCCGACATGGTGACCGTCGCGAGGGAACCCACCGCGTCGCGCGCCACCGCCGCCAACTCGTCGTCCGGCAGCCACGGATGGCGCAGGAGCACCTTGCTGATGGGCTCCTCCCACAGCACGTCCCGCCCGGGCACCCGCATCGCGGGAAGCGTGGGGTGCGGCATCTCGTACCCCGGCTCGATGAGCGTGAGGCCGTGGACCCCGTCCTGGTCCACGGCCGCGTAGACCTGCCCGACCTCCGCCTCGATCTTGCCGAGCGCGGCCTCGGCGAGCTCGCGGTCGAGCTTCACGGACCACTCCATCCGGTTCGCCCCCGCGTCGTACAGCTGCGCCCCCTGACCGCAGACGGCGAGGCCCGCGTAGCCGAGTTCGTCCAGGAGGGGCCGCACCCTCGGTGCCGGGCGGCCTGTCACCACGAGGTGCCGGGCGCCCGCCTCGCCGGCGGCGGCCAGTGCCCGCCGCGACCGGTCCGAGACCGTGTCGTCGCCGCGCAGCAGCGTCCCGTCCAGGTCAGTGGCGATGAGTGCATATGCGAGGGGAGCGGCCATGATCCAGAGAATACGGATCCTGCGCTCCACCGGAAGCTGCTTGGCAAGGTGCGCATACGGCCGGGTGAGGACGGGCAGTTCCTCCCTCACAGGAAAGCGGAAGGTGATATTCCACCTCGCGCGGCGCGCGTTATCCGGACATTGCGCACTCTTCAGGCACTGCCGCAACAGGGCCCTCCACACGTAACGTGTGGCACACCCCTATGGAAAGCGAGGCAGGTACGCATGTCCGAGCAGACCCCGCTCGACCCGGCCGCCGGTGACTCCGCCGACCTCTCCGGAGGCCCCACCGGCCACCCCGAGGGCGGCTCCACCGGTCTTCCCGAGGGCGATCCCTTCGGCCTTCCCGAGGGCGACCCCTTCGGACCGCACAACCTCCCCTACGGCGTGTTCTCCCTGGCCGGCGAGGCGACCGGCCGGCGCAGGGTCGGGGTGCGGCTCGGCTCGTACGTCCTGGACGCGGGCGCCGCGGCCGCCGCACTCGGCTCCCCCTACGTCTCGCTCCTCGCGCGCCCCACCCTGAACCCGCTGCTCGCCGCGGGCCGCACCGCCTGGTCCGACGTGCGGCGCGCCCTGACGGCGTGGGTGACGGTGCCCGCCCACCGCGAAGCCGTACGCCCCCTGCTGCACCCTCTCTCCGAAGTGACCCTGCACCTGCCGTTCGAGGTCGCGGACTACGTCGACTTCTACGCCTCGGAGAACCACGCGACGAACCTGGGCAAGATGTTCCGCCCGGACTCGCCGACCCCGCTGACCCCCAACTGGAAGCACCTGCCCATCGGTTACCACGGGCGGGCCGGCACGGTCGTCGTCTCCGGCACGGACGTGGTCCGCCCGACGGGCCAGCGCAAGGCGCCCTCCGACGCGGCTCCCGTCTTCGGCCCCTCGGTCCGGCTCGACATCGAGGCGGAGGTCGGCTTCGTGGTCGGCGCCTCCTCGGCGCAGGGAACCCCCGTCCCCCTGGCGGACTTCCGCGAGCACGTCTTCGGGCTTACCCTCCTCAACGACTGGTCCGCGCGCGACATCCAGGCCTGGGAGTACGTCCCCCTCGGCCCGTTCCTCGGGAAGTCCTTCGCCACCTCGGTCTCCGCGTGGATCACCCCCCTGGAGGCGCTGGACTCGGCGCGGGTCGCACCCCCGGAGCGGACGCATCCGCTCCTGCCCTACCTGGACGACTCCGCCGAGTCGTCGGCGGACGAGCCCGGCGGCTACGACCTGCGCATGACGGTCACCCTGAACGGCCAGGTCATCTCCGAGCCGCCGTTCTCCACGGTGTACTGGACGGCCGCGCAGCAGCTGGCCCACATGACGGTCAACGGCGCCTCACTCCGCACCGGCGACCTGTACGGCTCGGGCACGGTCAGCGGCTCCGAACCCGGTCAGTACGGCTCCCTGATCGAGATCACCTGGAACGGCCGCGACCCCCTCGAACTCCCCGACGGCAAGCGCACCTTCCTGGAGGACGGCGACGAGGTCACCCTCTCCGCCTGGGCCCCGGGCCCGGGCGGCACGAAGGTGGGCCTCGGCGAGGTGACGGGCCGCATCGTGGCGGCGAGGTAACGCGGGGCGGGGCGCCGACGACACCCCACCTGACCGCGGCCACACGTCAGGACGCCCGGCCCGGCACGCGTCAGGGCCCCCAGTCCGGACGCGTCACGACGCCCAGTCCGGCTCCTCCTCGTCGCCCCAGCCCAGCTCCGCCTCATCGGCCGGAGCCGGGGTGCCTCCGCCGGCCGGCCCGCCGGCGGAGGCGCCGCCGGGTGCCTCGCCCGGCCGGGCAGCCCCGTCAGCCGCCCCGTCAGCCGCCCTGTCAGGCGCCCCGCCGGAATCCGTGGCGCCGCCCACGAACTCCGCCACGACCCCGACCACACCCTCGCCGTACGTCGTCCGCTTCTTCTCGCCCACTCCGCTGATGCCTTCGAGGTCCGACACGGACGTGGGCCGCAGCGTGGCGATCTCCCGGAGCGTGGCGTCGTGGAAGATCACATACGCGGGGACGCCCTGCTCCTTCGCCTGGGCCGCACGCCAGGCGCGCAGCGCCTCGAAGATCGGCACCGCCTCCTGGGGCAGCTCGGCGACGGCCGCCGCCGACTTCGCCTTGCGCTCGCCCTTGGCCGCCCGCGCCGCCGGAGCCCGCTTCGGCTCCTTGCGCAGCCGCACCTCACGCTCCCGGCCCAGGACGGAACCGCTCGTCTCGGTGAGCACCAGCGTGCCGTACTCCCCCTCGACGGCGAGCAGGCCCTGCGCCAGCAACTGCCGCACCACGCCCCGCCATTCGGCCTCCGCCAGCTCCTCGCCGATGCCGAAGACCGACAGCTGGTCGTGGTCGAACTGGATGACCTTCGCGGTCTTCTTGCCGAGCAGGATGTCGATGATCTGGCCCGCGCCGAACTTCTGCCCGCGCTCACGCTGCAGGCGCACCACCGTGGACAGCACCTTCTGCGCCGCCACCGTGCCGTCCCAGGTCTCGGGCGGGGTGAGGCACGTGTCGCAGTTCCCGCAGGACTCCGCCGCCGCTTCCTGGCCGAAGTAGGTGAGGAGCTGGGTGCGGCGGCACTGCGCGGTCTCGCAGAGCGCCAGCATCGAGTCGAGGTGCGAGGCCGCCCGGCGGCGGAACGCCTCGTCGCCCTCGCTGCTCTGGATCATCTTGCGCTGCTGGACGACGTCCTGGAGGCCGTACGCCATCCAGGCCGTGGAGGGCAGGCCGTCGCGGCCCGCGCGGCCGGTCTCCTGGTAGTACCCCTCGACCGACTTGGGCAGGTCGAGGTGGGCGACGAAGCGGACGTCCGGCTTGTCGATGCCCATGCCGAAGGCGATCGTGGCGCAGACGACGAGGCCCTCCTCCCGCAGGAAGCGGGACTGGTGGGCCGCGCGGGTGCCGCCGTCCAGGCCCGCGTGGTACGGGACGGCCTCGATGCCGTTCCTGCACAGGAACTCGGCGGTCTTCTCGACCGAATTGCGTGACAGGCAGTAGACGATGCCGGCGTCGCCCGCGTGCTCCTCCTTCAGGAAGGACAGGAGCTGCTTCTTCGGCTCGGCCTTCGGCACGATGCGGTACTGGATGTTGGGCCGGTCGAAGCTCGCCACGAAGTGCTTGGCGTCCGGCATGCCGAGCCGCTCGGTGATCTCCCGGTGCGTGGCGTGCGTGGCCGTCGCGGTCAGGGCGATCCGCGGCACGTCGGGCCAGCGCTGCCCGAGCACGGAGAGCGCGAGGTAGTCGGGCCGGAAGTCGTGCCCCCACTGGGCGACGCAGTGCGCCTCGTCGATCGCGAAGACGGAGATCCGGCCCCGCGAGAGGAGGTCCAGCGTGGCGTCCAGGCGCAGCCGCTCCGGTGCGAGATACAGCACATCGAGCTCGCCCGCGAGGAACTCCGCCTCCATCACGCGCCGCTGGTCGAAGTCCTGCGTGGAGTTGATGAACCCGGCGCGCACACCGAGCGCCCGCAGCGCGTCCACCTGGTCCTGCATGAGCGCGATGAGCGGGGAGACCACGACGCCCGTGCCCGGTCTGACCAGGGCCGGGATCTGGTAGCAGAGGGACTTGCCGCCGCCGGTCGGCATGAGGACGACGGCGTCGCCGCCGCCCACCACGTGGTCGATGATCGTTTCCTGCTCGCCGCGGAAGGCGTCGTACCCGAAGACGCGGTGGAGCGTCCGCAGGGCGTCGCTCTCCGTCACGGAGCCGGTCGCCGCGCCCGGCGCCGCTACCGCCGCCGTCACCTCGCTCATGCCTTTGGTCCCATCCATCGCCCTGTCCCCCGCCGTGCTTCCTGCCTCGGCCACTACCTCGACCACTGCCTCCACGATAGGGCTCCCCACCGACACCCCGGACAGTTATCCACAGGCAACCGCCCGGCACCCCCTCTCGGGATGCCGGGCGGCGACACGTGTACGAAAGATACGAAGGGCTCCGGCTACCGGACGAAGACTCCCGCCTGGTTCGCCAGATCCAAGAAGTACTGCGGGGCCACACCGAGGACCAGCGTCACCGCGACGCCCACACCGATCGCCGTCATCGTCAGCGGCGAGGGCACGGCGACCGTGGGGCCGTCCGCCTTCGGCTCGCTGAAGAACATCAGGACGATCACGCGGATGTAGAAGAACGCGGCGATCGCCGACGACAGGACACCGACCACGACCAGCGCGCCCGCGCCGCCCTCCGCTGCCGCCTTGAAGACGGCGAACTTCCCGGCGAACCCGGAGGTCAGCGGGATGCCGGCGAAGGCGAGCAGGAAGACCGCGAAGACCGCGGCGACCAGGGGCGACCGGCGGCCGAGCCCCGCCCACTTCGACAGGTGCGTCGCCTCGCCGCCCGCGTCCCGCACCAGCGTGACGACGGCGAAGGCGCCGATGGTCACGAAGGAGTAGGCGCCCAGATAGAAGAGGACGGAGGAGATGCCGTCCGGGGTGGTGGCGATGACACCGGCGAGGATGAAGCCGGCGTGCGCGATCGACGAGTACGCGAGGAGCCGCTTGATGTCGGTCTGCGTGATCGCGATGATCGCGCCGCCCAGCATCGTGATGATCGCGACGCCCCACATGACCGGCCGCCAGTCCCAGCGCAGGCCGGGAAGCACCACGTAGAGGAGACGGAGGAGCGCGCCGAACGCGGCCACCTTCGTCGCCGCCGCCATGAAGCCGGTGACCGGCGTCGGGGCGCCCTGGTAGACGTCCGGGGTCCACATGTGGAACGGCACCGCGCCGACCTTGAAGAGCAGCCCCATGACCACCATCGCGACGCCGATCAGGAGCAGCGCGTCATTGCCCATGGTGTCGGCGAGCGCCGGGTTCACGGTCTTGACGTTGCCCTCGACGACGTTCGCGATCGTGGCGTACGACACGGAGCCCGCGTAGCCGTAGAGGAGCGCGATGCCGAAGAGCGTGAACGCCGAGGCGAACGCGCCGAGCAGGAAGTACTTGACGGCGGATTCCTGCGACATCAGGCGCTTGCGCCGGGCGAGCGCGCAGAGCAGGTACAGCGGCAGGGAGAAGACTTCCAGCGCGATGAAGAGCGTCAGGAGGTCGTTGGCCGCGGGGAAGACGAGCATGCCGCCGATGGCGAAGAGGGCCAGCGGGAACACCTCGGTGGTGGTGAACCCGGCCTTGGTGGCGGCCTGTTCGGCCTCGCTGCCCGGCACGGCGCCGGCCTGCGCCACGAACGAGTCGACGCGGTTGCCGTGCGCCGCCGGGTCGAGGCGCCGCTCCGCGAAGGTGAAGATCGCGACGATTCCGGTGAGCAGGATGGTGCCCTGCAGGAAGAGCGCGGGACCGTCGACCGCGATCGCGCCCATTGCCGCGATCTGGGCCTTGGTGGTGCCGAAGCCACGGGCCGCGAGTCCGACGACCGCGGCGAAGGCGGCGGCCAGGGCGACGACGGAGACGAAGAGCTGTACGTAGTAACGGGACTTGCGCGGGACGAAGGCTTCGATGAGCACTCCGAGGACGGCCGCGCCGATGACGATCAACGTCGGCGACAGCTGTCCGTACTCGATGTCGGGGGCGTCGATCTTGCCGATCGGTTCCGCCGCCGTTGTCCACAGGCTGTGGACGGCTGTTGCGCTCACTTGGCCGCCTCCACCTCGGGCTTGGGGTCTTTCTTCTGTACGTCGGACATCGTGTGCTCGACCGCAGGGTTGACCACCTCGGTGAGCGGCTTCGGGTAGACCCCGAGGCCGATCAGGAGCGCGATCAGCGGTGCCACGACGACCAGTTCACGCACCCGCAGGTCGGGCATGGTCGCGACCTCCGCCTTCACGGGGCCCGTCATCGTCCGTTGGTAGAGGACGAGTGTGTACAGCGCGGCGAGCACGATGCCGACGGTCGCGATGATGCCGACCACCGGGTAGCGCGCGAACGCGCCGACCAGGACGAGGAACTCGCTCACGAAGGGCGCGAGCCCGGGGAGCGAGAGCGTCGCGAGGCCGCCGATCAGGAAGGTGCCCGCGAGCACCGGGGCGACTTTCTGCACCCCTCCGTAGTCGGCGATCAGACGCGAGCCGCGCCGCGAGATCAGGAAGCCGGCCACCAGCATCAGGGCGGCGGTCGAGATGCCGTGGTTGACCATGTAGAGCGTCGCGCCGGACTGGCCCTGCGACGTCATCGCGAAGATGCCGAGCACGATGAAGCCGAAGTGCGAGATGGACGCGTACGCCACGAGGCGCTTGATGTCGCGCTGGCCGACCGCGAGCAGCGCTCCGTAGATGATGCTGATCAGGGCGAGGACGAGGATGACGGGCGTCGCCCACTCGCTCGCCTCCGGGAAGAGCCCGAGGCAGAACCGCAGCATCGCGAACGTGCCGACCTTGTCGACGACGGCCGTGATCAGCACGGCGACCGGGGCGGTGGACTCTCCCATCGCGTTCGGCAGCCAGGTGTGGAGCGGCCACAGCGGGGCCTTCACCGCGAACGCGAAGAAGAAGCCGAGGAAGAGCCACCGCTCGGTGTTGGTCGCCATGTCGAGCGAACCGTCCGCGCGCGCGGCGGCGATCTCCTGGAGCGAGAAGTTCCCCGCGACCACGTAGAGCCCGATCACGGCGGCCAGCATGATGAGGCCGCCGACGAGGTTGTAGAGGAGGAACTTCACCGCGGCGTACGAGCGCTGTGCCGAGGCGTTCTCGTCGGTGCCCGCGTGGGCGCGGTCTCCGAAGCCGCCGATGAGGAAGTACATCGGGATGAGCATGGCTTCGAAGAAGATGTAGAAGAGGAAGACGTCGGTGGCCTCGAAGGAGATGATCACCATCGCCTCGACGGCGAGGATCAGGGCGAAGAAGCCCTGGGTCGGGCGCCAGCGCGACGATTTGGTTTCCAGGGGGTCGGCGTCGTGCCAGCCCGCCAGGATGATGAAGGGGATCAGGAGCGCGGTGAGCGCGATGAGTGCGACGGCGATGCCGTCGACCCCGAGCTCGTACCGCACGCCGAAGTCCTTGATCCAGGCGCGCGATTCGGTCAGTTGATAGCGGTCGCCGTCCGGGTCGAACCGGACGAGCACGGTCCCGGCGAGGCCGAGCGTGGCGAGCGAGACGAGCAGCGCGAGCCACTTGGCGGCGGTCCGCCGGGCGGCCGGGACGGCTGCCGTGGCGATCGCGCCGACCGCGGGCAGGACCGCCGTCGCTGTCAGGAGGGGAAAGGACATCGGTATCAGACCGCCCTCATCAGCAGGGTCGCGGCGATGAGCACCGCAGCGCCGCCGAACATCGAGACCGCGTAGGAGCGGGCGTAGCCGTTCTGCAGTTTGCGCAGGCGGCCGGAGAGGCCGCCCATCGAGGCCGCCGTGCCGTTGACGACCCCGTCGACCAGGGTGTGGTCGACGTAGACCAAGGACCGCGTGAGGTGCTCGCCGCCGCGGACCAGGACGACGTGGTTGAAGTCGTCCTGGAGGAGGTCGCGGCGGGCGGCGCGGGTCAGGACCGAGCCGCGCGGGGCGGTCACCGGGACGGGCCGGCGGCCGTACTGGACGTAGGCGAGGGCCACACCGATGAGCAGGACCACCATGGTGGCGCCGGTGACCGTGGCCGCGCTCAGCGGCGAGTCGCCGTGGTCGTGGTGGGTGACCGGCTCGAGCCAGTGCATGAAGCGGTCGCCGATGCTGAAGAAGCCACCCGCGAACACCGACCCGAAGGCGAGCACGATCATCGGGATCGTCATGGACTTCGGCGACTCGTGCGGGTGCGGTTCATTGCCTTCCGCATCCGGCTGCCACCGCTTCTCACCGAAGAACGTCATGATCATCACGCGCGTCATGTAGTACGCGGTGATGGCCGCGCCCAGGAGCGCCACCGAGCCGAGGATCCAGCCCTCCGTGCCGCCCTTGGCGAACGCCGCTTCGATGATCTTGTCCTTGGAGAAGAAGCCGGAAAGACCGGGGAAGCCGATGATCGCCAGATAGCCGAGGCCGAAGGTCACGAAGGTGACCGGCATGTACTTCCTGAGGCCGCCGTACTTCCGCATGTCGACCTCGTCGTTCATGCCGTGCATGACCGAACCGGCGCCGAGGAAGAGACCGGCCTTGAAGAAGCCGTGCGTGACCAGGTGCATGATCGCGAAGACGTAGCCGATGGGGCCGAGGCCCGCGGCGAGGATCATGTAGCCGATCTGGGACATCGTCGAGCCGGCGAGAGCCTTCTTGATGTCGTCCTTCGCGCAACCGACGATCGCACCGAACAGCAGCGTGACCGCTCCGACGATGGTCACGACCAGCTGGGCGTCCGGGGCGGCGTTGAAGATCTCGCCGGAGCGGACGATCAGATACACACCCGCGGTCACCATCGTCGCGGCGTGGATCAGGGCCGAGACCGGGGTCGGGCCCTCCATCGCGTCGCCCAGCCAGGACTGCAGCGGCACCTGCGCGGACTTGCCGCACGCGGCGAGCAGCAGCATCAGGCCGATGGCGGTGAGCTTGCCCTCCGACGCCCCGTCCGTCGCCTCCAGGACCGGGCCGAAGGCGAAGGTCCCGAAGGTGGTGAACATCAGCATGATGGCGATCGAAAGGCCCACGTCACCGACGCGGTTGACCAGGAAGGCCTTCTTCGCGGCGGTGGCCGCGCTGGGCTTGTGCTGCCAGAAGCCGATCAGGAGGTACGAGGCGAGGCCGACGCCCTCCCACCCGACGTACAGGAGGAGGTAGTTGTCGGCGAGGACCAGGAGGAGCATCGCCGCGAGGAAGAGGTTCAGGTAGCCGAAGAAGCGGCGGCGCCGCTCGTCGTGCTCCATGTACCCGATGGAGTAGATGTGGATGAGCGTGCCCACACCGGAGATCAGCAGGACGAACGTCATCGACAACTGGTCGAGCTGGAAGGCGACGTCCGCCTGGAAGCCCTCCACGGGGATCCAGCTGAACAGGTGCTGCGACAGCGAGCGCTCCTCGGCGCCCTTGCCCAGCATGTCGGTGAACAGCACGACGGCGACGACGAAGGAGGCGGCCGCGAGCAGCGTGCCGAGCCAGTGGCCCGCGCGGTCCAGTGCCCGGCCGCCGCACAGCAGTACGGCCGCTCCGAGCAGCGGCGCCGCGACGAGCAGCGCAATCAAGTTCTCCACGATTCAGCGACCCCTCAGAGCTTCATCAGGCTGGCGTCGTCGACCGAGGCCGAGTGGCGGGAACGGAACAGCGACACGATGATCGCGAGCCCGACCACGACCTCCGCGGCGGCGACGACCATCGTGAAGAACGCGATGATCTGGCCGTCGAGGTTGCCGTGCATCCGGGAGAAGGCCACGAACGCGAGGTTGCAGGCGTTGAGCATGAGCTCGATGCACATGAACACCACGATCGCGTTCCGCCTGATGAGCACGCCGGTCGCGCCGATCGTGAACAACAGGGCGGCCAGATACAGGTAGTTGACGGGGTTCACTTCGACGCCTCCTCGGTCCGCCCGATGTCGTCGCTCCGCAGGTCGGGCCGCTCCAGCCGGTCGGTGGAACGCTGTTCGAGGGCGCGCAGGTCGTCCAGTGCCTCGCGCGACACGTCGCGGATCTGGCCGCGCTCGCGCAGCGTCTTGTTGACCGTGAGCTCCGACGGGGTGCCGTCGGGGAGCAGGCCCGCGATGTCCACGGCGTTGTGCCGGGCGTAGACACCCGGGGCGGGGAGCGGCGGCAGGTGCTTGCCCTCGCGCACGCGCTCCTCGGAGAGCTCGCGCTGCGTCTTGGCGCGCTCCGTGCGCTCGCGGTGGGTGAGGACCATCGCGCCGACCGTCGCCGTGATGAGCAGGGCGCCGGTGATCTCGAAGGCGAAGACGTACTTGGTGAAGATGAGCCCGGCGAGGCCCTCCACATTGCCTCCGGAGTTCGCCTTGGTGAGGCCGTTGAACTCCTTCACCGAGGCGTTCCCGATGCCCGCGAAGAGCAGCACCGCGAAGCCGAGCCCGCAGAGCAGGGCCAGCCAGCGCTGTCCCTTGATGGTCTCCGTCAGGGAGTCGGCGGCGGTGACGCCGACGAGCATGACCACGAAGAGGAAGAGCATCATGATCGCGCCGGTGTAGACGACGATCTGGACGATGCCCAGGAAATACGCGCCGTTGGCCAGGTAGAACACCGCGAGGATGATCATGGTTCCGGCCAGGCAGAGCGCGCTGTGCACGGCCTTCTTCATCAGGATGGTGCACAGGGCGCCGATCACCGCGACCGTGCCGAGCACCCAGAACTGGAAGGCCTCGCCGGTGGAGGTCGAATAGGCGGCGAGCTGCGTCATCGGCCGACCACCTTCTCCGACGCCGGCTCGCCGTCCCCGAAGTCCGCGGCGGCCTCCTGCGGCGTCTCGCCCTTGGAGAGCGCGACCTGGGGCACCGTCCCCGGCGCCGCCTCGGTCACCTGGCCCCGGTAGTAGTCCTGCTCGTCCATGCCCGGGTAAATCGCGTGCGGCGAGTCGACCATGCCCTCTTCCAGACCGGCGAGCAGCTGCTCCTTGGTGTAGATGAGGTTCTCGCGGCTGCTGTCGGCCAGCTCGAACTGGTTCGTCATCGTCAGCGCGCGCGTGGGGCACGCCTCGATGCACAGGCCGCACAGGATGCAGCGGGCGTAGTTGATCTGGTAGACGCGGCCGTACCTCTCGCCGGGCGAATACCTTTCCTCGTCCGTGTTGTCCGCGCCCTCCACATAGATGGCGTCCGCGGGACAGGCCCAGGCGCAGAGCTCACAGCCGACGCACTTCTCCAGGCCGTCCGGATGGCGGTTCAGCTGGTGCCTGCCGTGGAAGCGGGGAGCGGTGGTCTTCTGCTGCTCCGGATACTGCTCGGTCAGCCGCTTCTTGAACATGGCCTTGAAGGTCACGCCGAAGCCCGCGACAGGGTTCTGGAACCCCTGCTTCGATTGGTTCGGGTCGTGCGACTCCTGGTTCGACTCAGCCATCGGACGCCTCCTTTCCGTCACTTCGGGTTCCGTCACTTTGAGTATCCGGGCCACCACTGACAATCAGCTCCCGCTCATGGCGCGGGCGGCGGCGCGGGACGGGTGGCAGGCTCTGGCCGGGCAGCGGCGGAACAGGGAATCCGCCCGCCATCGGGTCGAAGGCGACCGGCTTCTCCTCCTCGGCGGCGGCTTCCTTCTCCCGCTTGTCGCGGAAGATGTCGACGACCACGGAGAGCAATAGCAGGGCGATGACCCCGCCGCCCACATAGAGCGCGATCGAGGTGAATTCGTAGTCCTCGTTCCGCATCGCCCTGACCGTGGCGACGAGCATCAGCCAGACGACCGAGACCGGGATCAGGACCTTCCAGCCGAGCTTCATCAGCTGGTCGTAGCGGACGCGGGGCAGCGAGCCGCGCAGCCAGATGAAGAAGAACAGCAGCAGCTGGACCTTGATCACGAACCAGAGCATCGGCCACCAGCCGTGGTTCGCGCCCTCCCAGAACGTGCTGATCGGATACGGCGCCCGCCAGCCTCCCAGGAAGAGCGTGACCGACACCGCCGAGACGGTGACCATGTTGATGTACTCGGCGAGCATGAACATCGCGAACTTGATGGAGGAGTACTCGGTGTTGAAGCCACCGACGAGGTCGCCCTCGGACTCCGGCATGTCGAACGGCGCGCGGTTGGTCTCGCCGATCATCGTCACGATGTAGATCAGGAACGACACCGGCAGGAGCAGCACGTACCAGCGGTCGGCCTGCGCCTCGACGATCGTCGACGTCGACATCGACCCCGAGTAGAGGAAGACGGAGGCGAAGGCCGCGCCCATCGCGATCTCGTAGGAGATCATCTGCGCGCAGGAGCGCAGGCCGCCGAGGAGCGGGTACGTCGAGCCGGAGCTCCAGCCCGCGAGCACGATGCCGTAGATGCCGACCGAGGCGACCGCGAGGATGTACAGCATCGCGATCGGCAGGTCGGTGAGCTGCATCGTGGTGCGCTGGCCGAAGATCGAGACTTCGTTGCCCGCGGGCCCGAACGGGATCACCGCGATCGCCATGAAGGCCGGGATCGCGGCGACGACCGGGGCGAGGACGTAGACCACCTTGTCCGCGCGCTTGACGATCACGTCTTCCTTGAGCATCAGCTTGACGCCGTCCGCGAGGGACTGCAGCAGACCCCAGGGGCCGTTCCGGTTGGGGCCGATGCGCAGCTGCATCCAGGCGACGACCTTGCGCTCCCACACGATGGCGAAGAGAACCGTCACCATCAGGAACGCGAAGCAGAAGACCGCCTTGAAGGCGACCAGCCACCAGGGGTCGCGGCCGAACATGGACAGGTCTTCCGCCGCAAGCGGCACCAGGGTGTGCCTCACGACGTCACCTCCGGGGCCTCAGTGGGCTCCGGCAGAACCGCCGGGCCGATGCGGACGAGGTCGCCGGGGCGGGCGCCGGTGTCCGACAGAACGCCTCCCCCGGTCGAGTTCAGCGGCAGCCAGACCACGCGGTCGGGCATCACCGTGATCTGCAGCGGGAGTTCGGTCGTGCCCGCCGGCCCGGAGACGGCCAGCGTGTCGCCGTCCTTCACCCCCGCCTCCGCGGCGGTGGCCGCGGACACGCGCGCGTGGGCGGCGTGCCGCGTACCGGCCAGCGCTTCGTCGCCGTCCTGGAGGCGGCCCTGGTCGAGCAGCAGCCGGTGCCCCGCGAGGACGGCCTCGCCGGCGGCGGGCCGCGGCGGCTGGACGCCGGTCTCCAGGGGCTCCGTCGCGTGCGGCCCGTCCCAGCCGCCGAGCCGCTCCAGCTCGCGGCGCAGGGTCACCAGGTCGGGCAGGCCGAGGTGGATGTCCCCGGCGTCGGCGAGCATGTGCAGCACGCGCGCGTCGGTGGGCGCCACCCGGCGCGTCATCTGGTCCGGCTTGAGCGCGGCGTCGAACATCCGCACCCTGCCCTCCCAGTTGAGGAAGGTGCCCGGCTTCTCCGCGACGGCGGCCACGGGCAGGACCACGTCGGCCCGCTCCGTCACCTCGCTGGGCCGCAGCTCCAGCGAGACCAGGAAGCCGACCTCGTCGAGTGCCGCACGCGCGCGTGCCGGGTCGGGCAGGTCGGCGACCTCGACACCCGCCACCAGGAGTGCGCGGAGTTCGCCGGTCGCGGCGGCCTCGATGATCTGGCCGGTGTCGCGGCCGTAGCGGTGCGGGAGTTCGGCGACGCCCCAGGCGGCCGCGACCTCGTCCCGCGCGCGCGGGTCGGTGGCCGGCCGGCCGCCGGGCAGCAGCGACGGCAGCGCGCCCGCCTCGATGGCGGCGCGCTCCCCGGCCCTGCGCGGGATCCAGACAAGCCGGGCGCCGGTCGCGGCGGCGGCCCGCACGGCGGCGGTGAGCCCGCCGGGCACGGCCGCGAGCCGCTCACCGACGACGATGACGGCGCCCTCGGCGCGCAGCGCCTCGGAGGCCTCGGTACCGGGAGCCTCCAGGCCCACCCCCGCGGCGAGCGCGTCCAGCCACTCGGTCTCGGTGCCGGGCGCGGCGGGCAGCAGGGTGCCGCCCGCCTTCTCCAGGCCGCGGGTCACGAACGGCGCGAGGGAGTAGGTGCGCTGGCCGTGCTTGCGCCAGGCCTTGCGCAGCCGCAGGAAGACGCCGGGCGCCTCCTCCTCGGACTCGAACCCGGCGAGCAGGACGGCGGGCGCCTTCTCCAGGAGGGCGTACGTGACACCGCTGCCGTCGAGGTCCCGGCCCCGGCCCGCCACCCGTGCCGCGAGGAAGTCGGCCTCCTCGCTGCTGTGCACGCGCGCGCGGAAGTCGATGTCGTTCGTGTCGAGGGCCACGCGCGCGTACTTGCTGTACGCGTAGGCGTCCTCCACGGTGAGTCGACCGCCGACGAGGACTCCGGCGCGGCCGCGCGCGGCGGCGAGACCGCGGGCGGCGATCTCCAGGGCCTCGGGCCAGCTGGCGGGTTCGAGCTCACCCGTCGCGGCGTTGCGCACCAGGGGCGTGGTCAGCCGGTCGGGACGCTGCGCGTACCGGAAGCCGAAGCGGCCCTTGTCGCACATCCACTCTTCGTTGACCTCGGGGTCGTCCGCCGCGAGCCGGCGCATGACCTTGCCGCGCCGGTGGTCCGTGCGCGTGGCGCAGCCGCCCGAGCAGTGCTCGCACACCGAGGGCGACGACACGAGGTCGAAGGGCCGGGAGCGGAAGCGATACGCCGCCGAGGTCAGCGCGCCGACCGGGCAGATCTGGATGGTGTTCCCGGAGAAGTACGACTCGAAGGGGTCGCCCTCGCCGGTGCCGACCTGCTGAAGGGCGCCCCGCTCGATGAGCTCGATCATCGGGTCGCCGGCGATCTGGTTGCTGAACCGGGTGCAGCGGGCGCAGAGCACGCAGCGCTCACGGTCGAGCAGCACCTGGGTGGAGATCGGCACCGGCTTCTCGTACGTCCGCTTCTTGCCCTCGAAGCGGGTGTCGGTGTCGCCGACCTGCATCGCCTGGTTCTGCAGCGGGCACTCGCCGCCCTTGTCGCAGACGGGGCAGTCCAGCGGGTGGTTGATGAGCAGCAGCTCCATCACGCCGCGCTGGGACTTCTCCGCGACGGGGGAGGTCAGCTGCGACTTCACGACCATGCCGTCGGTGCAGGTGATGGTGCAGGACGCCATCGGCTTGCGCTGGCCCTCCACCTCGACGATGCACTGGCGGCAGGCGCCCGCCGGGTCGAGCAGCGGGTGGTCGCAGAACCGCGGGATCTCGATGCCGAGCAGCTCGGCGGCGCGGATCACGAGCGTCCCCTTGGGGACGCTGATCTCGATGCCGTCGATGGTCAGCGAGACGAGATCCTCGGGCGGGACCGCCGCCTCCCCGCCCCCGGAGGGAGCGTTGTTGGTGGTCACTGTCATGCGTTCACCTGCGCGTTTTCAGCGGGCCTGTCGGCCCAGAGAGTCGACTTGGCCGGGTCGAAGGGGCATCCCCTGCCGGTGATGTGCTGCTCGTACTCCGCGCGGAAGTACTTCAGTGAGGAGAAGATCGGCGAGGCGGCGCCGTCGCCCAGGGCGCAGAAGGACTTGCCGTTGATGTTGTCGGCGATGTCGTTCAGCTTGTCGAGGTCGGCCATGACGCCCTTGCCGGCCTCGATGTCGCGGAGCAACTGCACCAGCCAGTACGTCCCTTCGCGGCAGGGCGTGCACTTGCCGCAGGACTCGTGGGCGTAGAACTCGGTCCAGCGGGTGACGGCCCGCACGACGCACGTCGTCTCGTCGAAGCACTGGAGCGCCTTGGTGCCGAGCATCGATCCGGCGGCGCCGACGCCCTCGTAGTCGAGGGGGACGTCGAGGTGCTCGTCGGTGAACATCGGGGTCGAGGAGCCGCCGGGTGTCCAGAACTTGAGGCGGTGTCCGGCCCGCATGCCGCCGCTCATGTCGAGCAGCTGGCGCAGCGTGATGCCGAGCGGGGCCTCGTACTGGCCGGGGTTGGTGACGTGGCCGCTGAGCGAGTAGAGCGTGAAGCCCGGGGACTTCTCGCTGCCCATCGACTTGAACCAGTCTTTTCCGCGGTGGAGGATCGCGGGAACGGATGCGATGGACTCGACGTTGTTCACCACAGTGGGGCATGCGTAGAGGCCCGCGACCGCAGGGAAGGGGGGACGCAGTCGCGGCTGACCACGGCGGCCTTCGAGCGAGTCGAGCAGCGCGGTCTCCTCACCGCAGATGTACGCGCCCGCGCCCGCGTGCACGGTGAGTTCCAGATCGAGCCCGCTGCCCAGCACGTTCTTCCCGAGGTAGCCCGCCGCGTAGGCCTCGCGGACGGCCTCGTGCAACCGCCGGAGCACGGGGACGACTTCGCCCCGCAGATAGATGAAGGCATGCGACGACCTGATCGCGTAGCACGCGATCACGATTCCCTCGATGAGGGAGTGCGGGTTGGCGAAGAGGAGCGGGATGTCCTTGCAGGTCCCGGGCTCCGATTCGTCGGCGTTGACAACTAGATAGTGCGGCTTGCCGTCGCCCTGCGGGATGAACTGCCACTTCATCCCGGTGGGGAATCCCGCGCCGCCCCTGCCGCGCAGACCTGAGTCCTTCACATAGGCGATGAGGTCGTCCGGGTCCATGGCGAGGGCCTTGCGCAGGCCTTCGTACCCTTCGTGCCGCCGGTAGGTCTCCAGCGTCCAGGACTTGTCCTCGTCCCAGAAGGCCGAAAGGACCGGGGCGAGCAGCTTCTCCGGGCTGGTCTCGTTGTTGATCTCGGCTGCCAAGGTCATCACTCCCCCTCCTCGGCGGTCGGTCCTGCCGGGTGGGCCGGGTCGGATGCCGAGGTCTGCTGTGGTGCGTCGTGCGAGCTGAGGTGCTCGGCCGGCGCTTCGTCCTGGGGGCCTCCCGCGCGCGGGTGGACCACGCGCGGCTGCGGCACCTCGCCCTTGGCCAGGCGCAGGCCGATCAGTGAGGCGGGGCCCGCGCCGCCGGTCGCCTCGACGGCGCCGGGCCGCTCGTCGGGGAAGCCCGCGAGGATTCGGGCGGTCTCCTTGTACGTGCACAGGGGCGCCCCGCGGGTGGGCTCGACCGGTACGCCCGCGCGCAGGTCGTCCACGAGCCGCTTGGCGGACTCGGGGGTCTGGTTGTCGAAGAACTCCCAGTTGACCATCACCACGGGGGCGAAGTCGCAGGCGGCGTTGCACTCGATGTGCTCGAGGGTGATCTTGCCGTCCTCGGTCGTCTCGTCGTTGCCGACGCCGAGGTGCTGCTTGAGCTCGTCGAAGATCGCGTCGCCACCCATGACGGCGCACAGCGTGTTGGTGCAGACGCCGACCTGGTAGTCGCCGGAGGGTTTGCGCCGGTACATGGTGTAGAAGGTCGCGACGGCCGTCACCTCGGCCGTGGTCAGACCCAGCATCTCGGCGCAGAACCGCATGCCCGTGCGCGTGACGTGGCCTTCCTCGGACTGCACCAGGTGGAGCAGCGGGAGGAGCGCCGACCGGGATCCCGGGTAGCGGGCGATGACCTCCTTGGCGTCCGTCTCGAGGCGGGCGCGCACGTCGGCCGGGTAGTCGGGGGCGGGGAGTTGGGGCATGCCCAGGCTGACGCCCGCGCTCTTCTCCGAAGGAGTGGTGGTCACCGGTCGACGCCTCCCATCACGGGGTCGATGGACGCGACGGCGACGATGACGTCGGCGACCTGGCCGCCCTCGCACATCGCCGCCATGGCCTGGAGGTTGGTGAAGGACGGGTCGCGGAAGTGGACCCGGTAGGGGCGGGTGCCCCCGTCGGAGACGACGTGCACGCCGAGCTCGCCCTTGGGCGACTCGACCGCGGTGTACGTCTGTCCGGGCGGCACCCGGAAGCCCTCGGTCACCAGCTTGAAGTGGTGGATGAGGGACTCCATGGAGGTGCCCATGATCTTCTTGATGTGGTCGAGCGAGTTGCCCAGGCCGTCGGGGCCGAGGGCCAGTTGGGCGGGCCAGGCGATCTTCTTGTCCTCGACCATGACGGGTCCGGGGGCGAGCCGGTCGATGCACTGCTCGATGATGCGCAGCGACTGCCGCATCTCTTCGAGGCGGATCAGGAAGCGGCCGTAGGAGTCGCAGGTGTCGGCGGTCGGGATGTCGAACTCGTAGTTCTCGTAGCCGCAGTAGGGCTGGGTCTTGCGCAGGTCGTGCGGGAGGCCCGCCGAGCGCAGGACCGGGCCCGTGGCGCCGAGCGCCATGCAGCCGGCGAGGTCGAGATAGCCGACGTCCTGCATGCGGGCCTTGAAGATGGGGTTCCCGGTGGCGAGCTTGTCGTACTCCGGGATGTTCTTCTTCATCGTCTTCACGAACTCGCGCAGCTGGTCGACCGTGCCGGGCGGCAGGTCCTGGGCGAGCCCGCCGGGCCGGACGTACGCGTGGTTCATCCGCAGGCCGGTGATGAGTTCGAAGAGGTCGAGAACGAGTTCACGATCGCGGAATCCGTAGATCATGATCGTCGTCGCGCCGAGCTCCATGCCGCCGGTGGCGATGCACACCAGGTGGGAGGAGAGGCGGTTGAGCTCCATGAGGAGGACGCGGATGACCGAGGCGCGGTCCGGGATCTGGTCCTCGATGCCGAGCAGCTTCTCGACGCCGAGGCAGTACGCCGTCTCGTTGAAGAACGGGGTCAGGTAATCCATGCGCGTGACGAAGGTCGTGCCCTGCGTCCACGTCCGGAATTCGAGGTTCTTCTCGATGCCGGTGTGCAGATAGCCGATGCCGCAGCGGGCTTCGGTGACCGTCTCGCCCTCGATCTCCAGGATGAGCCGGAGCACGCCGTGCGTGGACGGGTGCTGCGGCCCCATGTTGACGATGATGCGCTCGTCGTCGGCCTTGGCCGCGGACTGGACGACCTCGTCCCAGTCGCCGCCGGTGACTGTATATACAGTCCCCTCGGTCGTCTCCCGGGCGGATGCATGTGAAGTGCTCATCAGGTGTACGACCTCCGCTGGTCCGGAGCCGGGATCTGGGCGCCCTTGTACTCGACGGGGATGCCGCCGAGGGGGTAGTCCTTGCGCTGCGGGAAGCCCTGCCAGTCGTCCGGCATCATGATCCGCGTGAGCGCCGGGTGGCCGTCGAAGACGAGGCCGAAGAAGTCGTACGCCTCGCGCTCGTGCCAGTCGTTGGTCGGATAGACCGGGACCAGTGAGGGCAGGTGCGGGTCGGCGTCGGGCACGGCGACTTCGAGCCGGATCAGCCGGTTGTGGGTGATCGAGCGCAGGTGGTAGACGGCGTGCAGCTCGCGGCCCTTGTCCCCGGGGAAGTGCACTCCGCTCACGCCGGTGCAGAGCTCGAAGCGCAGGGCGGGGTCGTCGCGCAGGGTCTGGGCGACGCGGACGAGGTGCTCGCGCGCGATGTGGAAGGTGATCTCGCCGCGGTCGACGACGGTCTTCTCGATCGCGTTCTCCGGGAGGAGGCCCTGTTCCTCCAGGGCGCCCTCCAGTTCGTCGGCCGTCTCGTCGAACCAGCCGCCGTAGGGACGCGCGGAGGCGCCGGGCAGCGCGATGGTCCGCACCAGGCCGCCGTAGCCGGACGTGTCGCCGCCGTCTCCGGCGCCGAACATGCCCCTGCGTACGCCGATGACCTCGCCGGCCTCGTCGCGCGGCGCGGGGACGCCGCTGCCGCTCAGGTGCTCGTGGTGCGGGTCGGGTGCGTCGCTCACCGCAGCAGCCCCTTCATCTCGATGGTGGGGAGCGCCTTGAGGGCCGCCTCCTCCGCCTCACGGGCCGCTTCTTCCGCGTTCACGCCGAGCTTGGTGTTCTGGATCTTCTCGTGGAGCTTGAGGATCGCGTCCAGCAGCATCTCGGGGCGCGGCGGACAGCCCGGCAAATAGATGTCGACCGGGACGACATGGTCCACACCCTGCACAATCGCGTAATTGTTGAACATTCCGCCTGATGAAGCGCAAACCCCCATGGAAATCACCCACTTGGGGTTGGGCATCTGGTCATAGACCTGCCGCAGCACCGGCGCCATCTTCTGGCTCACCCGGCCCGCCACGATCATCAGGTCGGCCTGGCGCGGTGAGCCGCGGAAGACCTCCATGCCGAAGCGCGCCATGTCGTACCGCCCGGCGCCGGTCGTCATCATCTCGATGGCGCAGCAGGCGAGGCCGAACGTGGCGGGGAAGACGGACGACTTCCGCATCCAGCCCGCGGCCTGCTCGACGGTGGTCAGCAGAAATCCGCTCGGCAGTTTCTCTTCGAGTCCCATGCTCTTTGACCCCTCAGACCCTTAGTCCCATTCCAGGCCGCCGCGCCGCCATACGTACGCGTAGGCGACAAAGACGGTGAGCACGAAGAGCAGCATCTCCACGAGCCCGAAAATCCCCAGCGCGTCGAAGGTGACGGCCCAGGGATAGAGGAAGACGATCTCGATGTCGAAGACGATGAAGAGCATCGCCGTCAGGTAGTACTTGATGGGGAATCGCCCGCCGCCTGCCGGCGTCGGCGTCGGCTCGATGCCGCACTCATAGGCCTCTAGCTTCGCGCGGTTGTACCGCTTTGGACCGATAAGCGTGGCCATGACCACGGAGAAGATCGCAAAGCCTGCCCCGAGGGCTCCCAGCACGAGGATGGGCGCATAGGCGTTCACGCTCCTCGCTCCTCTCAGTCGGCACTGACTGTTGGCGGTTGCGTCGGACCGGCGCCCCGATTCGCATCACCGAGCCCCGATTCCCATCGAAGATCGCTTACATGTGAAGCAGGTCACAAGCCCAACTGCCCCGCATCCTATGCCTGCCGGTCTGTGATCTGCGACACGGGGTGCGACAACAGCTTTGTGATCTCCACCACCTGACGAAGGATCATGAAGTCGGATGAGCGGTGATCTTCGTACGCGAAGCGCCTGAGTGATCACTAGAGGTGACATCTCAGCGCGTCACCCCTGGTCGAAGGGGTGTCGCTCTATCAAGAGATGGCCACTGCAGGCAAATTGGCGCTGGACGCGATCACTTGGTAGAGGAGCCGCGTTCACACTTTGGCGGCAGAGGCGCGGACCGATGTGGACGCGTGCGCCGATTCACGAGCGGCGGGCACCCCCGGGGAGCCGGCGGCCGCTTCCCGGGTCCAGAGGTGCTGAAAACCGCGGGAGATCTCAGGGAGGTATCGGCGAGGTCTCAGGGAGATCCCCGACAGGGTCGCCGTGTGACCTGCGCCACAGAGACGACTTCCCCGAATAAGCCGGGCTTGGCCAACGGACTCAACGGGTGGTAGACCGCGGGCAATTCGGGCGTATCGCAGAAAACCCATGATCACAGGCGTGATCACCGCTGTCCGCATTGCCCGTTACGGCGTCAATAAGAAGCGACACGCCCGGGATTCAGGGCCGAAATCCACAACTGTGGCGCAGCACACGTTTCTTGAAGGGAACCGTGAGTCCCTGATAGCGGTTGTTCTCATGTCCCACACCGCTCACATACCCAGCCACCGGAAGCCCCGTCGCAGCGCCTCCAAGATTGCGCTGCGCGCCGGAGTTGCCGGTGGCGTCCTCAGCACCCTGGCAGTGGCCGCGGCGGCCGGTACGGCGAACGCGGCCGAGCCGGTGTCCGAGACCATCGAAATGCCCACGCTCACCACCGATCTGTCCGCACAGATCGCCCAGTCGGCGGACGCCACCCAGCAGGCCGCCGACACCTACGAGTCGCGCGCCGAGCAGGACGCGGCCGCCGCCAAGGCCGCCAAGCAGGCCAAGGAAGACCAGGCGAAGGCCGAGAAGAAGGCCGAGGCCGAGCGCAAGGCCGCGGCCGCCGCGAAGAAGAAGGCCGAGGAGGAGCGGGCCTCCCGCTCCACCGAGCGCACCACGCTCTCGACGCAGTCCTCCTCCGGTTCGGCTTCCGGTTCCGCCTCCACCGCGTCGGACTCGGTCGCCCCGGCCAGCGGCAGCGTCGGCGCGGTCATCGGCTTCCTCAAGGCGCAGCTCGGTGACGCGTACGTGATGGGTGCCTCGGGCCCGAACGCCTGGGACTGCTCCAGCCTCGTGCAGGCCGCGTTCAAGCAGGCGGGCGTGGACCTTCCGCGCGTCTCGCAGGACCAGTCGACGATGGGCACCGAGGTCGGCACCTCGAACCTCCAGGTCGGCGACATCCTGTACTGGGGCGGCAAGGGCTCCGCGTACCACGTGGGTGTGTACATCGGGAACGGCCAGTACCTGGACGCCGCCAACCCCAGCAAGGGCGTTGTCATCCAGGACCTGTCGGGCTACCCGGCCTCGGGCGCCGTGCGCGTCCTCTGACGGCCTCTTAGAGCCACGAACGAGGGCCGGAACCCCCCTGGTGGGGTTCCGGCCCTCAGTGCGCTCTGAAACGGCTCCTGGGCCGTTCTTCACACCATCGGCACGCGTTGGTCACGCGCCATCGGCACACGTGCGTCACGCGCCCTTGGGCGTCAGCTCCGCCATCGCGGACCAACCGGAGCCCTCGATCTCGGTGTTCACGATCTGCGGCACGGTGGCGATGAGCTCGGCCATCGTCTCCAGGCCGGCCTTGAAGTGGTCGGAATTGACGTGCGCGGCGCCCGCGTCCCCGTCGGCGAAGCCCTCCAGGAGCACGAACTGGTTCGGGTCCTCGACGGAGCGGGACCACTCGAAGAAGAGGTTGCCCGGCTCCGCGCGCGTAGCGGCGGTGAATGCGGCGGTCCGCTCGATCCAGCTGTCGCTGTGCTCGGGGCGGACGGTGAACTTGACGGCGATGAAAATCATGCGGCCAGCGTCCGCCCGCCCGGCGTGTCCGGCAAGCCGGGCCGCCCGCTATTCCGACGCTGCCGGAATCCCGCGCCGCGCCGCCCGGGACAGGACCCGCGTCAACTCGCCCCGCCGCCCGCGGAACCGCTCGGTCGGCAGCGACACCGACAGCGCCCGCGCGCCGTCCGCCAGCGGTACGGCCACGCAGGTGTACGCCGGGTCCGTCTCCCCCACCGACACCGCGACGCCCGCCGTGCGCACCCGGCGCAGCTCGGCCTCGAAGCGGTCCGGGTTGGTGATGGTGTGCTCGGTGAGCCGCGGCAGCCCGTGCTCGTCGAGATAGCGGCGCCGGGCCGCCCGGTCCAGCGAGGCCAGCAGCACCTTGCCGTGTGCCGTGGCGTGCGCGCCCCGGTCGACGCCGACCTCGAACGGATCGCCGTCGTACGCGGACGCCGTGGAGTCGACGACCGCGATCCGTCCGCCCCGGCGGGCGCTCAGATACGCGTGGGCGCCCGCCAGTCGGCGTACCGCGTGCAGCATCCCGTACGTCTCCTCGTCCAGGCCCGTGTGCCGGCGGAAGGAGCGGTACAGGGCCGGGACCCGCGGGCCGAGCACATAGCCCTGCGGGGTGCGGTCGACGTGGCCGCGCGCGACGAGCGGGCCCATCAGGTGGTACACGGTCGACAGGGCACAGCCCGCCTCCCGGGCGAGGGACTTGGCGGGGACGGGACGTGCCGACCGGGCGACGGCCTCCAGGAGGTCGAGCGCCCGGTCCACCGAATGGGGCACGCTCACGCCTTCGGTGCCACCTTGCTCAGGCCGTTGATGATGCGGTCCATCGCGTCGCCGCCCATCGGGTCCGTGAGGTTCGCCAGCATCTTCAGCGTGAACCGCATCAGGATCGGGTGGGTCAGGCCGCGCTGGGTCGCGATCTTCATGACCTTCGGGTTGCCGATGAGCTTCACGAAGGCGCGGCCGAGCGTGTAGTAGCCGCCGTAGACCTCCTTGAGCGTCTTCGGGTAGTTCTGGAGTGCCAGTTCGCGCTGGGCGGGGGTGGCACGCGCGTGTGCCTGTGCGATGACGTCCGCCGCGATCTGGCCCGACTCCATGGCGTACGCGATGCCCTCGCCGTTGAAGGGGTTCACCAGGCCGCCCGCGTCGCCGACGAGGAGCAGGCCCTTCGTGTAGTGCGGCTGGCGGTTGAAGGCCATCGGCAGGGCGGCGCCGCGGATCGGCGTGGTCATGTTCTCCGGGGTGTAGCCCCAGTCCTCCGGCATCGAGGCGCACCAGGCCTTGAGGACCTCGCGCCAGTCGAGCTCGCGGAACGACTTGGAGGAGTTGAGGATGCCGAGGCCGACGTTGGACGTGCCGTCACCCATGCCGAAGACCCAGCCGTAGCCGGGCAGGAGCCGGTCCTCGCCGGGTCCGCGGCGGTCCCACAGCTCCAGCCAGGACTCCAGGTAGTCGTCGTCGTGGCGGGGCGAGGTGAAGTACGTGCGGACGGCGACGCCCATCGGGCGGTCCTCGCGGCGGTGCAGCCCCATGGCCAGCGAGATCCGCGAGGAGTTGCCGTCGGCGGCGACGACGAGGGGGGCGTGGAAGGTGACCGGGGTCTTCTCCTCGCCCATCTTGGCATGCACGCCGGTGACGAAACCGGTCCGGTCGTCGATGATCGGCTCGCCCACGTTGCAGCGCTCGTACAGGCGTGCGCCCGCCTTCTGTGCCTGCCGGGCGAGCTGCTCGTCGAAGTCGTCACGCTTCCGTACGAGGCCGTAGTCGGGGTAGGAGGCGAGTTCCGGCCAGTCCAGCTGGAGCCGCACTCCGCCGCCGATGATGCGCAGACCCTTGTTCCGCAGCCAGCCCGCCTCTTCGGAGATGTCGATTCCCATGGACACCAGCTGCTTGGTGGCGCGGGGCGTGAGCCCGTCACCGCAGACCTTCTCCCGCGGGAACGCGGTCTTCTCCAGAAGGAGTACGTCGAGTCCGGCCTTTGCCAGGTAGTACGCCGTCGTCGAACCGGCGGGGCCGGCTCCGACGACGATCACGTCCGCGGAGTGTTCGGAGAGGGGCTCGGTCACGGCGGGTTCTCCCCAAGGCTCGAAATCTGTGTGCCGACCGGCACGGTATATGGGCAGTCTATGAGGCGGTACTGATCAGCCAGCCGAAGGGCCACACACGTGACCGAGCAGACCGCTACCCAGCCCGCGCTGCACCTCCCCGCCGTGCAGCTGCGCGTCCCCACCCATGAGGACGCTTTTGTCTGGCACCGGCTCTTCGACGACCCCGAGGTCATGGAGTTCTTCGGCGGTACGTCGGCGGAGCTCTCCATGTACGAGGAGCTGACCGCGCGGCAGCGCAGACACGACGCCGAACTGGGCTACTGCCTGTGGACGATGCTCGACGCGGCCGGTGAGCCGATCGGCTTCACCGGCGCCCAGCCCTGGCCCAGGGACTGGGGCCCGGTGGGTGAGATAGAGATCGGCTGGAGGCTCGGTCGAGCGGCCTGGGGCAAGGGGTACGCCACCGCGGCCGCCGTCGCGACGGTCGAGCGGCTGCGCGCGGTGGGCGTACCCAGGGTGATGGCGATGGTCATCGAGGGGAACGAACGTTCCATTGCGGTGACCCGGCGGATCGGCATGGAGCCCGCCGAGACGTACACCACTCCCCCGCTGATCCCGGGCGTCGAGGCGTCGCGTCGCACGTCCCGCTGTTACCGGCTCACCCTGTAGCCGCCGCCGTCAGCCGGTGACCTCCCAGGTGTCCAGGGCCGTCGCGTGCGTCTTCGCGCCCTCTCCCGCGGGCCAGAAGTCCTCGCGCCACGAGAGCTGGATCGCGTACTCCGTGCCGTTCTCCGCGATGTAGCTCTGGTTCAGGGCGTGGATCGTGCGGCCCGCCTCGTCGGTGTACGTGTACTCCCAGAGGGCGCCGTCCCGCCCCTGGAAGGTGTTCTTCTCCATCCGGATGCGCTCGTAGTCCGACTTGTCCGGAGCCGACTTGGTGTGCCGCTCGATGTTCGTGAAGTTCTCGTACGAGGTGTACGGCGCGTCGGTGACGACACCGACGAGGAACTCCTCACGTCCGGTCGACCCCGCATAGGTGATCTGTCCGGGGCGCTCGGGGTTGACGGACTGCCGGGTCCAGCCCTCGGGCACCGCGAAGGAGAAGCCCTCGGGGTCGGTGACCCGGTCGGTCCCCGCGGGGGCCTCGGGAGCCTGCGACGCGAGCGGGCCCGGGGTCTCGCTCGGGGTCCGGCTCGGGGTCTCGCTCGGGCTCCCGGCCGGCTCCTCCGACCGGCTGACCGACGGCCTGTCGTCCTTGCCCGCACCGTCCGCCTTGTCGTCACCGGTGTCCTTCCAGAGCAGGACACCGGCGGTCACCCCGCCCCCGACGACGAGGGCTCCGACGAGCGTGGCCACCCAGATTCCGGCCCCGCCACGCGGCTTGGCCGGGGAGGGCTGCTGTCCGATGTGGACGGTGTGCGGGGCGTACGCGGGCGGCCCGGTCGGTGCCGCGGTCGGCGCCTCCGGTGCCTGTGGCGTGGCGAGCGGTGCCTGTGGCGTGGCGAGCGGTGCGTACGTCGGCGGGGCGGGTGGCTCGCCGCGGCCCGTCATCCGCAGCAGGTACGGTCCGAGCAGCGCGGCCGGGAAGATCCACAGCAGCCCGAACAGGAGCATCTCCGGGACGCTCAGCCCGAGCTCCACGTTCCCGCTTCCGCTGCTGGCGCCGCCGAATCCGGACCCTCCCTCGAAGGCCTGCCCGGACAGTTCGACGCCGAGGCCGCTGAAGCCGGCGAGCAGCAGGAGGAACCCGAAGAAGACGGCGGCGGCGAGGAGTTGCTCGCCGCGGCCCACGCAGCGCCGCGCGGCGAGCACGCCGAGCGTCAGCGCGCAGACCAGGCCGAGCGCCAGCGCGCCGACGATCGCCCAGTCGTTGGTGACGTCGCCCAGTTCGGCGAGGCCGAAGGACTCGCTCTCGCGCCCGCTCCCGTACATCGAGCTGCTGCCGCGCACCGAGGCCTCGGCGCCCGCGCCCCAGCCGATGCCGAGCGCCGTGACCGCGAGGTTCGGCAGGACGAGCAGCGCGACGAGGAGCGGTGAGATGCCGGCGTCCTCGAGGTCGGTGAGGTCGGCCAGGTCGTCGACCTGGGCGAGGCTGACGAAGGCGACGAGCGAGCAGAGCACGAGGACGACGACGAGGGCGCGCAGCGCGGTGCCGGTGGCGCGGACGACGGACTGCGCGCCGGGGCGCGCGGCCAGCCTCGCCCAGGCCGACGGCTGTGCCTGCCCGGCGGATCCTCCTTCGGCCGCCGCCGCGTCCACGCGGTGCAACACCCCGCAGGAGACGGCCAGTCCGAGCACCAGCGCGCCCAGCGCGGCGAGGGCCGGGGACGACGACAGCTCGACTCCCTCGATCTCGGGCTGCGCGAAGAGCGCGAGCACGAGCACGCCCACGGTGACCGACAGCGCGACGCGGACGGCCGCTTCGAGGCCGGCGGTGCCGCCACCGCCCTGGACCGCGCCACGGGCCACCAGGCGGTTGCGCAGTACGCGTACGCCGATGACGAGGGCCACGATCCACAGCGCGGTCATGGTGAGCGGGACGAGGTGCAGGGACGCGGCGCCTTCGACCGCGGCCTCCGAGGTGTCCGACCCCATCCCGAGGCCGCCGGAGCCGTCGGAGCCGCCGAAGCCCGGCCGCTCCTCACGGCCCGTGAACTCGAAGCCGCCGCCGACGGATTGGAGCAGCAGCGCGAGGGCGACCCGCAGCCGGTCGGTGAAGTCGAAGACGACCTCGTCGTCCTGGCCGTACGTCGGGAGCGCCAGCGAGACGGCGCCGATCAGCAGCATCGCGACCGGCCACAGGGCGGCCTGGACGGAGCCGGCCCAGTCCCCGCGGAACGTACGCCCGAAGAAGGCGCCCACGGGTGAGGGGGCGAGGGCGGCGCCCGGGGTGTGGGCGGGTGACGGTGGTGAGGCGGGCGGTGCGGGGGGTGGTGAGGCGGGCTGTGCGGGGGGTGGTGAGGCGGGCTGTGCCGGGGGTGGTGAGGCGGGCTGCTTCGGCTCGGGAAGGCGTTCGCGCCCGCACTTCATGCAGAAGCGGGCCTCATCGGGGCTGGGCGCCCCGCAGTGTGGGCAGTACGACGCCATCAGGACGCTCCGTGACTCAGGAGTTCAGCAAGGAAAGCGGACCGGCCCATAAGCGCCGCATAAGTAAACGGCAGGGTCGTATCAACGGACACATCTTGCCCGGTGGCCGGTTCCCTTGGGTTCGGGGTGCTTGAGTCTCAACTGGAGCGTTACGAAGCGGGCTTGGTCGGCGGTGCCTGACGTCAGCTCTGCTTGAAGCCGCGGTGCAGCGCCACGACGCCGCCCGTCAGGTTCCGCCAGGCCACCTTGGACCAGCCCGCGTCCTGCAGCAGCGCGGCGAGCGCGGGCTGGTCGGGCCAGGAGCGGATCGACTCGGCGAGATAGACGTACGCGTCCGGGTTCGAGGAGACCGCGCGGGCGACCGGCGGCAGCGCGCGCATCAGGTACTCCTCGTAGACCGTGCGGAACGGCCCCCACGTGGCGTGGGAGAACTCGCAGATCACGACCCGGCCGCCGGGCTTCGTCACGCGGTACAGCTCGCGGAGCGCGGCGCCCGTGTCCTGGATGTTGCGCAGCCCGAAGGAGATGGTGACGGCGTCGAAGGTGTCGTCCTTGAACGGCAGCTTCGTCCCGTCTCCCGCCGTGAACGGCATCCAGGGGTGCCGCCGCTTGCCGACGCGCAGCATGCCGAGGGAGAAGTCGCAGGGCACGACGTACGCGCCGGCCTGCGCGAAGGGCTGCGAGGAGGTGGCGGTGCCGGCCGCGAGGTCGAGGACCTTCTGCGCCGGGCGCGCGTCGACCGCCCTGGCGACCTCCTTGCGCCAGAGGCGGGCCTGGCCGAGGGAGAGCACGTCGTTGGTGACGTCGTACCGTTCGGCCACGTCGTCGAACATCGTGGCGACTTCGTGCGGCTGCTTGTCCAAGGAGGCTCGGGTCACCCGGCCATTGTGTCAGGCCGGTCTTCTCTCTTGACGCCGGCCCGGTCGGCCTGCGGCCCGCGCTTTCGCCTGCGGCGGGCCTCCCTCGCGGGAGCGTCTGCCATGGGCGGTTTCCTGGCGGGTGCGGCGTGCGTCGTGGCTTGTCGCGCAGTTCCCCGCGCCCCTGAAGGGGCGCCCCTGACGGAGCGCCGGAGGCGCTTCTAAGGGGCGCGGGGAACTGCGCGAGCGGGCACGATGTGCCCGCAGGCGCCGGACTGCCGGTGCAGGCAGACGGGCTAGCGGGCTCGGTAGACGAGTTTGCCTGCCAGCACTGTTGCCACGCAGGTGTGTGCGCCCCTGCGCACCAGCTCCCCGCGGTCCCGTACGTCGAAGACGGCGAAGCGGGCCGGGGCGCCGGAGGTCAGGGGCGGGAGCAGGATCAGGGGGGTCGGGGAGAGGGAGGGCGGGCCGGGGAGGTTCGGAGGGCGGTGGCCCACCGCGAGGCCCGATCGGCGGAGCGCGTCCAGGGCGGGACGAGCCCGCAGGTCCCCCGCCACCGCCACCGTCCCGTGCGCCAGCATCCGCTGCACCCCGCGCCGCGCACTCGCGCCCAGGAGCGACGGGTCGGCGCGGAAGAGAGCCCGGGCCCGCTCCCCGCCGATGGGCTCCGTGCCGAGGCGGTCGGCCTCGCGCGGATCCGGGTGGTAGGTGGCTTCGAGGAGTTCGGGCGCGTACGGGTTGAGCAGGCCCGGCGTGAGGATGCCGGGCCAGCGGCGGACGCGGGCGGCCGGGTGCGCCGCGGCCAGCTCCTCGTGCGGGCCGACGGCGGCGACCCGCGCGCCGTCGACCAGGACCGCCGCCTCCGGTGAGTGTTCGGCGACGTGGAGGGTGAGCAACAGGGGGCCTCAGTTCGTGGCGAGGAGCTTCAGCTCGGGGTGCGCCGTGCCGCCCTCGATCGCCGTGGACGAGATGTGCGAGGCGACGCGGTCGTCGACCGGGTCGTTCGCCGGGTCGTCGTGCACGACCAGGTGCTCGTACGTGGTGGCGCGCTGCGCCGGGACCCGGTCCGCCGTACGGATCATGTCGATCATCTCGCGGAGGTTCGAGCGGTGCTTGGCGCCCGCCGACGAGACGACGTTCTCCTCCAGCATCACCGAGCCCAGATCGTCCGCTCCGTAGTGGAGGGTGAGCTGGCCGGCCTCCTTGCCCGTCGTCAGCCAGGAGCCCTGGATGTGCGCGACGTTGTCGAGGAAGATCCGGGCGATCGCGATCATCCGGATGTACTCGAAGATCGTCGCCTGCGTACGGCCCTTGAGGTGGTTGTTCTCGGGCTGGTACGTGTACGGGATGAAGGCCCGGAAGCCTCCCGTCCGGTCCTGCACGTCGCGGATCATCCGCAGGTGCTCGATGCGCTCGGCGTTGGTCTCGCCCGTGCCCATCAGCATGGTGGAGGTGGACTCCACGCCCAGGTTGTGGGCGATCTCCATGATCTCCAGCCAGCGCTCGCCGGACTCCTTGAGCGGGGCGATCGCCTTGCGCGGGCGGGCGGGCAGCAGCTCGGCGCCCGCGCCTGCGAAGGAGTCGAGGCCCGCGGCGTTGATCCGCTGGATCGCCTCGTCGACGGAGACCTTGGAGATGCGGGCCATGTGCTCGACCTCGGACGCGCCGAGGGAGTGGATGACCAGCTGCGGGAAGTTCTTCTTGATGGCGGAGAAGTGCTCTTCGTAGTACTCGACGCCGTAGTCCGGGTGGTGGCCGCCCTGGAACATGACCTGGGTGCCGCCCAGCTCGACGGTCTCCGCGCAGCGGCGCAGGATGTCGTCGAGGTCGCGGCTCCAGCCCTTCTTCGTGTCCTTCGGAGCGGCGTAGAAGGCGCAGAACTTGCACGCCGTCACGCAGACGTTCGTGTAGTTGATGTTGCGCTCGATGATGTACGTCGCGATGTGCTCCGTACCGGCGTAGCGGCGGCGGCGCACGGCGTCGGCGGCGGCTCCCAGCGCGTGCAGCGGGGCGTCCCGGTAGAGGTCGAGCGCCTCTTCCGGAGTGATCCGCCCACCTGCGGCGGCGCGGTCGAGGACGGACTGAAGGTCGGCCTTCTCGGTCACCGGGGCGTCCCTTTCGTAAGTTTCGTAAGGGTTGTGGACGGACCAAGCCAGCGTACGCCAGCACCCTCCGCCGCCCGACGCGGGCTGCGGACTGCGGGCTGCTCAGGCTGAGTACGACCCGAGCAGCAGCCCCACGAACGCGCCGCCGATCAGGAAGGGCCCGAAGGGGATCGCCGTCTTGCGCCCGGCCCGGCGGGCGACGACGAGCCCGGCCCCGTACAGCGAGGCGAGCAGGAACCCGGCGAAGGTGCCGAGCAGCAGCACGCCCCACCCGTACCAGCCGAGCACCGCCCCCAGGGAGAGGGCCAGCTTCACGTCGCCGAAGCCCATGCCGTTGGGGTTGATGAGGAACAGTACGAAGTAGGCGCCGGCCAGCGCGAGCGCTCCGTACAGCGCGCCCAGCCAGGAACCGCCCGACTCCGGCACCGGCGCCGCGCCCCCGAGCAGCGCGAGCGCGGCGCCCGCGAGCGGCAGCGTGAGCACGTCAGGGAGCCGGTGCACGGTGAAGTCGACGAGCGCGAGCAGCACGCCGAAGGGCGCGAGCAGCAGCCAGACGGCCAGCTCGGGCCGCGCGCCGGTGGTCGCGGCGAGTGCGGCGCAGACGAGGGCGATGGTGGTCGCGACGGCCGAGGTCCGGGGTCCGTACCAGCCGCCCTGGGAGCAGTGGGCGAGCCCGGTCCAGGAGCCGACGGGCCGCCCCTCGGGTGTCTCGGACCGCCACCGCTCATCGGGCGGTACGGAGAGCCGGTAGGCGGCCCGGGGCACGAAGAGTCCCGCGAAGGCGCCCCAGAGGGCGCCGCCGAGGACGAGGATCAGCAACAAGAGCGCAGCCTCAGCCGGCCGACGCGGTCAGCCCGCTGCGCCAGGTCGGCAGGAGTTCGTCGAGCAGTGCCTCCGTGCGCGGCGGCAGCCCGCGCGCACCGCTGCGGGCGACCAGGTCGGCCGCCACCTGCTGGAGCCGGGCCGGGTCCTCCGTCGCGTGCGTGGCGCGGAGCAGCTCGTTCCAGAGTCGCTCGTCGCCGGGTGCCGAGCCCAGCGCCGCGTTGAGCGCCTCGATGGCCTTCTCCGCGCGCCCCTTCTCCAGGTGGAACTCCGACAGGGCGAGGCCGATGTCGGCGACGAGCAGCGGCAGCTGGGCGTCGATGATCTCGTGCGTGAGCCAGCCGTACCGCCCCTGCGGCCGGTCGGCGAGCAGCGGCCCGCGGACGAGGACCAGCGCGTCGGTGAGCATCCGGCCGCGCACGGCACGGTTGCCGGCGCCGCGCCCCTGCGTGGCCTCGTGGTACAGCGACCGCAGCACGTCCAGGTCGGACACGACGGACTTGGCGAGCGTGAGCCGCCCGGTCCGGTCGGCGCGCAGCCGGGGCGACCCGTCGGGGTCGGTGCCGAGCCAGTCGCGAAGCCGCTCGACGAGCGCGCCCCGCACGTCCTCGGTGACGCCGCGCGGCCACAGCGCGGAGGCGAGCACGCGCGGGTGCACCCCTTCGCGGTGCAGCAGGAGCAGCGCGAGCGCCTCGTGCATGAGCGCACTGCGCTCCCCGTCCGGGGTCTCCAGGCCGATGATCTCGTACGTACCGACGAGGCGGGCGTAGACCGCGGGCCGCCCCTGCTCGGTGACGTCGACGAGGAACGGCGGAGCGGCGCCCGTGGGGCCGTCGTCCGGTCCCGTGGGGTTGCCGGAGCCCTCCGGGTCGGCGTCCGTGAAGAGCTGCACGACGGCGCGCTGCTGGGCCTCGGGCAGCGTCTGCGCGGCCAGTTCGAGCCCGAGGAGCGGCGCGAGCAGCTTGCCGTCGCGGGTGATCTCCATCTCCCAGGCGGCGCCGGGCAGGTCCCCGGACTCCGTGCCGACCAGGTAGCCGATGCCGAGGCGGGAGGCGTCCGCGGCGAGTTCGGCGAGCTTGACCGCGTCCTCGGCGCTCGGCTCGGCGGCGAGCAGCACGAGGTGCGGGGCCCAACGGGTGTGCTGGGCGGGGCCGGTGCGGCCGGTGAGCACGGAGTCGTGTCCGGCGGCGCCGAGCGCGCCGCGCCGCTGCCGCGTCTCGGCCTCCATCGTCTCGATGAGGGCCTCGACGTCCTCCAGGTGCCGCAGCCGGTTGGGGGCGAGCGGGGTGAGGTCCTGGCCGAAGCCGACGACGGTGATGGTCATGCGGTCCGACCAGCCGTTGGTGGCGAGTTCGGCGGCGACGGATGCGAAGACGGCGGCGCGGTCGGCCCGGCTGCCGCTCAGCGAGACGATGCCGGGAACGGCCTCCAGGTTGAGGAGCAGCCGCGAGTCGTCCAGGGTGCCCAGGCAGACGAGGCCGGGGTAGGGCGCGGCGGTGTCCACGGGCTCGTACCGCTCGGCGTCGGCGCGCGACAGCATCCAGAACGTCTGGTCCTGGCCCAACTGCCAGGGCGCGGGCGGCCGTCCGGCGGGCTGGGCGAGCTGCAGGTGCAGGGCGCCGTTGCTCAGCCAGGCCGCGTACACGGTCGGCAGGGCGCGGTTCTCCTCGGCGAGCGACGCGGCGAGCCCGCGCAGCGACAGGTCGAGCAGCCGTACGCCCTCGGGGTCGGCGCCCACGAGCAGCGCGTCCTGCACGTCGGCGGCGTCACCGGTCGGCGTCGGCGGCTGCATGCCGCCGCGCCCGCCGACCGCGCCCATGGCCGACTGCCACAGGGCGTGCCGGCGACGGCGGCCGAGCGCGCCGAGCAGGCCGGCGGCGAGGAGGGGCGCGCCGAGGAGGGCCTCGGGCAGCCCGAAGTCGAAGCCCTCCGACTGGGTGCCGTCGCTGGCGGCGGGGGTTTCCGGAGTGGCGGGGGCCTGCGGCATGGCGGGCTTCTCGGGGGCGGCGGGCCGCTGCTCGGGAAGGGCGATGTGCGCGGTGTCGCGGTCGACGGAGGAGCCGCCGCCCTGCTGTCCGCCGCCCTGCTCCTGGCCGCCACCCTGTTCCTGGGCGCCGCCCCCTTGCTGGTCCCGGCCGCCGGTCCTGGAGTAGTCGGAGATCTGCTCCTTGACGTCCTCGGAGACCTTGGGCGCCTCGTCGGGCATCTCGACGAGCTCGCCGCCGTACGCGTCCGCGGGCATCTCCATGATCCAGCCGGGCCGGATGAGGCTGGCCTCGGAGAGCTTCGAACCGTCGGGCTGCTCACGGTCCTTGTTGAGCTGGTAGATCTCCTTGTACCGGCGGCCGTCGCCCAGGTGCCGCTCGGCGACCTCCCACAGGGAGTCGTGGTGGCGTCCCTCGGGCGGCTGGATCCGGTAGTACTTCGTGTCGCCGTCCTTGGCGGTGCTGCCGCCGTCGGCGCGCGCGGCGGCCTGGTCGGCCTGGGCGGCGACCGCGTCGGCGGCGCTCGCCGCGGCCTGCCCCTCCTGCCCGAAGAGGCCGGGGGTCTGCTGGGCGCTCGCGGCGGACGCGGGCTTCTGGTTCCCCTCGAGGGACTGCCCGAACTGCGAGAGCCCCGGCGCGAAGCTGGCGGCGGTGGCGCCCACGAGCAGCACGGTGGCGACCAGCTGCCGCGCGAGCATCTGACTGCCGCCGGCACCCGGCACCCGGCCCGGAATGCCGACTCCGGAGAGCGCGGCCTTTACCTCGACGAGCACGCAGGCGGTGAACTGGGCCCAGGCGAACCAGACGACGACAGTCAGTACGTTGATGAACGTACTGACCGTGATCTCCTGCTGGAGCCAGCTCAGCGACGGCGCACCGCCAGGCAGTGGCCATCCCACGAAGACGACGAGGGCCCCGGGCACACCGACGAGCAGCACGAGCAGCGCGACGAACGCGAGGAAGGCCTTGACGAAGTCCCCGAGGCTGCGCCGGCGCCGCGGCAGCGGCTGCGGCGTCCGGTTCCGCGGAGACTGCGGGTTCGGCGGGCTCGTCGAGCGTGATGTGGTGCGCGCCATGGCAGGTGTCCTGGTGTCCTGTGGGGAGGGAAGTGGATGGGCGGAGGGGCAGAGAGGCCGGGGAGAACTATGAGGTGATGGTACGGAAGGGGCCGGAGGTCAGTCGGTGCCGGAGGCCTTGCCCTTTCCGTCGCCCTTGCCACCGCCCTTGCCGGCCTTTCCTTCCTTCACCGCGTCGTTCACCTTCTTGGTCAGGTCGTCGTCCAGCTTCTTGAACTCGCGGACGACCGCGTCGGACAGGTCGGCGAGCTGGTCCAGTTGCTGGCCGATGTCCTCGCGGCCGTCCTCCCAGTTGGACTCGAAGTCCTCCAGGGAGTCGTAGACGCCGCCGTCGCCGATGTCGTCCTTGTAGGACTCGAAGGTCTTCTTCGTACGGTTCATCCGGGTCTTGATGGAGCGCAGCCGGCTGCCGTAGTCCTCCAGGTCGGTGAGTGGGATCGTGAGGTCGCTCTTGCCCTTGCCGCCCATTTCCGTTGTCCCCTCCCTGAGTTGTTCTGCTGCCGGCCGCCGATGCCGCCGGATACCGATGTCGCCGGATACTGATGACGCCGGGGTCAGCCGACCTCGTTCTCCGCCACCGCGCGGCCCTTCACCGTGACGTCCCCGCCGTAGAACATGCCGGTGAAGACGGGGCTGTACGTCATCTGGACCTCGACCTCGACCTGTTCGGTGCTGGCGGTGACGCAGTGGGTGTTGGCCACGTCCGCGCCCGTGAGTCCCGCCTCCTCCACGAAGGCCTTGACCCGGGCGCCGCAGTTCTCGTAGTTGATGGGCGCGCCCTTCACGCCCTCGTAGATGTCCTCGAGCTGGAGGTCCTGCGCGGCGTAGCGCGCGGCCTGTTCCGCGATGTCCGCGGCGCGCTCCCGTTTGGAGATGGAGAGCCCGCCGTCGATGACGAACGCCGCGAGCGCGAGGAAGACGAGGCCGAAGATGATGACGGCGCCGGCACCCGAGCCCCGGTCGTCGAGGCGAGCGCGCCGGGACGCGGCCCAGTCGCCCACGGCGGTACGGACAATGCTCTGCGTCGCCCTGTGAGGTGTCACGCCGACCTCCGGTACGGGTCCAGCGGTGAGCTGAAGGTGGCCTCCAGCGTCGTCGGGATGTCCAGGCCCAGCATGGCGAGACCCCTGACCTCGCAGCTGACTTCCACCGTGAAGAACGGGTCGACCTTCTCGTCGAAGCCGGTGCTCTTCTGGACGACCGAGACCGGGCCCGAGCAGACGTCGGCGAGGTTCGCCCGTGCCGCCTTGCGCGCCTCGGCCAGCGCGGTGCCGTGTTCCTTCTGGATCGATCCCGCGCGTGCCGCGTCGCGGGCGGCGCTGTCGATGGCGCCCCGGCCGTCGACGAGCTGGCCGAAGGCGACCAGGACCAGGATGAAGAGGATCATCACCGGGGCGAGGATCACGACCTCGACGGTCGACAGGCCCCGGTCGTCGCTGAGGCGGCGGACCGCCGCCGCGGGGCGGAAGTTCCGCATCAGCCGTTCTCCTCCACGAACCGCTCCACGGGCCCCGCCGACCGCGCGTGCACGTCCAGGTCGAGCCCGGGGAAGACCGTGGGGACCCGGGCGGTGATCTCCACGCCGACCGTGTTCTGCTCCGGCTGGATCGTCTTCACGTCGGGGCCGAGCACCAGCTTCGGGCCGAGCTGGCGGATGTAGTCGTCGGCGGCGTCCCGCGCCTCGCCCCGCCAGCCGCCGGGATTCTCGTCGGCCATCGCGCGGGCCTTGCGGGCGCCCGCCTGCGCCGCCGCCTGGGCGACGTGGTCCGCGAAGAAGTACAGCGCGAACTGCACCGTCGCGAAGATCATGAAGAACAGCACCGGGGTGAGCAGCACGAACTCGATCGCGGTCATGCCGGACTCGCCGCGGGCGGAGGCGGCCTCCACCCTGCGGCGTATGAATCCCCGCATCCCCCGGGGCGCCTGTTCCCCCCGGGATCCCCGCGATCCCCGCACCCGAACCCCGTCGCCTTTCACGATGTGATGCCGCGTACGGCCCGTCAGCAGGTGCTGCCGGCGTCCGCGCCCTCGATGCAGTCGCTGACCTTGTCGGCGCCGCCCTTGAGCGCGGCGTTGATGACGGCGGCCACCACGCCGACGATCGCCACGACGACCGCCGAGATGATGACCCACTCGACCGCGGACGCGCCCCGGTCCAGCTCCCCGGAGCGGGCGCGCTGGACGCGCCCCTGGAGGAAGGTGATCATGAAGTCGAGCCCCGGGACACCGGTGCTGAAGTTACGTCCGTTCTGGCTGTCCATGGTGAGTTGTCCTCTCAGATGTGGTGGGGGGAAGAAGCGCCGGCCCCCGTTGTCGCCGACGCCGTCTAGACCTGGAACACGCGCATCGCCGCCGGGAAGATGAGGAAGACCAGGAAACCCGCGCACAGGAGCAGCTGCGCGACCAGCATCGACTGGGATTTCTCGCCCGCGCTGCCCTCGATCTCGGCCAGTTCGCGGTGTCGCATCGTCTCCGCGCGGGAGGCGAGCGACTCGCGCACCTTCGCGCCGTCGTCCGCCACCAGCGCCAGGGACGCCGACAGGTCCTTCAGCTCTTCCACGCCCAGTTCCTCGCCGAGCGAGCCGAGGGCCTGCCACTGGCTGACGCCGGTGATGCGGGCGTCGGCCAGCGCGCTTCGGATGCGTTGCGTCGCCCATCCGTCGGAGACTTCCGCCGCCGCCATGAGCGCCTCGGGGAGGCCGCGGCCGCCCGCGAGGCTCATCGACACCAGGTCCAGATAGGCGCCGATGACGCGGCGCAGGTCGCGCCGCTTTTCTGCCGCGTCCCTGCGTACTTCGAGGTCCGGCAGGAAGAAGAAGAGAGCGCCGAACATCAGCGCGAGCCAGACCGGGATGATCGGGCTGCGGCCGATGCCGAGCGTGTAGACGACGGCGAAGAGGAACGGGCCGAAGAACACGCCGGCCGCGGCGAGCAGCACCTTCGTCGCGAGGAACTTCTCCCAGCTGCGGTCGAGGACCGCCAGGTCGGCCCGGAGCGACCGCTGCTCCCAGCCCTGCTGGAGGTAGAACTCGGAGACCCGCGCGCCCACCCGGCCGCGCATCGTGCCGAACCGGCCGGGGCTCTCCGTGTCGGACGTCGCCCGGTGCGACTCGTACGCCGCGCCGCGCGCCCGCATCGCGTCGATGCGGGCGACCGTCGCGACGGCGCTGCGCTTCGACGGCATCAGGGCGCGGACGAGGGCGAAGACGCCGAGGCCGAGGATCGCGCCGATCACCACCGGCATCGTCAGGCTCATCGACGTACCCCCTCGGACGGGTTGGTGTAGCCGGGCACGACCTGCGGGGCCGCGCCCGGGCGGCCGAACTGCGGGGCCTGCTCGGGGCCGCCGGGCACGGGCGTGCCGCCGGGGCCACGGGGACGTACGAACTGCACGCCCGGCTCGTCCCTGACCAGGAAGCGGTCCGGCGTCTCCACCGTCGACAGCTTCCGCAGCCACCAGAAGCCCAGCGCGAACAGCGCGCACACCATGGCGAGCACGAGCTGGCCGACGGGCGTGCCGTACGGCTCGACGAACTCGCGGTTGAAGATGGACAGGCCGAGGACGAACGCGATCGAGACAGCGACCACGATCTGCACCGAGCGGCGGGTCGAGGCGCGCTGCGCCATGACGCGCTGGCGCATGTCGACCTCTTCGCGCGCCGACTTGGCGAGCGCGCCGAGCACCTGGCGCAGGCCGGGCCCGCGCAGCTTGGCGTTGAGGATGAGGGCCGCGACGATGATGTCCGCCGACGCGTCGTCGATCTCGTCGGCCAGTATCTGCAGCGCCTCCGGGAGCGGGGTGCGGGCACGGAGACGGTCCACCAGGGCGTCCAGGTGGGGGCGGAGCACCGGGGCGGCGGCCCGCGCGGAGGCGGGGATCGCCTGCTCCAGACCGACTGCTCCCGCGATCGTGTCGCGCAGCGACTCCGTCCAGGCGGCGAGAGCCTCGACACGCTTCATCTGGGCGCGCTCCTCGGCGGCGCCGCCGAACAGCTTGTCCCAGAAGAAGACGAGGATGCCGGAGGCGATGCCCGCCACGGCCCAGCGGGTGAGGAGGAGGACGACCAGGCCCACACCGATCGCCGCCGAGCCGCGCCGGCCGACGAACCGGACCAGTTCGTTCGCGCGTTCGCTGGCGCGGTGCTTCTCGTGCGCGGGCTTGGGCGGCAGGCCGCGGATCGCGACGGCGAGCAGCGCGATGCCGCCGCCGGCGGCGACGCCGCAGCCGAGCGCGTACAGGACGGGCAGCGAGAACAGTCCGCCCATGGAGCCGAGGCCGCCCTGAGCGGCGAGTGTGTTCATGTCGTGCTCACCCCCACTGCCCGGCGGGGCGGTAGCCGAACGCGGCCAGGTCGTCCATGCAGGCGATCGGCGCGTGCGCGACGACCCGTCCGTCGGGGGCCTCCGCGAAGACCTCGCTGGACAGGACGCGGCCGTCGACGCCGTTGACCTCGCGGACCGAGGTCACCATGCGCTGGAGCTTGCCGCCGGACTGGTAGTTGTTGCGCCGCTGGATGAAGACGACGAAGTTGACCGCTCCCGCGACGAGCATCTGGCTCGCCTCGATGGGCAGCCGCTCGGACGCCTGCAACGCGTATGTGGAAATACGGTTGAAGACCTCGCTGGAGCTGTTGGCGTGGATCGTGGAGAGCGAGCCGTCGTTGCCCTGCGACATCGCGTTCAGCATCGTCACGATCTCGTCGCCGAGCACCTCACCGACGATGACGCGGGAGGGGTTCATGCGCAGCGACCGGCGGACCAGCTCGGCCATGGTGATCTCGCCCTGGCCCTCGGAGTTGGGCAGCCGCTCCTCGAACGCGACGACGTTCGGGTGCAGGTCGGCGAACTGGTCGAGGCCGAGTTCGAGGGCGCGCTCGACGGTGACCAGGCGCTCGTGCGGCGGGATCTCGTTGGCGAGGGCGCGCAGGAGCGTGGTCTTTCCCGCGTTGGTCGCGCCCGCGATCATGATGTTCTTGCGGGCGCGGACGGCGCAGGCGAGGAAGTGCCCGATCTCCGGGGTCAGGGTCCCGTTCCCCACCAGGTCCGACATGAAGACCTTGCCCATGCGGGCGCGGCGGATGGAGAGCGCGGGGCGGCGCGTGACGTCCATGACGGCCGACAGACGCGAGCCGTCGGGCAGCCGCAGGTCGAGCTGCGGGTTGGCGGAGTCGAAGGGACGCGACGACAGGCCGGAGTACGCGCCGAGCACCTGGATCAGCTCGACGAGCTCCTCGTCGGTCTCGGCGACCGGGTCGGCCTTGGTCTCGCGGCCGTCGGCGTATCCGACGAAGACCTGGTCGCAGCCGTTGATGTCGATGTTCTCGACCTCGGGGTCGTCGAGCAGCGGCTGGAGCCTGCCGACGCCGAAGAGCGCGGCGTGCACGGCGGCCGCGTACTGCTCCTCGGTCTCCGCGTCGAGGGGGGTGCGCCCGGCGTTGATCTCCGCGCGCGCGTACTCCTCCAGGATCTGCGCGATGACGGCGCGGGCGTAGTGCCGCTCGTCCTCGCCCGACATCGGGGTGACGCCGGAGACCTGGTCGAGGCGGCGCTGCTCGGCGATGCGGTCGCCGGCGTCCTGCCGGAACCGCTTGACGAGCTGGTGATCGACGGGTGCGCTCATCGGCCCGTCCCCGGCTGCTGCGCGACGGGGTTGGTCCAGGCGGCGCCGTACTGCTGGTACAGGTCGACGGTCACCTTGCGGGCGGAGCGGATGAGCAGCGACTTGTCGAGCCGGCCGCGGCGGCGGCCCGCCAACTGGTCGGAGCCCGCCGGGTCGTCGGCCAGCGTGCCCACGACGCGGGCGCCGGTCTGCGCCGCCATCAGCATGTCGTTGACCTGGTGGACGAGCTTGGCCGAAGCCGAGGGGTCCGCGATCAGGAGGACGCCGATGAGGGGCTGCGCCAGGGACGCGGCGCCGCGCGGGCCGCCGTGCAGCTTGGCGGCGAGGGCCGCGGCGCGGTCGCGGACGCGCGCGATCGCCTCGGGCTCGGTGCGCGACACGAGCAGCACGAGCGCCGCGTGCGGGAACAGCTCGACAGCCGGTCCGTCGCCGCTGATCCGGCCGCAGTCGGCTATGACGTCGGCGGGCGCGTGCGGCGAGTCGGCGAGCTGGGAGAAGGCGCGGCCGAGCGTGGGCCAGAGCCCGGCGAGGCCGGCGGCCTGCTCGGCGATGCCGAGCCCGACGAGCACTTCGAGCCCACCGCTCAACGGCTGCGTGTGGTCCCAGAGTTGGTCGGGCACGAGGCCGCGGCGCGCGGTGGCCGCGATGCTGAGCATTCCGGTGTTCGGGTTGAGCGGTCCGCCGTGCGCGGCGGCACTGCGGTAGACCAGGTCGCCGCCGGCCGGGTCCGTCTCCGCCACGAGCACGCGGCGCGGCCAGACGGCGGCGAGCGCGACCGCGGCGGTGGTGACGCCGGGGGATCCCTTGTCGGCGGCGAGAGCGATGAGCGCCATGTCTCTTGTACTCGCCTTTAGTTGGTGTCGTCGGAGACGCGGGCCACGACGGCCTTGCCCTCGGAGGCCGCACTGGCCAGGGCCGCGGCTTCCTCCTGCGGGACGAGGAGGGTGATGTTGAGGTTGCCGGTGCTCACCGTGGCGTCGCTCTTGGCCGCGATGGTGTTCACCTTGGCGCCGCTGACCAGCGGGGAGCCGCTCGTCGAACCGCTGCTGCCGCTGCTCGACCCCTTGCCGGTGGAGGTGCTGGACAGGACCGGGTAGACGGAGACGGTGTCGCCGGGCTTCAGGTCGGAGGGGTACTGGCCCTCCTTGAGGGAGAGGCCGACGGAGGCCTTGCCCGCGGGCAGACCGCTCTTGGCGCCGAACATCTCGCCGACGGCGACGGTGCCGGCGGGGATGGTGCTCTTGGCCTTGAGCTTGCTGAGGGCCTCGGCCTTCTCCCACGGCACGTAGTTGATGGACTCGTCCTCGGCGACCATCACGGACTTGATGTTCCCGTTGACGACGGGCGACTCGCCGGCCGGGATCTCCTTGACCACCTTCACGACCTCGATGCGGTCACCGGCGCGCAGCACGAGCACGGTGGCGCCGAGGGCACCGACGAGGATGAGGAGGGCGGCGAGGGCGGCAAGTGCCGGTTTGCGCTCGCGAGGCGGCGCGGGAAGGCGCTCACCGACTCCCGGCTGAACCGGTGCGGCAGAACGGCTGGTGCCCGCCCCCGTACGCTCCTGGATCTTCACGCAACTGCTCCCCGCACACCCAAGAAGATTCGGTCAAATTCCGTCATTTGTGACACTCGCGGCTTTGTCGCCGCGTCCCGGACGGGCCATTCAGCCCCAGGTCCAGTGTCAAGTCATCGCACCGTATCAGCAGCACATAAGCCCCTCAAGGCGCGTTAAAGATCGCGAACCTCACAGCTCTCATCGTTATGCATGCGCAATCCACGCCGCTTCGTTGCTCCTTGAAGCGCGCAGAGTTTCCGCCCCTTTCCGAAGGTGGGTATGTGTGCGTACGCGAAGTGCGGTGCCGCGCACGGATGGCATCGCATCAGGCACCACACCAGGCACCGCACTACGCGCCGTGCCATGATCCGTCAGCCTCAAGGATGACGCCTCGGGGTGCGGGTCCGGTTCCCGCCCGCATCACTTGCCGCCTGACTCGTGAAGGGACACGGCTTCCCCATGGACACCCCCACCGAACACCCCTCACTCCTCCCCATAACCCACGCAACTCTCGCCGCGGATCACCGACTTCTGGCGGCCGTACGGAAGGTCGGCGCCCGGCACGGCTTCGACTACACGGACGACGCGGCGACGGCGGCACTCCTGGCGGAGCGCGGAAGGGCCGTACGCGGAGCGGGGCGCAGCGCACCGGGCTGGCTGGGCCTGCTGGCGGTCCTCGCGGGTGCCTGCTGGCCGTTCGTCGCCTCCGAGGCCGCCGCCCTGGCGGAGCAGCCCCGGGCCGCCGTCCTGCTCGGCCCGGCGGTGCTCCTCCTCGGGGTCGGCAGCTGGCTCTTGGTGCTCGTGTGGCGCCGGTGGAAGAGGGAGTTGCGGCACCCGCTCCTGACGGGGTACCGCGAGGTGATCGGCCTCGCGCAGGCGCACGGGGCGCCGGTGACGCACGTACCGGACTGGCTGGTGGGCCGCTCGGAGGGGAGGGGCGGGGAGGGGGCTGCGCCGATTCCGTCGTACGCGGAGGTGGACCCTCTTCCGGAGGTGGCCCCTCTTCCGGAGGGCGAAGCCGCACCGACGTCCCCACCCACCCCTACCGCTGCCGCTGCCGCTGCCGCTGCCGCTGCCGCTACAAACTTCGCGATTCCCCCCAAACCGTCGGCTGTCACGGCATATGAGGCGACAGCGGACCAGGGCGGCTGGCACGACGAGGCGGGCTGGCTCCTCCTGTTCGCGGGCGGGGCCGGCGTCGCCTGGGGCTACACGCAGGACGCGCCGGTCGGCTACCTGGCAGTTCTGCTCATCCCGTTGGCGATCGTGACGTGGCTGGCGGGCAGCCGCCAGGGCAAGGAGAAGCAGGAGTTGCGGGACGCGGCGGTGGCGTACGTACGGGCACTCGCGGCCGCGCAGGCGGCAGGGGCACGGGCGCCGGAACTGTCTCCGGTGTTGCGGAAGTTGCTGGCGGAGGAATCGGCCGGCGCCGGGGAACGCCCCGGGGGAACCGACGAAACGCCGACACCCGGCCGCGCGGCGGAGTGAACCCGCACGGTGCATTCCCCCTCTCTCCTTTCAGCGCGAGGGGAACCGTGCGAGATAATTGAACGGCTGACCAAATCCCGTTCGGGTCAACACCGTTGACCGCATTCTGGTCCGGACCTTTCGCGCGCCCAGTGAATACGCAATTCCTGCCGTACGAAAGAGAAGCCACCCCCCATGCGTGACAAGAGAACCCCCACCACCCCCACCACCCCCACCACCCCCACCGCCCGGGCACGCCGGACCTCCGTCGCCGCGGGCCTCGCCGCGACCACCGCCGCCCTGGCGATGGTCGCCACCTCCGCACCGGCCGCGCACGCGATCATCGGCGGCACCGAAGTCCCGAACGACTCCTACCCCTTCATGACGGCGGTCCTGGACAAGGGCGCGGGCAGCGCGCGCGACCGCCAGTTCTGCGGGGCGAGCCTGGTCACGCCGGACACGGTCGTGACGGCGGCGCACTGCCTGGTCGACGAGGCGGGCAAGCCGGTCAAGGCGAAGACCCTGCAGGTGGCGGTGGGCCGCACCGTCCTGTCCTCCCGCCAGGGCCAGATACGCAACATCGCCAAGAACGGCGTGGTCGTGCACCCCCGCTACCTCAAGGGCAAGGAGGCGTACGACGTCGCCTTCCTCCAGCTGGAGAAGCCGGTCCGCGGCATCTCCGCGGTCGCCCTCCCCACCCAGGGCACCGACGCGCTGATCCGCCCGGGCCAGAAGGCGACGGTCGCGGGCTGGGGCAACACGGACACGGAGCTGACCCACACGCCGGACCGCCTGCGCCAGGTGAGGGTCCCGATCCTCTCCCACGCGGAGTGCGGGACGAGCTACAAGGAGTACGACGCGAAGGTCAACTTCTGCGCCGGCGTGGAGACGAAGGACTCCTGCCAGGGCGACAGCGGCGGCCCCATCTTCCGCAAGGTCCCCGGCCGCGAGGCCCCGATCCTGATCGGCGTCGTCTCCTACGGCGACGGCTGCGGCGCGCAGGGCGCACCCGGCGTCTACACGTCCCTCAGCTCGGACAAGCTGTGGAAGACGCTGGACGAGTCTCGGTCGGGCAAGAAGATCAAGCGGGCGTTGAACCGCCGCTGACGCGGATGACGGCGTGGGCCGGGCGGCACTTCCGCGCTGCCCGGCCCACGCCCCGGCCGCGGCTGTCCCCACGAAAGCCCCTCGCGTCAGCTGTGGACGTCGGCCCGGCCCAGTTCCTGCAGCTCGGCAACGGTCATCTCACGCCGCTCTCCACCGTCGAGCGTCACCGTGCAGACACCGCCGCCCCATTCCGCACGCCTCACCTGACCGTGCCGGTTCTCCCACTCGACGTAACTGCCGTCCGCGCCCTCCAGCAGCCCCAGTTCACGCGAGAACGTGGCGTACCGGGCGAACCCGCGCTCGCCGCCGGTGCTGTGGCTCTGCGTCGCGGTGTTGTCATAGCGCATCTTCACGAACGGTACGGGGGCCCGGTCGAGCTTGGTCGGCTGAAGCATTCTGCGGAATCTCCCCCAGGCCTCTTCCTCCGTCTCCCTGCCGGACATCTCGATCCGAAAGGCGGGGAACAGCGCATAGGTGAGCGCATTCAGTTCGGGATTCCCGTTCGCGTGATAACCGTGCACCTTGGGGGCCACGACACCCACGGCGTCGAAATGGCTGCCTTCGTGACGGAAGCCTTCGAGAAGAGTCAACTGGGCCGCCGCCCCGACAAACTGCGGGCTGCGCTCACGCCCGAACGTGAGCACCGCCCGGACGAGCCCCTCGTCGTTCGCTCCCCGCACATTGACCTGCAGCAAGTGCCCACGGTCCGCGCTCGCTGCGGCGGTGAAGGTGAACATCGGGTTGGGAGACCACCGCCAGGCGGCTTCCATACCGGGGAGCGGTGCGACCCCGGGCAACCCGGAGAGCGCTGAGTCGAAGTCCATGATGGCCTCCTTGAGGTCACCGTCGGGCGGGCGTTGCTCCGCCGCTGACACGAAAGACACCGTCACGAACCCGTCTCCCACCGTGACGATCAGGTCGGACTGCCGCACCCTGAGCGCGATCTTCTCGCGTCCCAGTTGTCGCCGTAACAGCCGGGGAACCGGAAGGACTTCGCGAAGCCGCGGTGGATTTCCTGCTCGGTGAGCAGGACGGCGGCGTCGAAGTGGTGCACGGTGCCGCCCGTCGTCTCCCGGCGTCGAGACAAATGACCCGGTTCAGCGGATACCCTCGATGAGTTTCTCCAGGGCCTCGTCGCCGGTATCGGCGAGCAGCGTGACACTGTCCATGCCGATATAGACCTTGCCGTCCGGCGCGATTCCCAGATAGCTGTTGCGGCGGTCGGCCTCGCCGACGGGATACAGATACGCGCCCGCTTCCTCGCTGAGTACGTCGAAGATCTCGTCGTCCCATTCGGCCGCGAGAGGGTCGAGCCGGAAGCCCATGCGGGCCATCGTCCTGCCCGGCCCCCGCTCCTCGCACGCCAGACCGCCGAATTCGGCGAGGAAGAGCCGTGCCGCCTCGTGGATCTCGAAGCCGCCGTGTTCGTGCAGGACTCTCTCCCACTCGGCCGTGGGCACGGTTCGCCCGGGGTGCCAGCCGGCCGCCCGCAGTACGCGGTCGGTCTCCGCGGACCACAACCTGCTTGCTCGTGTCGTGTCCATAGGAGTGGTGGTTTGTTCGGTGGCGGGACCGGGCCGAGCGGTTCAGGGCACGAAGCGGAACGTAGACGTCACCGCGTCGAAGATGTCGAAGAAAGAGTCCGCGAGGCCGAGGACCTGGCTGCTGCCCGAGACGAGGGCGACCTTGCCCTCCTGGCCGGGGACCGGGATGAAGGTCTGCATCAGAACGACGCGGATCGTACGGTCGTCGCCGTCCACGGAGACGTCCTCGATGCCATACGTGCGGGCCGCGAGGCCGACGCCCGGGATCTCGACCGTCGTGACCTTCCGCCACGCGTCGCCCTCCCGCTTGGCCTCGCGCACGCCGAGCTGGGCGACGATGCGGTCCGGGTCGGTGGGGAGCACGTCGCCGTTGGGTGTGCGGGCGCCGACCAGGGAGACGGTGACCGAGCCCGTGACCGGCGTATCGCCGCCGAAGCTCTCCGCCATGCAGCCGCAGTACAGCGCGCCGGACTGCCAGGCGTCCTTCGACGCCTTGCGCAGGAACGCCTCGAAGGTCTCCCGGTGCGGGGCCAGCTCCGGGCGGGCCCGGACGCGGTCGTTGATCATCTGCCGGATGGCGGCGTCACGCGACTCGGGCCGCACGTCGAACTCCCACCACGTCTCCGGCACCTTGATGCTGAATCCGCCGCGCGCGATGGTCTGCGGTGCTGTGTAGCGGGCCATGGCTGGCACTCTCCCCGTCCCCCGGTCCGTCTGTTTCCGGCCGCCAGCCTACGGGGGCTACTCGCCGGTGGCTCCGTCGATCCGCTCCCTGAGCAGGTCGGCGTGGCCGTTGTGGCGGGCGTACTCCTCGATCATGTGCGTGAGGACGTAACGCACCGAGTACGTGTCGTCGCGGAAGTCGACGGTGACATCAAGGGAGTCGAACGCGTCCACGACGGCGCGGGAGCGGGCGCACTCCGCGTGCCAGCGCTCGAACGCCTCGTCGGGGTCGGCGTCCGCCACGTCGAAGTCGGCCGGGTCACCGGGTACGCGGCTCTTCCAGTTTGCCCCGATCGCCTCACCGCTCAGGACATTGCGGAACCAACTCCGCTCGACCTCGGCGAGGTGCCGCACCAGCCCGAGCAGCGACATGTCGGACGGCGGCACGGCCCGCTCCTTGAGCTGCTCGGCGGTCAGCCCCGCGCACTTCATCGCGAGGGTCTCGCGCTGGTACTGGAGGAATGCGGTGAGGGAGGTGTGTTCGTCGGCGGGGGTGTGCGGGGGTTCGGTTCGGGGGGTGGGGTGGGCGGTGGTGTGGGTGGAGGTCTTGTCGGACATCGGGCCATCATGGCCGGGGCGGGGCGTCACTGTCTCGGTGGACGCCTGGCGGACGGACGTTCACCTGTGCACGTCGGCCGGCCCAGTTCCTGAAGCCCGGCGATCGTCACCTCACGCCGCTCTCCACCACCGAGGTCCACCGTGCAGACACCGCCGGCCCAATCCGCACGCCGCACTTCATTGTGCCGGTTCTCCCACTCGACGTAACTGCCCTCCGCGCTATCCAGCAGCCCCAATTCCCGGTGCAGTGTCGCGTACTGGGTGAGCCCGCGCTCACGGCCGATGCTGTGGCTTCGCGTCCTGGTGTTGTCGTGTTCCTCGCCATGCGCGTGGTAACCGTGCACCGCGGGCGCCGCAACACCCACGGCGTCGAAAGGGCTGCCTTCGTACTGGAAACCTTCGAGGGAGGTCGAATGGGGCGTGGCCCCGATGAATTCCGAACTGCACCGGCGCCCGAATTCGGGAAGCTCCCGAACAAGACCCTCGTCGTTCGCTCCCCGCACATTTACCTGGAGCAAGTGCCCACGGTCCGCGCTGAGCGCGGCAGTGAAGCTGTCCTACGGCGCGGGCTGGCTAAGAAGGCAAATGCGTGTGCGGGTTGTCCAGAAGAGGCCCTGAGTCGCCCGGGCCACCCGCGCCCCCTGGCTGAGCCACCCAGTACAGTGCCGCGGACGCCCGCCACTGACAGGAGCCTCAGCCCCATGAAACGGACCCGGACCGCCCTCACCGCGACCGCTCTCGCCCTCTTGTCCGTCACGGCCCTGAGCGGATGCGGAGGATCCGACTCGGGTTCCTCCGACGCCTCCAACGGTTCCGCCGACAAGGCGAAGGAATCCCCGTCGAAACCCGCGGACCCGGCCGCCGAGCTCAGCCGCACCATCCTGTCCAAGAACGACGTCAAGGGCTTCACGATCAAGAAGCCCGACGCCGAGTACGCGTTCGCCACGTCCCAGGGACAGGTCAAGCTCGACAAGCCCGTCTGCGCCCCGATCGCCTACGCGACGAACCAGCTCCCCCTCGGCACCCCGAAGGCCGACCTGGTCCGTCTCGCCACGGGAGCGAAGGGGCCCGGCGCCTACACGTACGTCACGCTCGCCACCTACGCGAAGGGTGAGGCGCAGGCCACCCTGGCCGACCTCTCCAAGGCGATCCGCTCCTGCGGGGCGGGCTTCGCGGCCAAGGCGGACGGCAACACGGGCGCGTTCTCCTCCGTCACCGCCGAAACCGCCGCCACACCGAACGGCGCCGACGAGTCGGTCGCCTTCAGCGTCACGACGAAGCACGAGGGCGTCACCCACACCATGCGCGCCCAGGCGGCCCGCCACGGCGACACCCTCGCGCTCTACTACGCGGTGGACGGCTTGGCCTTCACCCAGTCACGCCCCGGCAACGCGAGGATCAACAAGGCCGTCGTGGAGGCGCAGAGCGCGAAGCTGGCGTAGGAATGCGCGCTCGGCTCGCGAGGGGGTCAGCCAATCGGCCCCCAATCCCTCCGCGGCCGCTCAGCCTCCTCCGCGGCGCCCCTCGAGGGAGCAGCCGTACGCCGCCGCCCGGACCGCGCATCGCTCACCAGGCCGTACAGCAGGCCGACCAGCGCGCCGATCGCGGGCATTGCGAAGACCCCGGCGACGCCGATCGAGAACCAGCCCTGGCTGTCACCGGCGTACAGAGCACGGATCCCGGTGACCGCGAAACACGTCACCAGCACGGCCCAGGGCAGCAGCCACGGCCAGAACCCGGGCTCGGGGACCGGCTCCTCGCGGCGGCCCTCGCTGTACGCCGCGTACCAGTACCGCGCACACCACCAGACCACGGTCCAGACGGACACCGCCATCGCCCCGAGCCCCACCCGCATCAGCCATCCGATGCCGTCATCGAACGCGCCGAAGGTCAGCCCGACCCCGAGTATCAGCGTCACCAGGAAGAGCATCGTGCCGACGGCGAGACGGTGCCGGCGGCTGCCGTCGAGAGCGCGGTGCGAGATGTACATGCCACCACTCTAGGAAGCGGGGCGGGTACTGGCTGCCGGGAGATCAAGAACTACGGCGAAGGCGGTCTGGGCACCCTCATCCTGGTAGCAGCGCCCCTGCAGAACCAGTGATCCCTTGGGTAACGTCACCCCGTTCGACATGCCCCTCGCCCCACCGGGAGCCGACCGTGAACCGCCGAACCGTGCCCGTCACCGCCGCGCTCGCCGCGACCGCAGCCCTGCTCCTGACGGCATGCGGCAGCGACTCCGGTTCCGGTTCCGGTTCCGATGACACCATCAAGGGAGCGGATCAGAGCGAGAGCGTGGAAGCACCGGAGCTGAAGGCTTCCCCCACCGCTTCGGCCAAGGTCGCCGACTTCGGTCTCCCCGATGACATCAAGGTCGAGATCGAGTCGAATGCGACCGGTGACAAAGCAAAGGACCGGATCCTCGAGGAGCAGGCCGAGGCCCTCATGGCCCGACAGCGGCTCTATGTGGACCTGGACCCCAATTCCCGTCTCCTGACTCGCTATTACGCCGGTGAGGCTCGCGAGTTCTACACCTCGGAAGTCACGAAGGCGAAGGCACAGGGACGCAGCATCACCGGGACCTACCGGTACTACGACCGAAAGGTCGAGAAGAACACCGACGACCTCGCGATCGTGACCTACTGCGAGGACCGCTCCAAGGCGTACGCCAAGGACATCAGGTCCGGAAAGACCCGGAAGACGGAACCGACTCCCGAGGACTTCATCCGCAACACCGCGACGCTCCGGAAGACAGAGCACAACACCTGGTTGGTCCAGTCGTTCCGCGGCGAGACGGCGGCGAAGGAGTGCCAGCAGTGAGGGGGTGGCCCACACCGCGTCGGTCTGCGGCATGGCAGCTCTGCTGGTGCTCGGATTCGGGGGTGGAAGGTGACCTGGACCGACTCGCGGACCCCGATCGCCCGCGGCAACTGGCGGCGCTGTCTGTCGGCCTCTCCACCTTCGAACAGGACGTCACGGTCCAGGGGGTCCAGTCGGTCAACCGCTGACCTCCAGCCCGTCGGGCCACTACATCCGCGCGTCACGACACGGTGACAGTCGGCCAGAATGCGGCAACTTGTCCCGCTGTCGGCCCTGGCGGAACGGAGGACCCCGCGGTTAACGTCGGCACGCTGAAGACACCCTCGCCCCACCGGGAGCCGACCGTGAACCGCCGCACCATGCCCGTCACCGCCGCGCTCGCCGCGACCGCAGCCCTGCTCCTGACGGCATGCGGCAGCGGAGACGACGGTGAGTCGAAGGACAAGGACAAGATCGCCGGAGCCGACGCGAACTCGGCGAAGCCGAAGAAGTCGGCGGATCCGTCAGGAGCCCCCGCCGCCGACAAACCGGACGGCGTGGACGTCTCGCTGCCGAAGAGCATGAACCTCGTCTTCGACTGGGACAAGCCGGAGGACAAGAACGAGGCGGCGGCGATGAATGACGCCGCGAACTTCTTCCGAGCCATCTACCGGGGTGTCGACAAGCGCACGGTCAAGGACGCGTCCGTGACTGCCTACTCCACCGGCGACGGGCTCCATTACGCGAAGACCCAGATCGACGGCTGGCTCGACGGCGGGTGGACGGCGGACGGCACCTTGCGCCACTACCGGGCGACCACCCGGTCCGCGGCGAATGGCGATTCGGTCGAGGTTGCGTTCTGTGCGGACGCAAGCAAGTTCTACGGCAAAGAGATCAAGTCCGGGAAGGTTCTGAAGACCGAGAACAGCATCAAGGATTTCGACTACTACAAGATCGTAATGGTCAAGCACCCTACGGGGGACGGCCTTTGGCAGGCAAGCAAGGTGTTCGTCGAGACAAAGGCGGAGAAGTGCCGGTGAACATATCGCGGCGCGCGGCCATCACTACCGCAGCCCTCACCCTCGCACTCAGCACTCTCGTCCTCACCGAGGCCGCTTACGCGGGGAAACCGGTGGGCTCCGGCAAGGGCGCCAACACGGAAGCCCAAGGCGGCAGCGACAAGTCCGGGAACGGCATCTACGCCGCCGCTAAAGTCCAGTACTCCGGAGCAGTCGCCAAGGGCGGCGGCAGCGGCAACGTCGCCTCGGCCGACGTCAACTGGAACCCGCCCCCCTGCTGGTACGCCCCGACCTACGGCGCCAAGGAATTCAAGAAGAAGATGTCCAAGGAGCTCAAGGACGCCGCGAGCGCGCCCGGGATGTCCGGGCACGCGGGTGCGGCGATCAATGAGCTCCAGCGGCACTACGAGGACGACTACGGCTGGACGGACACTCCCGGCTACAAGGACTACAACGTCGACAAGGACGGCGAGGGGATGTTCTGGGCGGCCGTCGAGAACCCCGACGAGCCGGACATTCTGAAGCGAACGTCGTGCAGTGACATCCCGTTCTGGGTCGAGAACGGCGAAGCTCCGCCGCCCCAGTACGAGGAGGCCATCTCCCCGGAGATCCTCGCGGCCCTCGCCTACCAGCACATGGAGCTCCCGAAGACCAAGGTCACCCTCGCGCCCGACGGCACCACCAAGGTCAAGCTGCCCACGTGGGCGTGGCTCGACAAGGCCGAATTCGACGAGGTGAAGGCGACCGCGGCCATCAACGTCCCCGGCTTCAACATCGAGGCGACGACGACCGCCAGGCCCAAGTCGCTCACCCTCGACCCCGGAACCGAGGACGCGACCACTCTCCCCGCCAACGGCGAATGCCCCATCGCCGACGGCAGGATCGGCGAGCCCTACGCGAAGGGCAAGGCCAAGGAGACCCCGCCCTGCGGCATCGTCTACGGCCGCTCGTCGGGCGGCGCCACGTTCCCCCTGAAGGCCTCCCTCACGTGGGAGATCAGCTGGACGGGCACGGGCCAGGACGCCGCGGTGGGCATGCCCGACGGGAAGATCGAGGCGGTCCAGGACGTCACCGTCGAGGAAGTCCAGTCGATCAATCGTTGACCAGCGCCTCCCCTCACGATGAGGGGAGCTCGCAGATCGTCCTTCACTCCACCCACGACAGTGAGCCCGCGATCGCGTCGCACAACCGCTCCATCGGACCTGCCATTCCGATGAGCGGTGCCGCGAAGGAAAGCAACATGTAGCCCTTCGCACCCGGAAGTTGGGCGTGGAGGTCGAGGGTCGTCGGTCCAAGGACACGTACGGCAGGGCCTGCGGGGAGGTTCACCACCGATATCCGGCGGCGGGGGCTTCCCTCGTCGGGTTCTCTGAGTTCGAGCCACGCCGCGTACTTGTGCGGGTCCGCAGGTTTCGTTCCCAGGGGCATCAGCGACACCAGGAGCGATGCGGGCATACCACCGTCCTGTGCAGTCGTCAGCAGGAAGAATTCCATGGCCCCCCGCGCCCGCCCGACCTCCGCGGTGTTGCGGAGCGAAGCCCACACCTTCCGGGTGAGGTCCGGGGAGACGCGGCGCCCCTCCGCCTGCCGGTCCACGAACGTCTTGAGCGTGCGGCGCCAGCGGTCCTGCGTGAGGTCGATGCGGAACCACTCACGGGGAACCAGGAGCCGGTAGTCCCTCGGGACGGCCGCTTGCGGCACGGCGTCGGTCTCCGGTGCGTTCGTCACCCTGGCATCACCACGGGAGATCCCTGGTCGTCGAAGAAGCGGACGCTCTTCACTATGCCGGCGAACATGGCGGAGAAGGTGTCCCACCCTTCGGCGGTCGGGGTTCCCATCTCCAGGACCAGAGCGGTTCCGTTGTTCACCGGGATCTGGACCTGTATGAAGGAGGTCTGGATGGCTTCGGGCTCTCCGGACTGGGTGAGGTTGCCGTCGACCGTGGCCGAGCGGCTGCCGACGCACGTCACCGCCGGGCCACAGGGCAGCGATACCTCGCTCACCTCGCCGATGTCCAGGTGCCGCATCGTGGTGGCGATGAAGCCGGCGGGGCGGCGTCCGGCCCTTTCGTCCAGGTCGGTCATGCTGACGTTGACCGTCGCGGTGCAGCGGACCCCTTCGACCTCGGTCGTGACGAAGCCGGCGTACTGAATGCCTGCCTCGATGAATTCGTCGTAGTTCAGCGCACACATGACGGCCCACTGAATCTGTACTTCCTCGTCGGCGCCGGGCAGCGAGGTCGCCGCGAACTCCAACAGCTGGTCCGCGAGTTCGTCGGTGTCCTCGGCCTCGAAAGGCAGTTCAAGGAACCCTTCGGGCATGACCCAGCGGGCCTCTATGCCCTCGTCCCCCGTGAGGCTGAGGTGCGCCTCTTCGGCAATGTCAGTGGCCATCTGAACTTCCATTCTCGGACTGCCCGTCCTCATCCGCCTCGGGGCGGAATTTCGCCGCGAAGGGGTACGGGCCGTAATGCGGGTAGTGCGTCGGCACCTCGGCCCCTCCCCGGCGGGCCAAGTGCGCGATCTTCCGGTATGCGTGCGCCCGGGCACGCAGGTACTGGCGGGCCGGATCGCCCCAGTGCGAGGCGGCGCTTCGTACGAAGAAGAAGAGCTGTACCGCCACGACGACTCCCGCGATCGCCAGATAGGCCGTGCGGGAAGTGGAGGTTTCCCAGTACTGGGCCACGCCGCCCCAGTACGTCACGGCTCCGAAGCCCACGAGTGCGAGAGGCATGCCGTGCGCGAAGCCCGCCCGGAACATGGCCACCTCGTCCTGGTGCCGACGGCGCAACAGCGCGAGCACCGCCTGGTCGTCCAGGAAGTCGAACCGGAGTTCCTGACGGGCCTCCTCGGCGGCGCGCCTCGCCTCGGGAACGGCGGCGATCACTTCCCCGTCCACCAAAGTCACCACGTCGCCGCCCCTGCGCCCGATGAACTCCCGGGCGCCGAGCGGCTCCTGCCCACTGTCTGCCACGGTGGCTTCTTCTGCCGTCAGGCCGCGAGGGCCGCGTTGAACGGCTTCGGCGAGGGCCGGGGCGACGGGGACGGCGTGGGGGTGACGGCCGGCTTCTTGGGCGGTTCCTGGTACCCGGTCCGCTCGCCGTTATGGCCGTGCATCATTTTGTTCAGAGCACTGGCGAGGCCCGCTCCCTTGATGGCCGCCGTGATCTTCTTTCCGTCGAGGAGTTCCTTTCGCGCCTTCCGCCCCAGGATCTTGTTGGCAGTCTTGACCGCCACACCGTTCAGGAAGTTGTGCCCCACGCCGTCCAGAGCGCGCAGGCCGCTGAAGCGGACAGCCTTGAGCTTGGAAAGCCCCTTGAGGCCCTTGACCAGCTTGAAGCCCTTCAGTGCGCCGAGGCCGGGCAGCACTCCCAGCACGTCGGTGCCCAGCTTCATGAAGTCGAGCTTTCCGCCGCGCGCGACCATGTCGTACGCGTGTCCAGCCAGAGCGGCGGCACTGGTCACCACGGCGAGCGTCGCGAAAATCGGCACAAGGAACTGCAACGGCGGAACAAACGCACAGATCACAGCCAGAACGGACAGTACGGCCGATATGTTCGACAGCGCGTCCGCCCAGTCCGCGAGGAAGTTCATGAAGCCGCCGGGGTCCCGCACGTCGTCATGGTGCACGACGTTCTTGATGTGCTTGGCGGCCTTGTCTCCTGCCTCGTCGTAGATCTCGCGCGCCTCGCTGACCAGCTTCCGCGCGCCACCGATGCGGTGGAGGGAATCGGCTTCCTTCTCGACCCAGCGGTTGTACTCTTCCCTGTCCTTCGCGGGAATGTTGTTCATGGGGTACTTGTCGGTGAACTTCTTGACCTCGCGTTCGGCGATGTCGTGGTCCGCCTCGGCTTCGCGGTAGTCCCTCAGCGCCTTGTCCGCCTTCTTCTGCGCCCTGCGCATCTCGCTGGCGAACTCGTCCGAGCTTCCCTCGCGGACTTCCTCCCCGACGGCCTTGGCAGCCTCGTCGTACCGCTCGTACGCCTTCTTGAGCTTGTCCGCGGTGCCGCCCGCCATCTCGTGGAAGCCCCTGCCGGCTTCACTGTCCCAGCCCTCCACCGAGGAGAGGGCCTTGATGACCCGGGACTGCTCATCGATCATGTCTGCCATCTTGCGGAGCTTGCGGCCGAGTTCGGCCACTTCCTCCGGATCGCCCGGAGTCGGGTCGTCATGCCACAGCGGCGGCCAGTCACTGTCCGTCCTGCTCATTTCTTCCCCTTGCTCTGCGCCTTGGCGCCCCGTATCGCCTCGGCCAACTCATGATCGATCTTGTCGTACGTCTTGGCGGCCGTGGAAGTGAACTCGGCCAGCTTCTCGAGTTCCTTCATGAGTTTCTTCCGCGTCTTCTTCCAGGTGTCCCCGAATTCCGAGAAGGCATCCTTCAGGCCACCATGACCCACCGCATGCCCATACTCATCAGCGGGATTTCCGTTCCGCTCGAACTCGCTGTGAATCTTTCCCAGGTCTCGCGAACACTTCTTTATGGCGGCGAGATCCGCTTTTGTGTGGTCCCCCACGAGGACCACCCCCCTTCCGGCTGAGGCCGGCCGAGCGCCTGACAAGGGCGGTCGCGCCAGCCGATTTCTTCCTCCCGGGTACCACCCGGCACCCGATACGCTCTCGATTGCAGCAAGCCTGTTCCGTGCCGACGAGGAGAGTCTTGACGTGACATCCAGGGGCGACCAGCGCATGATCACCCAACGCCTCGGCATCCGGGCCGAAGCCGCGGGCTGGTGCACGATCGGCAAGATTCCCGATCCTCCGGCCGAGGTGCTCCGGGCAGCCGGTGAGCCGCGGCTGCGCCCGGCGGCCATGCCTCCGTTGGGCATGCTCGGCACGGCGCTGGCCGTACCTCTCCTGCCGTTCGTCAGCCTGCTGTCCCTCCTGGACCGTCTCCGGGAGTTCTTGTTCGAGAACAACGGAGACGAGAATCGGCGAGCGCGTGAGGACGAGGCGCGGCTCAAGATACTCGTCGACAAGCAGGGCCTCGACCGTGTTTTCGACGGCAACTGGAGCGGTGAAGCCGGGCAGTTCCTGCTGCGCTGGTACAGCCATTCCTCTCACCATCAGCGTTTCGTCGTCGCGACTCAGGACGAGATCGTCCTGGCCGCACCGCCGCGCCGCGTCTCTGTGGGGCGGGAGAAGCACATGGAGATCGTCGCCCGCCTGCCCGCCGGGACTGCCGAACTCGTCGACCCGTTCCACGGTGAGTTCCGGTCACAGCTGCTGCTGCTGAAGTTCCGTGACGCGTCCTGGATCCGGCTCACGACGGAGGAGTTCCGCAGCGAACTCCATATGCACGCGATTCGACAGCACGCGATTCAAGAGCCCCAGGCCGACAACTGACCGAGCGCACCGGGCACTTCTCACGCTGCGGTCGTGGCGCGGTGCCATTCCTCCAGCCGCGGCCGACGGGACGTTCGGGACACGGGGCAGGGCGTCGGAGCCGGCCTCCGACACCCCACTCCCCGTCGGCGTGACGCCGGCCGCCTACTTCCGCGCAGCCCGCCCCAGCTCGTCGTCGATCTGCTCGTACTTGTCGGCGGCGTTCGTCAGGTAGTCGCCCATGCCGTCCAGGCCCTCGAGGGTCTTCTTCGCGCCCTCGACGAAGTCGTCGAAGTTCTCGTCGAACGCCTTCGAGGCGCTCTTCGTGACGAAGCCCGTCTCGACGAGGTTCTTGATGTACTTCTTCAGGCCGTCCAGCTTCTCGTTGAGCTTGTCCTTCTCCTTGACGACGTGCTTCGCCGCGTCACGCATGTCCTGATATGTGACATCAAGGTCCTTGGCCATGAGGCTCTCTCCCTATCAACTCGCCGCAGGGCCAACCCCCGTGGCTCCTCTTTGCGGATGGTGCGATCTTCCGCTCGTGCGCCAGCAGCTTACGGGTGAGGTTGCCGGGAACGCAGCCCGGTTGAGTCACAGCTCTGCTATGAGCGAGTGCGAAGTGGTGGGCTTGGTTCCGGTATGGGGCAGGTGCGAGGACTGTGTGCAGGCCGTTGCCTGTGGGAAGGGGGGAGCGGATACCGTCGGGCGCGAGCGGATATCGTCAGGCGCATTGTTCAGCTCCGGGGAGGACGATCGTGCGCCTGACTCTGACCGTCGTCGATCCGTTCGGCGGGGGCTCCGCCGACGTGGTTCTCGACGCCGATCCCGAGTCCACCGTGCAGGACATCGCGGTGGAACTGGCCCGGCAGGTCGGCCGCGGCGGTGCGCAGATCATTCCGATCGGGCAGGGGCAGCAGGCGCCCGGCCGCGGCGCCCCGATGATCTACGTCGACGGGTACGCCGTCGATCCCACCGCCACCGTCGTCACCTCGCCGCTGCGCGAGGGCGCCGTCGTGAGCCTCGACGATCCCGCCGGGTGTCTGCCGGGTGAGCCCTCCGGGCTCGTCGAACTGCGCGTCGCGAGCGGGGCCGCCGCCGGCGCCGTGCACCGGCTCGGGATCGGGCGGTACGACATCGGCAGCGGGCCCGCCTCGTACATCCGGATCGACGATCCCGAGATGGCGTCGCGCGCCCTCACGTTGTCAGTTGCAACCGACGGGACCTGCCACGTCACCCTCCACGGGGGAGAGAAGGCGAAGGAGGGCGTCACCGTCGACGGGGAGCCCTTCGGTGTGGAGAAGGAGGAGCCCGAGCCGGCGGGGGCGGCCGTCCCGCCCGAAGGGGAGTCGCGGAAGGAGCGGAAGGCTCGGGAGAAGCGGGAGAAGCAGGCGCACAAGGAGTGGAAGGAGCGGCGGGACGCGCGGGTGAAGGCGCGGGCCAAGGGCCCGGCCGACACCGTCGCCTGGCCGCTCGGCGCCCAGATCGCGCTCGGCAACACCCTCCTGGAACTCGTCAGGTACACCCCTCCGAACGCCGCCCTCAAGTGGTCCGAGGACGGTGCCGGGCTCGACTACAACCGGCCCCCGCGGCTGCGCCCGCCCGAGCGCCAGACCTCCTTCCGGCTGCCCACCCCGCCCCGGGAGTACGAGGCGCGGCCGCTGCCGTGGCTGATGGCGCTGTTCCCGCTGGTCGGTGCCGTCGTCGCGGCGATGATCTTCGACCGCTGGTACTACCTGATCATGGCGGGGCTGAGCCCCATCATGCTGTTCGGCAACTACTTCATGGACAAGAAGCACGGGCGCAAGTCCCATGCGAAGCAGGTCAAGGAGTACAAGGAGACCAAGGCGCGGATCGAGAAGGACGCTCAGGACGCGCTGGTCGCCGAGCGGCTCGACCGGCGCAGCGCCGTGCCCGACCCGGCCACCGTGCTCGCGCTGAGCACCGGTCCGCGGACCCGGCTGTGGGAGCGACGGCGCACCGACGCCGATCACCTCCTCATGCGCTTCGGCACCGGGCGGCTGCCCTCCGAGGTCGTGCTGGACGACCCGGAGAAGGACGATCACCGGCGGCAGGTGACCTGGCACATCGAGGACGCGCCGGTCGCCCTGCCGCTGAAGGGGCTCGGGGTCATCGGCATCGCGGGGCCCGACGACTCGGCGACGGCCCTCGGCCGCTGGGCGGTCGCGCAGGCCGCGACGCTGCACAGCCCGATGGACGTGCAGTTCTACGTGCTGACCGAGGCCACGTCGAAGGAGAGCTGGGACTGGGTGCGGTGGCTGCCGCACGCCCGTCCTTCGGGCGGCCAGGACATCAACGTCCTCATCGGGACGGATGCCGAGACCGTCGGCGCCCGCATAGGTGAGCTGACCCAGATCCTCGACGCGCGCGTGAAGGCCATGGAGGAGAACAAGGGCCAGGGCGCGAACTTCTCCGATCCGGACATCGTCGTGGTGTGGGACGGGTCGCGGCGGCTGCGGTCCCTGCCGGGTGTGGTGCGGCTGCTGCGCGAGGGTCCCGCCGTGCACATGTACGCGCTCTGTCTCGACACCGAGGAACGGTTCCTGCCCGGCGAGTGCCAGGCCTTCGTGGTCGCCGAGCCGAAGCCGGATCCGATGCCGGACCCGAACGCCTACGCGAGCGGCATGGCCCCTCAGGCGCCCAGGGGTGCCTCGCACGCGCCCGCCCCGCCCCAGCAGGCTCCCGGTGGTTTCCCCTCCTTCCAGGCCTGGCACACCACCGCGCCCGACCCGCAGCAGGCCGATGCCCCGCGGGAGTTGAGGCTGCGCGTGGAGATGAGCGGGGCCGAGCGGCTGCGTGACGTGCGACCGGACTTCGTGACGCCCGCCTGGTGTCTGCGTCTTGCGCGGTCCATCTCGCCGCTGCGCGACATCAGCGGGGAGACCGAGGACTCGGCGCTGCCGGGCTCCAGCCGTCTCCTCGACGTACTCCAGCTGGAGCCGCCGACGTCCGGGGCGATCACCGCCAGGTGGCAGGCCGGCGGGCAGTCGACGATGGCCGTCATCGGTGAGTCGTACGACGGTCCCTTCGGCATCGACATGCGCAAGGACGGGCCGCACGGTCTCATCGCCGGTACGACCGGTTCCGGTAAGTCCGAGCTGCTGCAGACCATCGTGGCCGCCCTCGCCGTGGCCAATACGCCCGAGAACATGACCTTCGTCCTCGTCGACTACAAGGGCGGCTCCGCGTTCAAGGACTGTGTGAAGCTGCCGCACACCGTCGGCATGGTCACCGACCTCGACGCGCACCTCGTGGAAAGGGCCCTCGAATCGCTCGGCGCCGAGCTCAAGCGGCGCGAGCACATCCTCGCGGACGCCGACGCCAAGGACATCGAGGACTACCAGGATCTCGTGCGGCGCGACCCGTCGCACGCTCCCGTGCCTCGACTCCTCATCGTCATCGACGAGTTCGCGTCCATGGTGCGCGACCTGCCGGACTTCGTGACCGGTCTCGTCAACATCGCCCAGCGAGGCCGTTCGCTCGGCATCCACCTGCTCCTCGCCACCCAGCGGCCCTCCGGTGTCGTCTCCCCCGAGATCCGCGCCAACACCAACCTCCGCATCGCGCTGCGCGTGACGGACGGCGGCGAGTCCACCGACGTCATCGACTCCCCCGAGGCCGGGCACATCAGCAAGAACACGCCCGGCCGCGCCTATGTCCGGCTCGGGCACGCCTCGCTCGTGCCCTTCCAGTCGGGGCGCGTCGGTGGCCGCAGGCCCGGCGCCGCCGACCCGACGCTGCTCGCGCCCTGGGTCGACGCCCTCGACTGGTCGGCGCTCGGCCGCGCCTCGCTGGCGAAGCCGAAGGCGCAGGCCCGCGAGGAGGAGGAGATCACCGACCTGAAGGTCCTGGTCGACGAGATCATCGAGGCCAACCGGGTCATGGGCATCCCCGCCCAGCACAGCCCGTGGCTGCCCGCGCTCGGCGAGACCGTGCTGCTCGACGAGATCCCCGCGCCCGCGCCGCGCACGGCTCCCGGGGCGCTCACGCCCGCCCCGTACGGCGTCGAGGACCTGCCCGCCGACCAGGCCCGCCGCCCGGTCGTCGTGGACTTCGCGAGCTTCGGCCACCTGATGATCGGCGGCGCCCCGCGCTCCGGCCGCTCGCAGGTGCTCCGTACGATCGCGGGCTCCCTGGCGCGCACGCACTCCTGCGCCGACGTCCACCTGTACGGCATCGACTGCGGCAACGGCGCGCTCAACGCGCTGACCCGGCTGCCGCACTGCGGCGCCGTCGTCGGCCGCAACCAGACCGAGCGCGTGGTGCGCCTCATCAACCGCCTCAAGGGCGAACTCACCCGCCGCCAGGACCTCCTCGCCGACAAGGGGTACGCGGACATCGGCGAGCAGCGGGCCGACGCCGCCGAGGACGAGCGCCTGCCGCACCTCGTCGTGCTGCTCGACCGGTGGGAGGGCTGGCTGCCCACGCTCGGCGAGATCGACCACGGGTCGCTCACCGACGAGATCACCACGATCATGCGCGAGGGCGCGAGCGTCGGCATCCACATGGTGATGACGGGTGACCGGCAGATCCTGGTGGGCCGCATCTCCTCGCTCACCGAGGACAAGTACGGCCTGCGCCTCGCCGACCGCTCCGACTTCTCGATGCTCGGCATCCCGGCCCGCAAGGTCCCCGAGGAGATCGCGCCGGGCCGCGCCTTCCGCAACGAGAGCGGTACGGAGACGCAGTTCGCGCTGCTCTCCGAGGACTCCACGGGCCAGGGGCAGGCCGCCGCGATCGCCGCGATCGGCGAGCGGGCCGCGGCCCGGGACGCCGAAGTGCCGCGCCACCGCCGCCCGTTCCGCGTCGACACGCTGCCGAGCCGGATCACCTTCGAGGAGGCGTGGGAGCTCCGCGACCCGGAGGCATCGCGCTCGAAGCTGTGGGCGCTGGTGGGCATCGGCGGCGACGAGGTCATGGGGTACGGCCCCGACCTGGCGCAGGGCGTGCCGGCGTTCGTCATCGCGGGCCCGGCCAAGTCGGGGCGCTCGACGGTCCTGATGAACATGGCGCGGTCGTTCCGCGCGCAGGGTGTACGCCTGGTCGTCGCCGCCCCGCGCCAGTCGCCGCTGCGTGAACTGGAGGGCACCGAGGGCGTGTTGAAGGTGTTCACCGGCGACGACATCGACGAGGACGAGTTCGAGGAGCTCATCGACGAGGCGGACGCGTCACCGGACGAGCCGGTCGTCGTGCTGATCGACGACGCCGAGATCCTGGAGGACGCGGACGCGGCGAGCCAGTTCAAGCGGATCATCCAGCGCGGCGCCGACCTGGGCCTCGCCCTGGTCCTCGCCGGTGACGAGGAGGACGTGTGCAGCGGCTTCTCGGGCTGGCAGGTCGACGCGAAGAAGGGCCGCCGCGGCATTCTGCTGTCGCCGCAGGACAGCTCCAGCGGCGAACTCATCGGGCTCAGGATCTCGCGCAGCGTGGTCGGCGGCCCGGTGACGCCCGGCAAGGGCATGCTGCACCTCGGCAACGGCGAACTCGCCACGCTGACCACTCCGTCGTAGGCCCGAGGGGGGCGTTCGTGGGCGGATCGGCGAAGAAGGCGCGGCGGCGGGCGGCGGGGGCCGCGCTGCGGTACGCGCATGTGCCGGGGGCGCGGACCTCGCCCCCGGCGAAGGGGCGCGGGGGGAAGCGGGTCGGGTGGCGCGTCCGGCTGCGCTCCGTCGGCTTCGGCTGCACGGTGGCCGCCTGCCTGGTGGTGGGCTCGGCGGCGCTCATCTTCGGGCCCCTCAGCTGGGCCGGTGAGATGTGGCACGAGCTCGCACCGGACTGGCCCGGCGGGGGCTACGGCTTCGCGGCGACGACCGGGCTCCTCCTGCCGCCGGCCGGTGCGTGGATGGTCGCCGCGCTCTTCCGCACGAACTGGCGGAAGGAGAAGGCCCGCTCGGCCCTCTGGGCCCTCGTCGCGCTGCCGGGGGCCTGCGGGGCGCTCATGGCCTTGGCCATCGCGGCACAGACGATCCGGCCCAAGCACAGCCGCCGCCACGGGTCGTGCTCGGCGGCCGGTGAATACTGCTGGGTCAGCAGCAACTACCCGTACGTCTGGGCGGTGGGCCTCACGGCGACCGTCGTCGGCGTCGCGGGCGTCCTGGGCGCCTACGACCTGCGCACCATGAGGCGCAGGCGGCGGCTCACTCCACCGGAGACAGCCGCGCCTTCGGATCCCCCGCCTTCGGATCGTCCGACGTGTACATGAGCTTCTTCCCGTCGGGACGCAGATAGACGGTGTGGGGCGTCTGCGAGCACTGGCCGCCGTTGCTCTTCGCGCCCTCGCCCCGCGCCACGAGCCGCTCGGGCGTGACCGACTTCAGGGTCAGGACGTCCGTGCAGGTGTTGCCGATCGGGTCGCGCTGCAGGACCGTGCCGAGGCGTTCGCCCGGCTTCGCCTGGCGCAGGGTGACCGTGAACGTGCCGAGAGGGATCGTGCCGCCGCTCGCGTCGGCCCGGCCGCGCCACTTTCCGAGGTAGGCCTCGGGGACCTTCCCGGAGCCCGCGGAGTCGCCGGGCGTGCTGGGCGCGCCGGTCGCGGCCGGTGGCTTCGGTCCTGCGCCTCCCGACATGTCGTCGTCCTTCGGCAGCATCCCGAAGACGAACACCGAGCCGACCGTGACGGCGGCAAGCGCTCCGGCCACGGCGAGCGCGACCGTACAACTCACCTTACGGCCGCGCCCCTCAGGGCCTTCCGGCACGGAGGTCGCGGCGACGGAGACGGAGAACTTGCCGGGCGGGGGCTCGGTGCGGGGTTCCGGCACCCGGTCGGCGTGCGCGGCTTGAGAGGGGCCTGACGACGGGTTGTACGAGGGGTCGGGCGGCCCGAAAGAGCCTTCCACGGAAGGGGCGTTGAACGGTACGGGACCGGAGGGAGCATTCACGGACGCCGCGCCCGCGGCCGAGCCCGCCTCCGCACCCGCGCCCGTGTCCAAGTCGAGCAGCCGCACCGCGCTCCGGCTCACGCGCTCCACGACGGGACCGGGCAGCCAGCCCGCCGCGACCAGCGCCGCCGCGCCCGCCGGGGCGAGGCGGCGGGCGAGCTCCTCCGGGGCGGGCCGCGCGGCCGCCTCCTTGGCCAGGCAGGCGGCGGCGAGGTCCCGCAAATCGCCGGTGAGCGAGCCCAGTTCGGGCTCCTCGTGGACGACCTTGTAGAGCAGCGCGGCCGACGAGTCGCCCGGGAAGGGTGACTCCCCCGTCGCCCCGTACACCAGGACCGCGCCGAGCGAGAAGACGTCCGCCGCGCCCGTGACGCCCTTGCCGAGGATCTGCTCGGGCGACATGTAGCCGGGCGAGCCGATGGAGACGCCCGTGGAGGTGAGCGACGCCGTGCCGTCGGTGGCGCGTGCGATGCCGAAGTCGATCAGGCGCGGCCCGTCGAGTGTGAGCAGGACGTTCGACGGCTTCACGTCGCGGTGGACGAGCCCCAGGGCGTGCACGTGCGCCAGGGCCTCGGCGAGGCCCGCCCCCAGGACCCGTACGGAGTGTTCGGGAAGCGGTCCGCCCTCCCGCACCGCCTCCGTGAGCGAAGGGCCCGCCGCGTATCCCGTGGCGACCCACGGCACCGACGCGTCCGGATCCGCGTCCAGGACGGGCGCCGTCCAGTCGCCGCCGACCCGCCGCGCCGCGTCGACCTCACGGCGGAAGCGGGCCCGGAACTCCTCGTCGAGCGCGAAGTGCGGGTGCACGACCTTGACCGCGACGGTGCGGCCGCCCGCGCTGCGCCCCAGATAGACCCGGCCCATACCGCCCGAGCCGAGCCGGCCGAGCAGCCGGTAGGGCCCGATCGTGGTGGGTTCGCCGGCTTCGAGCGGATGCATGACCGTGGCCTCCCCCAGGCGTGCTGTCCGGACACCTCGCGCGCCTCAGCACTCCGGATCAGCGTAGTGCGCAAGCGCGCGCGGGAACGCACCCGCCCGCATTCGCCGCCACACGTACGCAATGACCAGAATGGTCCGCTACGTTCCCCTGACGTACGCCTGACGTACCTCTGTCCGGCAATTGCCTGAAGGCGAGAGCGGCAAGAGCGGCAAGAGTCTGCCGTTCACCGCGGGCATGCCCGGACGCAATCCGGAAGCCGCGAACTATTGCGGCATCGGCTGCATTCCGATTTCGCCGCGCGAATTGCCGCTACGGCTTCAGGAGCTCCACGTGCACGTCCGCGGGGAAGCCCGTCGTCGGGCCGACCCGGCGGGCGAACTCGGTGACGCCCTCCAGCTGCGCGGCGCCGAAGCGGAAGTCGAGCGTCGTGAAGTACCGCTCCAGGATCTCGGCGTCGAAGGACTCCCAGCGCGCGGCCTGCTCGGCGACCTTCCCGACCTCCTCCAGGGAGAGGTCGCGGGAGGCGAGGAAGGCCTTGTGGACGGCGCGTACGACCTCCGGCTCGCGCGCCGCGTAGTCGCGCCGGGCGGCCCAGACGGCGAAGACGAACGGCAGGCCCGTCCACTCCTTCCACAGCTGTCCGAGGTCGTACACGTCCAGGCCGAGCCGCGGCCCGTCGATGAGGTTCGCGCGCAGCGCCGCGTCGCCGATGAGGACGGCGGCGTCCGCCTCCCGCATCATCAGCCCCAGGTCGGGCGGGCACGTGTAGTAGTCCGGCCGCACGCCGTACCGCTCGGCGAGCAGCAGCTGCGCGAGACGTACAGAGGTGCGAGAGGTGGAGCCGAGCGCCACCCGGGCGCCATCCAGCCGGTCCAGTGGCACCTGCGAGACGATCACGCAGGACATGACGGGCCCGTCGCAGCCGACCGCGAGGTCGGGGAAGGCGGTCAGGTCGTCGGCGTTCTTCAGGAACTCGACGAGCGTCACGGGCGCGATGTCGAGCTCGCCCCTGACCAGCTGCTCGCTGAGCTTCTCGGGGGTGTCCTTGGTCAGCTCGAAGTCGAGGAGCGTTCCGGTCCGCGCGAGCCCCCAGTACAGGGGCAGGCAGTTCAGGAACTGGATGTGACCGACGCGTGGCCGGGGAATGCGGCGGGAGTCGTGCGACTGTTCGGCGCCTGCCCCCGCGAAGGCGTTCAGGGGAGAATTGTCCACATCGGCGAGGCTAGCCCTCGTGCGGGAGGGTTCGGGCGCCGGGGGCCCGACGCGCCCCCGAACCCCCTCCGTCAACCCCGTCGGGAGCCCCGTCAAACATCCGGGTGACGTGATCTTGCCCCCTATTGCATTCCCGGGTCTGCGTGCTAAGCTCGCCGCAAGTTGCAGTTTGGTTTCCCTTGCAGTACAGAGCCTGCGGAGCATGTAACCCCGCAGGCTCTCGTCGTTTTCAGACTTATGCAGTTGTTTAAACAATCGCTGGTTCTGGAGCAGGGCAACCCTTTGGCCCAAGGAGGGCTTATGGCTACCGGAACCGTGAAGTGGTTCAACGCTGAAAAGGGCTTTGGCTTCATCGCCCAGGAAGGCGGCGGCCCGGACGTCTTCGTCCACTACTCCGCGATCAACGCGAACGGCTTCCGCTCCCTCGAGGAGAACCAGGCCGTTTCCTTCGACGTGACGCAGGGCCCGAAGGGTCCGCAGGCGGAGAACGTCACCCCCCAGTAATCGGACGCCTCACGTCAGTGAGGTGTGTGATTCCTCCGGTGACTTGATCCGGACATGGATGCAGTACCCAAGGAGCCCTGCTCCTCCGCGTGAGCGGGGGAAGCGGGGCTCCTGCCTTTTCCGACCCCTGCCCCGCCCTTGGCCCCTGTCCCCTGGCCCCGCCCGGCCTAGGTGTGCTGCATGATCATCACGAACGTGGTGCCGGGCTCCAGCGCCTCGTACGAGTGTGCGACGTCCCCGCGATACGACATGTAGTCCCCCGGACCCAGCTCCACCGCCTCGCCGCACGGGCCCGCGAGCAGCCGGCCCGTGCTGATGACGAGGTGCTCCACCGATCCCGGGATGTGCGGGTCGGACTCGCGGGCGGGCCCCGGCTCCAAAGCCCCGTGGTAGATGTCGCGCCGCACGCCGGTCGGCCCGGCGGAGAGCAGGGTGCCCGCGTACGACGAGTTCTCCGCGTGCATGGTCGGGCCCTCGCCCGCGCGGATCACCGTCACGGCGGGCGCGGGCGACTCCACGAGCACGCTGAACGGCACGCCGAGCGCGACGGCCAGCGACCAGAGCGTCTCGATGCCCGGGTTGCCGGTGGCCGCCTCCAGCTGGGAGAGCGTGGACTTCGCGATGCCGGCGCGCTTGGCCAGCTCGGAGAGGGAGAGGCCGGCCCTGGTGCGCTCCCGGCGCAGGGCGGCGGCGACCCACTCGCGCGGCATGCGGGACCCGTCGGTCATCACAGTTTCCCTCGGCTCTCTCCTGTTCGGTACAGCGGACCGATCGTTCGCCTTGACGAACGCGCCCCACTCCACCCATCCTACGACGCATGCGTTCGCCACACCGAACAGATGACCCGTCCGACCGAACGGGCGAGATACCCGGGGAACCGCCCAAGGGCCTCGTCCGCGTATCCGACCTCCCGCCCGGCGTCCTGCGCGACATCGCGCTCGTCTGGCTCGCCGACGCCGTCGTCGGCGTCTCCTTCGGCGCCATCGCCGTGGGCGGCGGGCTGCCCGTGTGGGTGCCGGTGCTCATGTCGCTGCTGGTGTACGCGGGCTCCGCCCAGTTCAGCGCGGTCGGCATCCTCACGGCGGGCGGCGGGCCGTTGGCCGCGGCGGCGACCGGTCTGCTGCTCAACTCCCGTACGGCGGCGTTCAGTCTGGCGCTCGCCGACGACCTCGGCCGGTCCTGGGCGGCGCGGCTGATCGGCGCGCATCTCGTCACGGACGAGACCGCGGCGTTCGTGCTGGCCCAGCGCGGCCGCCGGCAGCGCAGGGCCGCCTTCTGGATATCCGGCGTCGGCCTGTTCGTCGCCTGGAACCTGAGCGTGCTGGCGGGCGCCCTCGCCGGGTCCGCGCTCGGCGACACCGACCGGTTCGGCCTCGACGCCGCGTTCCCCGCGGTGCTGCTCGCGCTGGTGCTGCCCGCGCTGCGGAGCGACAGCGCGGCGCGGCGGGCCGCGGCGGCGGGTGCTGTCATCGCGGTCGTCGCCGCGCCGCTGCTGCCCGCGGGAGTGCCTGTGCTGCTCGCCCTCCTCGGCCTGCTCGCGGCGCGCCGCCCCCGTCCCGCCTCTTCGAGGAGCACCTCATGAACGCCACGCTCGCCTGCGTCCTCGTCCTCGCCGCGGGCACGTACGCCTTCCGCCTGGCGGGCCCGGTCCTGCACGGCCGCGTCGAACTCCCCCCGCGGGTGCAGGAGTTGCTGGCCGTGGCCGCCACGGTCCTCCTGGTCGCGCTCCTCGCCACCGGCGCCCTCACCGAGGGCCAGGACTTCGCGGGCTGGGCGAGGCCCGTCGGTGTCCTGGCCGGTGGCGTCCTCGCCTGGCGCAAGGCGCCGTTCGCCGTGGTCGTGGTGGGCGCGGCGGCGACCACGGCACTGCTGCGTCTGATGGGCGTCCAGTAGCTCCCGGGTCGTGGGGCTACTGCTCGTACAGGCCCTCCACCACCCCCGCGTACCGCTGTGTCACCGCCTTCCTGCGGACCTTCAGGCTCGGGGTGAGGAGGCCGGACTCCACGGTGAAGTCCTCGTCGAGGAGGGCGAACGCGCGGATGCGGGCGGGGCGGGACACCGTGGCGTTGGTGGCGTCCACGGCCTCCTGGACCAGTGCGCGGACGCGGGGGTCGCGGGACGGCGGGTCCGTCAGCCGCACTCCCTCGCGCTCGGCCCAGGCCGCGATCTCCTCCGCGTCCAGCGTGATGAGCGCGACCGGGTAGGGGCGGTTGTCGCCGACCATGACGGCTCGGGACACGAAACGGGTGGTCTGGAGGGCCAGTTCGGTCAGGGACGGGGTGAGGTTCTTGCCGCCCGAGGTGATGATGAGGTCCTTCTTGCGGCCCGTGATCGTGAGGAACCCGTCCTCGTCGAGGGCGCCCAGGTCCCCGGTGTGCAGCCAGCCGTCGTCGTCGATGACCTCACGCGTGGCCTGCGGGTTGTTGTGGTAGCCGAGGAAGACCATGGCGCCCCGCGCAAGGACCTCCCCGTCGTCCGCGATGCGCAGCTCGACGCCGTCCACGGGGCGGCCGACCGTGCCGTATCGCACCGCGCCCGGGTGGTTGAGGGTGAGGACGCCGGCCGACTCCGTCATCCCGTACCCCTCGTAGACCGCGATGCCGCAGGCCCGCAGGAAGTCGACGGTGTCGGGCGCGATGGGCGCGCCGCCGGTCAGCGCCCACCGGACGCGGCCGCCGAGCGCCTGCCGGACCAGGCTGTAGAGGGCCTTGTCGGCCGCTTCGTACGCCTCCCTCAGCTCGGCGGGCAGTTCGCCGTCGGCGGCGAGGACCCCGATGCGGACGGCCTCCTCGAACCGTTCGCGCCCGCCTTCCTCCGCCTCGGCGAGGGACAGCACCACGGACCGCACCTTCTCGAACAGCCGGGGCACGGACGGCAGATGGGTGGGGCGCGCCTCGGCCAGCTCGGAGACGACGTCCTCGATGCGCCCGCCGAAGAAGGTGAGCGTGCCGCCTCCGATGAGTGTCGTGAACTCGATGAGCTGGGCGAGGAGATGGGCGAGCGGGAGGTAGAGGTACGTCGTGTCGCCGGGGCCGCCGTCGACGAGCGGCACGGCGGCGGCCTGCACGGCGAGCAGATTGCCGTGCGTGAGCAGACAGCCCTTGGGCGGCCCTGTGGTGCCGGAGGTGTAGATGATGGTGGCCAGGTCGTCACTCCGGCGGTCTTCCGCCCGCGCCAAGAGCACGTCGAGCGGGGCCAGTTCGGCGGGCTCCTCCGTCATCAGGACCACGTGCCGCACGCCCGGCAGCCGACCCCGCAGCCGCTCGATCTTCGCCGCCTGCGCCGCGTCCTCGCAGATCACCACCGTCGCGCCCGAGTCGTCCACGACCCAGGCGACCTCGTCGTCCCCCGCCGTCGGATAGACCGGGACCACGACGGCGCCCGCCGCGAGCACGCCGAAATGGGTGCAGGTCCACTCGGGACGGGTCTCGGCGAGGACCGCCACGCGGTCGTCCGGGCGGACGCCGAGCGCGAGCAGGCCCCGGCCCACCCGCCGGGCGGCGTCCCGGAGTTCCGCGTACGACATCTCGGTCCACGCCCCGTCGCGCCGGAAGCGCAGAGCGGGCAGATCCCCCGGTGACTCCCCCGGTGACCCCGGCGGCTCCCCGTGCCGCTCCGCCGCCCACTCCGCCAGGAGCGCCAGGCTGCCGGGCAGTTCGGACGGCTTCAGTGGGTCCTTCCGCATCTGCTGCATGCGTACGACGCTAGGGACCGCGCCCGGCTGCCGGGATGACGCGAAACGTCAGCAGCACTGGCCGGTCCGCTCAGCCGTCACTACCGTCGTGACATGGCCAGGCGGACGATCACCGTGCACCATGTACGGGCCGTGCTGCGCGGCGCCGAGCGGCGCGGCGTGGACACCGTGCCGCTGCTGCGGGTGGCGCAGATCCCGCCGCTGCTCCTCGGCGACGACCGGGCCCGGGTCACCGCGCCCCAGTTCGCCCGGCTCTTCCGCGAGCTGTACCGCGTCACGCAGGACGAGTTCCTCGGCCTCGGCTCCGCCGTCAGCAGACCGGGCACGTTCGCGATGATGTGCCAGGCCTCGCTGGGCTGCGGCGACCTCGGCTCCGCGGTGCGGCGCGGCGTCACCTTCTACGGCCTGTTCCCCGGCGGCCCCGACCTCGTCCTCGAACGCCGCGACGACGAGGCGGTGTTCGGCGTCCGCGACGACCTCGAACAGGACTACTTCCTCGCCGAGTGCCTCGTCATCATCTGGCACCGCCTGTGCAGCTGGCTGATCGGCCGCCGCATCCCGCTGCGCTGGGCGGAGTTCGGGCATCCGCCGCCCCCGCACAAGGACGAGTACGAGCTGCTCTTCGGCTGTGCCGTGCGGTTCGGCGCCGAGCGCACCGGCGCCGGCTTCGACCCGCACTGGCTGGACGCGCCGCTGATCAGGGACGAGGCGGCGCTGGACGAGATGCTGCGCCGGGCGCCCTTCGAGCTGCTCTCCCGGCGCGAGTACGGCACGACGGTCGCCGAGCAGGTGCGCCGCGTCCTCGCCCGCGCCCTGCGCACCTCGCCGCGGCTGCCTTCGCTCGGCGAGATCGCGGCGCGGCTCGCGGTGAGCCCGGCGACGTTGCGCCGCCGCCTTGCGGAGGAGTCCACGTCGTACCAGCAGCTGAAGGACGCGGTGCGGCGGGACGCGGCGATCGCCGGTCTGGTCGAGGGGCGGGAGCCGATCGCGGAGCTGGCGGCGCGGCTCGGCTTCTCCGAGGACACGGCATTCCACCGGGCGTTCCGCCGGTGGACGGGGACGACGCCCGGGGCGTACCGGACGGAGACAGTCCGCTCCTGCGGCCCGGGCCCCGGCTCCGACCGCGCCCCTTACGACTCCTCGCCGCCCGTCGGCTCGCCCCCCGCACCATCAGGCGCCGTCCCGGCCCGGCCCCCGGACGGCGCATCCCGCGGCTGACCCCCCGGTTCGTCGAACACCGCGCCGTTGACCGTCGCCGCGTCCGCCCGCACCGTCGTCTCGCCCTCCAGCTTGCCGAGGCGCCGGCTGGTGCGGCCGAGTGCGATGAGCACCGTGATCAGCGACGTGGACGTGCCCTCGATGCGCCGTGTGTAGCGCACGGCCTCCTCATAGGCGGCGTGCGCCTGCGCCACCATGTCCTGCGCGTCGTAGGCGTCGCCCATGTCCTTGAGGACGGAGGCGTACCAGCCCGGGTCGCTCTCGCCGTCGACCAGGGCGAGCACGGCCTGGCAGGTGGCGACCCCGTCGGCGTAGGCCCCCTCGACGCCCGCCCGCCCCAGCTCCTCGTACGTGAGCGCCATGTTGTGCAGGACGGCGGCCCGCCGCTCGGTGTCCGGGATCTTCGGGACCTCCCCGGCGAGCCGCTCCAGGACGTCCCGCGCCTCGCTCCGCTCGCCCAGCGCGGCGAGCGTGTTGGCGAGGGCGGTCATCGTCGTCGCGAGGTCGCTCGGGTTGTCGGCCTGCTGCTTGTACGAGACGGCCTGCCGGAAGTACTCGACGGCCTCCTCGAGGTCGTCGGCGTCGCGGTAGGTGTCGGCGATGTCGTGCAGGATGATGCCGTAGACGCCCGGCGACTCCTCGGGGTCCGTCAGGCCGCGGGCCTCGTAGAAGCAGGCGAGCGCCTGGTCGAGGCGGGCGGGCCGCGGCTGGCTTGTCTCTTCCGGCATGACGGTCTCCGTTCGGGGTCGGATGGTGGGTTTGCTCTCGTCGCGTGAACTCCTGCTCGAGGCCGAAGGCGAGGCTGGGCAGGGCGGCGAGCAGTTCCTCGTACGCCGTGACGGCACCGGCGGCGTCACCCGCGTGCTCCCGGCAGCCCGCGGCTTCCCTTCTGTGAACGTAGCGTTGGGGCGGCCCGCTGGATACCTGTGAGCGCAAGGCCCGGTCGGCTGAGTGTGAGCAGAAGTCAACGAAGGTGAGCGTCCGGGTCACCCATGGATTACTCACCGGTCATTACGGTCATTGTCAGAACACCCCTCCGCCCCTGAGGACAGTTGGGAGAGCCGCATGCACACACGTACCAGCGTCAGAGCGTGGGCCGTGGTGGCCGCGCTCGGTCTGTCGGCCGTCACCCCGCTCACCGCCGCGCACGCCGAGGGCTCCGAGCCCCCCGGAGCGGCCGGCGGCCCCCTCAGCTCTTCCGGCGCCCTCGGCTCCGCCGGTCCTCTCGGGCCCTCCGGCCCCCTCGGCTCCTCCGGCCCCCTCGGACTGCTCGGCCTGTCCGGCTCGGCCGGCTCCCCCGGCGACATCGTGAGCTCCGAGCCGAGCAGCTTCCACCCGCTGCCGGGCCAGCCCACGAAGACGAAGGCCTGGAAGATCCACTACCGCTCGACCACGGCCAAGGGCGAGCCGAACACCGTATCCGGCACGGTCATCGTGCCCCAGGACGGCCGCGAGGGCCCCCGCCCCCTGATCACGTACGCCGTCGGGACCGTCGGCGTCGGCGACCACTGCGCGCCCAGCGCGGGCTTCCCCAAGGGCACCACCGTGGAGGCCAACCTCATCCAGCAGCTGACCCTGCGCGGCTGGGCGGTGGTCGTCACCGACTACGAGGGCCTCGGCACCCCCGGCGACCACACGTACACGGTGGGCCGCGCCGAGGGCCAGGCCGTGCTGGACGCCGCCCGCGCCGCGATCCGGCTGCCCGAGGCGGGACTCGGCGAGGACACGCCGGTCGGCATCATGGGCTACTCGCAGGGCGGCCAGGCCTCGTCGTGGGCGGCCGAACTGCACGGCTCGTACGCCCCCGACCTCGACGTCAAGGGCACGGCGACCGGCGGCGTCCCCGGCGACCTGATGAAGGTCGCGAAGTTCAACGACGGCTCGTACGGCTCGGGCCTGATCTTCCTGGCGGCGATCGGCCAGGACGCGGCCTTCCCCGAGCTGAACCTCGCCTCCTACCTCAACCCGAAGGGCGAAAAGCTCATCGCGGCCCTGCGGAACGCCTGCGTCGCGGACGCCGCGGTGCTCGGCGCGTTCAAGCCGATCTCGTCGATGACCACGAAGAACCCCCTCGACCAGCCCGACTGGCAGCAGCGCCTGAACGAGTCGCGGGTCGGCACGGTCAGGCCGGACGCGCCCGTGTACCAGTACCACGCGCTCGGCGACGAGCTCATCCCGTACAGCGTGGGCAAGAAGGTCCGCGAGGAGTGGTGCGCGCGGGGCGCGAACGTGGAGTGGCACAAGGTGGCGGTCGGTGAGCACGTCAGCGGCGTGATCACGCAGTCGCCGTTCGCGGCCGGGTGGCTGGCGGACCGGTTCGCGGGCAAGCCGGCGCGCGGCAACTGCTGACCCGGGCCCGTGGATTGAGATGACCTGCGGGTCACCGGCGAAAAATTAGTGGGCAGTGCGGCGAAGTCCCCCTAGGATCTCGAGGTTTGCACGACTTCGAGAACCGGGGGGATTTCTCGTCATGCTCTTGGCACCCACGGCCCTGTCCCTGACCATGCTGGCCCTGTTCGTCCTGGCGATGAAGGCGTCCGACACGATGCCGCACCGCCCCACGGCGGAGCCGGGCGCGGAGCCGGAAGGCGCCGCCGGAAAGGAGGCCGCCCGATGACGCCACCCTTGACGTCCGCTACGTCCGCTCCGTCCGCTCCGGAGGCGGCGCCGTTGACGCCGCCGCCGGGTGACCCCTCGCTGGCGGACCCCGCGCCGGGTCCCGACTTCGTCACCCCTGTGGACAACGTCTTCGTACGCACCCACCTGGGCCTCCCCGACATCGACCCCTCGACGTGGACGCTGACGGTCGAGGGCCTGGTGGCCCGCCCCCTGCGCCTCGACCTGCCTGCGGTCCTCGCCCTCCCGCGCGAACAGCTCACCGCCGTCCACGAGTGCTTCGGCAGCCCGTTCCGCCCCGACACGCCCACGCGCGCGGTGACCAACATCGAGTGGACGGGTCTGCCGCTGGCCGCGCTCCTGGACCGCGCGCGCCCGCTGCCCGCCGCGCGGCACGTGCGCTTCGAGGGCGCGGACACCGGCTCCTTCCAGGGCGAGGACGGCCTCTCGTACGTGAAGGACCTCCCGCTGGAGACCGCCCGCCGTGACGTGTTCCTCGCCCATGGCATGAACGGCGAGCCCCTGCGCGCCCGCCACGGGTGGCCGCTCCGGGCCGTGGTCCCCCGCATGTTCGGCACCAACTCCGTGAAGTGGCTGACCCGCGTCGTCCTCACGGAGGAGCGGCCGCAGCACATGTTCACGACGACGTTCTACACGCGTGTGCTGCCGGGGGAAGACACCCCGCAGCCGGTGCGTGCGGTGGACGTCAACAGCAAGATCCTCGCCCCTGCGGACGGCTCCACTGTCTCGCCCGGTGATGTGGTGTTCCGTGGCCGCACCTGGAGCACGACGGAGGTCGTCCGCCTCGACCTGTCCGTCGACGGCGGCCCATGGGAGCCCGCCACACTCGACGTCCTCGGCGCCGAGCCGACCTGGCAGGGCTTCTCCCTCCGCCGCACGCTGCGGCCGGGGCCGCACACGGTTCGCTCCCGCGCGACGGACGCGGCGGGGCGCGTCCAGCCGCCGCCGGGCGCCCGCAACTCCGTCCACGAGGTGCGCTTCACGGTGGGCTAGCGGCGGCATGCCCCTCGTGGCGCAGCTCGGCCCAGACGGTCTTGCCGACGGCGCGCTCTGTCACGCCCCAGGCGCTGGCCAGCGCTTGGACGACACACAGCCCGCGTCCCGACTCGCCGTCGGGGGCGGCCTGTTGCACCTCCGGCCTGCGGTCGCCCCGGCAGTCCGCGACTTCGATACGGAGCGTGTCGGGCCTCGTCCGGACGAGGCGCAGCTCGAAGTCACGGCCGGCCACGTGGCCGTGCGTGACGGCGTTCGCCGCGAGCTCGGCGACGATGTGCGCGGCGGCGTCGGAGAGCTCGCTCCCGTGCGGGATGCCCCAGAGGTCCAGCTGGTGGGTGGCGAGGCGCCGCGCCAGACGGGCACCTCGCCGGGTGGGGCTGAGCAATTGCGCAAATCTCTGGGGTGCGGCCTCGGAGTCGCTGACGCGGGTGGTCATTTGGGGATTCATGTGACTCAGCGTGGCCGAGCGGTTCTACGCTGCCCAGGTACGACGCCACGACGCCGGGTAGCTGTACGGGTACGGCCCGTTGGCGTACGAGACGTCGACCGTGACCCAGACAAGGGCGGTACGGGCAATGGCGAGCAAGAACGAGGAGCGCCCCGAGCGACCCTCTGTGGTGGACGGAACGGCCCACCTCTTCCGGGCCCTCGGCAAACAACTCAAGGTTCTGCGCGAGCACGCCGGGATGAGCCAGAAGCAACTGGCCCTGGAGGTCCACTGTACGGAGGGCCTGATCTCCGCGATGGAGCGCGGCGTCCGCACGCCTCAGCCGGAGTTCCTCCGGCGGGCCGACAAGGTGCTCAAGGCGGGCGGGGTGCTGGTGGCGGCCATCGAGGACGTCGAGGAGGCGCTGAAGAAGGCGCGGACTCGGCATCCGGAGTGGTATCGGGATTACGCCGAGTTGGAGGGCACAGCTGTTGAGCTGTACGACTTCAGCACCATGGCTATCCTCGGCCTCCTCCAGATCGAGGAGTATGCACGAGCCGTCTTCACTCAACGGCGGCCGCCACTGGACGAAGACACCATTGAGCAACGGGTCACCGACCGGCTCTCACGCCAACAGGTACTCGAACAGTGGCCGCCTCCAGAGTTCAGCTTCATCATGGAGGAGTCGGTACTTCGTCGGCCCATCGGCGGGGCGGCCGTCCATGAGAAGCAGCTGCGACACCTCCTCCGCATCGCGCAGATGCGGACCGTCCAGTTGCAAGTGATGCCTACAGAGCGCGAAGAACATCCCTGTGTGGACGGCTCGTTCACGCTGCTGACGCCCAAGGGCCGGGAGCAGGTGGCGTACATGGAAACGCACGGGTACCCCCGGCTGATCTCTGCCCGAGAGGAAGTCCGCGTCATCGCCCTCCGCTATGGGATCATCCGAGCCCAGGCCCTCAACCCCCAGGAGTCCCGGGCCCTGATCGAGAAGATGCTGGGAGACCGATGAACACCGAACAGCTCCAGTGGTACAAGTCCAGCTACAGCGACGGCGAGGGGGGCCAATGCCTCGAAGTCGCCCACAAATGGACGAAGTCGAGTTACAGCAGCGGCGAGGGCGGCCAATGCGTAGAGCTGTCGTCCTGTCCCCACGCGATCCACGTCCGGGACTCCAAGAACCCCGCCGGACCCACCCTCTCCATAGCCCCCACCACCTGGTCCGAGTTCCTCCCGTACGCCAAGGGCTGACGTGGAAGAGGTCACCGAGACTCTGATCCGCGCCCTCCTCAAGGAGCAGCACCCCGACCTCGCGGAGCTGGAGATCCACTCCCCGGCCAGGGGATGGGACAACGAACTCTGGCGCCTGGGCCAGAACCTGGCCGCCCGCCTGCCCCGCACGGAGCGCGCCCCGGAGCTCCTCCGCAAAGAACACCGCTGGCTCCCGGCACTCGCGCCGACGCTCCCCCTCCCCGTACCGACCCCCGTGCACCTGGTCGAGCCGACGCCCCGCTTCCCGCAGCCGTGGACCATCGCTGCCTGGGTGCCGGGTTCTCCGGCCGACCGCACCCCGATCAGCGAGGGCGACCACGCGGCCGAGGCGCTCGCGGAGTTCCTGCGCGCGCTGCACAAGGAGGCCCCGGAGGACGCACCCCGCGTCCAAGAGCGAGGGGCGCCGCTCCCCACCCTCTCCCACGTCTTCGAACAGCAACTCCGCGACCTGGCACAGGAAATAGGGGGCCAGGCGCCGGCCCTCCGCACCGTCTGGGAGGACGCCGTCACGGCACCCCCATGGCAAGGCACCCCCGTCTGGCTGCACAGCGACCTGCACCCCGCGAACGTCGTCGTCACCGACGGCACCCTCTCCGGCGTCATCGACTTCGGCGAACTCTGCGCGGGCGACCCGGCGACGGACCTCGCGGCGGCGTGGCTGCTCCTGCCGAACGGGGCGGCGCCACGCTTCTTCGAGGCGTACGAGCGGGCCGACGACGCGACGATCCGGCGCGCCCGGGGCCGGGCCGTCCTGCAAGCCCTGGTCCTCATCGCCATCGGCCGCAACGGCGAACGGGGCCTGCCGGGCGGCAAGGTGACGTGGGGCCGCGCGGGCCGGGCGACACTTCAGAGACTGATCGCCCGGTAGCTGAGCAACGCATCGACGACCCGCCCCGCCGCGTCAGCACCGCTCTCCGGCCCCAGGTCCGAACCCAGGACCAGGTCGCGGGCGCGGGGGTGCGGGACGTTCGCGGCGAGCAACAGCAGGTAGTAGTCGCAGTCGGGGGACGCCGCGTCGGCCAGAACCCGCCGTACGATCTCGGCGAGCTCGTCCCGCGTGACATCCGGCACCCGGGGCCACGCGGGCCGCGCGGCCTCCCGCGCGAACTCCTCCAGGCTCCGCCACCCGTCGTACTCGACGAAGTCGAGCGGCCCGTAGCGATGCCCGGTCGCCGCGTTGAACGCCGCGACGTGCTCGTCCCCGACCCCGTCGCGCACCAGCTCGGCGACCCGCTCGATCTCGCGGCTGAGCGCAGCCAGGCGTTCCGGGGATACGGGCGGGGGCAGCAGCTCGGGGCGTAGGTCCACGGTGGGAATTATGCGGGTCAGTCGCGGGGGAGCAGCCACGCCGCCAGGGCCGTCGTCGCGCAGAGTGTGGCGCCCGCGACGACGAGCCCCGTGTGCATCCCGGAGAGCGAGAACCCTGAGGCCCCGCCACCACTCCCGCCGCCCGCGAGGAGGGAGCCGAAGAGGGCCACGGACATCGCGCCGCCCGTCTGACGAAGGGAGTTGAGGAGGCCCGAGGCGGTGCCGGCGCGTTCGCCGGGGACGCTGTCGAGGAGTTGGGCGGTCAGCGCGGGGACCGCGAAGGCGCCGCCGAGACCCGTGGGGACGAGCAGGACGAGGACGAGCCACAGCGGCGTGTCGGCGGTCAGCGGAACGAGCGCGAACATGGCGAGGGCGAGGATCGCCTGCCCGAGGACGATGACCGTACGCCGCCCGAGCCGTTCGGCGGCACGCGGCGAGACGAGGTTCGTCCCGGTGATGAACGCGGCGAGCGGCACGAACATCAGGCCCGCCTCGACGCCCGACATCCCACGCAGCTGCTGATAGTAGAGGCCGAGGAGGAAGGTCACGCCGTAGAACCCGGCGTTCACCGCGAAGCCGACCGCGAGGGCGACCGAGACCGGCCGCCGCCGCAGGAGTTCGAGCGGCACCATGGGCGCGGCGTGACGCTTCTCGGCGCGGTGGAAGGCGAATCCGGCGGCGACGGCCACGGCGAAGGCGGCCAGTACCGGTGCGCTTCCCCAGCCCAGGTGCCCGCCCTCGATGACCGCGAACGCAAGGCCTGCCAGGGCCAGTACGGCCGTGACCTGCCCGGCGAGGTCGAGCGGCGCCGGGCGGCGCGGGGAGCGTGCGACCCGGGCCAGGAGGACGAGGATCACCGCGCCCACGGGCAGGTTGAGGAGGAACACGGACCGCCACCCGGCCGTCTCCGTCAGCACCCCACCGAGCACGGGCCCCACCGCGACGGACGCGGAACCCCCCACCGTCCACAGCGCGACGGCGCGGGCGCGACGGCGCGGATCGTCGTACGCCTGCCGGATCAGCGCGAGCGAGGCGGGCATCACGACGGCCGCGCCCGCGCCCTGGGCCACCCGGGCCGCGATCAGTGCGCCGATCCCGGGCGCGAGCGCGCACGCCAGCGACGCGACGGTGAACAGCCCCACCCCCCACACATAGGCCCGCCGCGCCCCCGCCCGGTCGGCCAGCGCTCCGGCGGACAGCATCAGCGCCGCGAACATCAGCGTGTACGCGTCCACGACCCACTGCAGTCCCGCCATGCCCCCGTGCAGGGTGCTCCGGATGTCGGGCAGCGCGATGTTCACTGCGGTGACGTCGATGGTGATGACGGCGAACCCGAGCAGGGCGGCCACGAGCGCGACAGGACCCGAGCGAGCGGGCCTGGCGGCACCGTCCTGGACGGGACTCGGCGCGAGGACAGCGGCGGACATGGGGCTCCTACGGTGAGATGGACAGCGGGGGAAGACCCGTCGCGGAGCGGCAAGGCCGGTTGGGGCAGCCACGGAGCGGCAGGCAACCGGCACCGCGCAGCGTGCGGCGTGCAGCTCAGGCAGCTCGGGCCACCGCGGCCGCGGCCCGGTGCCGTGCACCCCCTGGGCCGCGGCGGCCCGAGCCGCCTGACGTCAACCACTCTGCGCCGAAGCCCCGCGCCGTGGCAGGCCGCACCTCACCGGGGTCCCGCGTTCCTGGCCCTGACACAGCCCCCCACGTCACCCCCGGCCCTCGTACCCCACCAGGGACAATGAGCGGATGACGGACAGCACATCGAGCGCCCCCGCGGCCACGGGAGCCGCCGCCCGTACCGGCACGGAACTGGGCCGGTACCTGCGCGCCCGCCGCGCCCAAGTGACCCCCGCCGAAGCGGGCCTCCCCGCAGGCGCGGGGATCCGCCGCACGCCGGGCCTGCGCCGCGAGGAGCTCGCCACCCTCGCCGGGGTGAGCGTCGACTACTACACGCGGATGGAGCGCGGCCGCGAGACCAACCCCTCCCCCGCCGTCATCGACGCCCTGGCCCGCGCCCTGCGCCTGACGGGCGAAGCCCACGACCGCCTGCGCGACCTGGCCGAGCTCGCCTCGGGCCGCCTCACGGAACCGCACCCGACGCCCGACCACACGGTCCGTGACTCCACGCTGCGCACACTGGAGGCGCTGGCCCCGCTGCCCGCGTACGTGGTGAGCAGGCACAACTACATGCTGGCCGCGAACGCCGCCGGCAAGGCGCTGCTCCCTGGCCTGTGGGAGTGGCCCGCCGAGCAGCGCAACCTCATCCGCTACGTCTTCCTGCACCCCGTCGGCCGCACGCTGTACCGGCCGTGGGAGGAGACGGTCGCCAAGTCCGTGTCACACCTGCGCGCGATCGGCGGCACCGACACCGACTCGCCCCAGCTGACGAACCTGGTCGGCGAACTCCTCCTGAAGTCCCCGGACTTCGCCCGCATCTGGGAGCGGTACGACGTGAGCGAGCGCGGCGGCGGCACCAAGACGATCGAGCACCCGAAGGTGGGTCCGATGACGCTCACGTACGAGGTGATGGCACTGGCGCGGACGGGCGGCCAGCGCATGGTGGTCTACCAGGCCCCGCCGGGCACGCCGGACGAGACGGCGATGCTCGGCCTGACCACACAGGCCTGACACAGTCGCCCGTCCCCCCGCCCTGCTCTCACTCCGCCGCACACGAACTACCCGTCTTGGGCGTCTCGCCGTACAGCAGGAACCCGTTCACCTTGTCCTGCACGCACTCCGAACCCAGGTAACCCGTGTGCCCGTCGCCCTTGTTGTCCAGGACGACGGCCTGCGGCCCGAGCCGCCGCGCGGTCTCCTCCGTCCACCGGTACGGCGTGGCCGGGTCGCCGCGCGTGCCGACGAGCAGCAGCTTGGGCGTCTTCACGTCGCGTACGTCCTCACGGATGTAGGTGGTCCCGGGAGGCCGTCCGAAGCAGAGCAGCACGGGCATCAGCATCGACTTGCCGAAGACTGGTGAGGCGGCGTCGAACTCCTTCTGGAGCCTGCCGACTTCCTTCTCTATGCGCGCGGCGTCGGGCCGGTCCGGATCGTCGGCGCAGTTCACGGCCATGAGGGCGGCGGCCATGTTGTCCGCGGGCACTTCTTCCCCCATCGCGTCTTCACCCCGCACGGGCGCGTGCGCGAGCCCGCCGCTCATCCGGATCAGCGCCCTCGGATCACCGTCCGCGAGCAGCGCTCCGAGGGCCTGCGAGAGCGCGGGCCAGGCCTGCCTGCTGTACAGCGCCTGGCTGAGTACGCTGACGACGTCCTGCCCTGTGAACTCGGCGCCGTCCATGGATTGCAGCGGCATCTGGTCCATCTCCTGGATGAGCGTGACCATGCTCTGCCGCGCGTTGCGCGCGTCCGTGCCGAAGACGCAGCCGGCGTTCCCCGTGCACCAGGTGAGGAAGTTGTCGAGGGCTGTCTGGCGTCCCTCTGCGGTGGCGAGGGACTGTGCGGCGACGGGCTCGGTGAGCGTGTCGACGCCGTCGAGCGCCATCCGTCCGACCTTCTTCGGGAACTGGGCGGCATAGACGGCACCGAGCCGCGTCCCGTACGAGAACCCCAGGTAGTTCAGCTTCTTGTCGCCGAGGGCCTGCCGCATGACGTCCAGGTCGCGGGAGACGTTGACGGTCCCCATGTGCGGCAGGACGGGTCCCGACCGGTCCGCGCACTCCTTGGCGACCTTGCGCATCTCCTTGAGCACGGCGGCCGGGTCCTCGGCGCCGCCGGCCGTGGGATCGGTGCTCTCGTCGGCGTCGCCGCAGCTCACCGGGGCGCTCTGGCCGACCCCGCGCGGGTCGAAGGAGACGATGTCGTAGTCCTTGCTCAGGAAGCCGAACTCCTTCTGCGCGCCCGCGAGGGCGGAGACGCCGGGCCCGCCGGGTCCGCCGAAGTTCAGCAGCAGGGAGCCGCGCGGCTTGCCGCTGGTGCTGGACTTCATCCGGATCATCGCGAGGTCGACGGTTCCGGCGCCGGGCTTCGCGTAGTCGATCGGGACGGTCACCTTCCCGCACCGGATGCCCTTGGCGCCGCCCGTGGCCTCCGCCACGGCCTCGGTGTCGCCCTTACAACCGGCCCACTTGATCTTCTGCGTATAGAAACGCGCCAGGTCGGGCCGCCCACCACCGTCGGCGGCGACGGCGGCACCCGGCACGCCCGATATCCCCGTCACGCCCGTTCCCGCGACGACCAGAACGGTGACGCCGGCGACTGCACAAGCCTTGCGCACGGCAACCTCCCAGGGTGTGCCCCTCGCTCACCCTAAGCGCGGGACGCGCCCCTCGCCCGTTCAGGGCACATACCTCGGCATATACCTCGAACAGCTCATAACCGACGAGTAACCCTACGCAGGAGTAACCACACCCAGCCGTGCCTCAAGGAGCGGGGAGGGGCGACCACCGGCGCCCCTCCATCAGCCCCCCGAGCCCCGCCCACGCGAAGTTCATCAGCGTGCCCGCGGCCTCCTTGGCCGAGACGGACCCGTCCGTGTTGGCCCACCCCGCCAGCGACTCCGCCGCCCCCACCAGCGCCTGCGCCAGCCCCGCGACCTCCCGCTCGGGCAGCGACGGGTCGCCGTGCGCCGACCGCGCCGCCTGCGCGATCAGCGACGTCACGAACGTGACGATCTCCTCCCGCGCCGCGGCGACCTCGGCCGCGAACGGCTCCCCCTGCGTACGCGCCTGGGTGTGCAGCACCGACCAGCCGTCGGGCCGCTCGGCGGTGTGCGCGAAGAACGCCCGCAGCCCGTCCCACAGCTGCCGGTCGGCGGGCTCGCCCACGGCCCCGCCGGCGCCCTTGCGCACCGCGGCGACGAGCGCGGCGGCCTCCCGCCGGATGCACGCGCCGAACAGCTCTTCCTTGGAGTTCAGATAGAGATACACGAGCGGCTTGGACACCCCGGCGAGCTCCGCGATCTCGTCCATGGAGGCGGCCCGGTACCCCCGCTGCCCGAAGGTCCGCACCGCCGCGTCCAGCATCTGCTGCTCACGCACGGCCCGCGGCATCCTCTTCTGCCGCCGCTTCTCGCCCACGCCCACGCCCACCCCGGCCCCCGCCTTCCCACGCTGTCCGTTCACCCGTCAGCGTACGGTCAACGGACACCGAGTCACGATCAGCGGAAAGCCCCGCCCCGGAATACCGGGACGGGGCTGCGGCCGAGGAGCCGGCCGGAGATCAGGCGGTGGCGGGCACCGCGCGGGACGAAGGCGACTCGTCGAAGTCGTCGAGCGGGGACGCCGACGCGCTCTCGTACGCCTCGTGGTCGAGGATCTTCTCGCGGGCGGCGACGATCACCGGCACCAGTGCCTGCCCGGCGACGTTCGTCGCGGTGCGCATCATGTCCAGGACCGGGTCGATGGCGAGGAGCAGGCCCACGCCCTCCATCGGCAGGCCGAGCGTGGAGAGGGTCAGGGTCAGCATGACCGTGGCGCCGGTCAGGCCCGCCGTCGCGGCCGAGCCGACGACCGACACGAACGCGATGAGCAGGTACTCCTTGATGCCCAGGTTCACGTCGAAGATCTGCGCGACGAAGATCGCGGCGATCGACGGGTAGATCGCGGCGCAGCCGTCCATCTTCGTGGTCGCGCCGAAGGGCACGGCGAAGGACGTGTACTCCTTCGGGACGCCGAGGCGCTCGGTGACCTTCTGGGTGACCGGCATGGTGCCGACCGAGGAGCGGGAGACGAACGCCAGCTGGATCGCGGGCCAGGCGCCCTTGAAGAACTGGAGCGGGTTGACCTTGGCGACGAACGCGAGCAGCAGCGGGTAGACGACGAAGAGGACCAGGGCGCAGCCGATGTAGATGTCCGCGGTGAACGTCGCGTACTTGCTGATGAGGTTCCAGCCGTAGTCCGCGATGGCGAAGCCGATGAGGCCGACGGTGCCGATCGGGGAGAGCTTGATGACCCACCACAGGGCCTTCTGGAGCAGGGCGAGGACGGACTCGCTGAGCTCCAGGATCGGCTGGGCCTTGTCACCGATCTTCAGGACGGCGATACCGGCGACGGCGGCCATGAAGACGATCTGCAGGACGTTCAGCTCGGTGAAGGGCGTGATGACGTCCGTCGGGATGATCCCGGTCAGGAAGTCGATCCAGGAGCCGGCGTCCTCCGGGGCCTTGCCGTCCTTCGGGGTCAGACCGGTGCCCGAGCCGGGGTTCGTCAGCAGGCCGATGGTGAGGCCGATGGCGACCGCGATCAGCGACGTGATCATGAACCACAGCAGGGTGCGGGTGGCGAGCCGCGCGGCGTTGTTGACCTTCCGCAGGTTGGTGATCGACACCAGGATCGCGAAGAAGACGAGCGGGGCGACCGCGAGCTTCAGCAGCTGGATGAAGGTGCTGCCCACCTTGTCCAGCGTGGTGACGAGCCAGGACACGTCCTGGTCGCGGGCGATCCAGCCGAGCAGCACACCGAGGACCAGGCCGCCGAGGATCTGCGCCCAGAAGGGCATCTTGAGGTACTTGGTTATCCGGAAGCGGGACTCAGGCTTCTCGGTCTGGCCCGTCTTGTCGGCGGGCGTCGCGGAATTCGCGGACACGGACACACTCCGGTGAGGAAAGTCAGGGTGAGGGGGACGTACGGGAGCGGCGACCGCGAAGGGTCAGCAGCGCCGCTGCAGCGGGGGTCACGTTCAGATGTGACAGGCCGCGGACATGCAGCGGCAGAGGTCGACATGCAGGCGCGCCACGAGCGGGACGCTCACGGCGTGACGGTGCGCTGCTGCTGTCTTCATGACAAACACGTTAACACTCGTGCTTTGAGAACATCAAAGGTCTTGTTTGAGGTAGCGGGCTTCCGCGAGTGCCCCGGAACGCCACGGAACGCACGAAACCCCGGCGCCGCAGCGCCGGGGTTCCGGTGAGAGTGATGAACGTTACGAACTACGACCTACGAACGCTGGGCGCGCGCCACGTCGTCCGCCTCGTCCTCCTGGGTGCGGTTCGCCTCCAGGTTGGCCTTGGCGCGGTCCACGCGCGCGACGACGTCCATCGAGGCGCGGTCGCGCTCCTTGCGGAGGGCCACGAAGCTGATGGGCGCGGAGACGACCAGCGAGAGCAGCAGCACCCACAGCAGGTTCGAGTCGCCGAGTCCTCGCGGCAGGATCTCGGAGTAGACGAGGCCCCAGACGACCAAGAAGCAACCCACGAAGATTCCGAGGCGCATCAGCGTGTAGCGGAGCATGTCAATCCACTCTTCCGTTCCGAAATGGGCCCGAGCAGGACGAGCCTCTCCAGTGAAGCACGAGAGGGCTCGTCCCCGGCAAGGGGGTCATCCCCGGCAAGGGGTCAGACCCGCATCGCCTGCGGGGTCTCGCGCAGCATCGGGTCGGGCCCCTCGTACTCGCGGATCGCCTCGTAGCGCGTGTTCCGCTCGACCGGGCGGAAGCCGGCCTCGCGGATCAGGTCGAGGAGGTCCTCGCGGGTCAGCTTGTTCGGCGTACCGAAGTTGTCCGCGTCGTGCGTGATCTTGTACTCGACGACGGAGCCGTCCATGTCATCCGCGCCGTGCTGGAGCGCGAGCTGCGTGGTCTGGAGGCCGTGCATGACCCAGAAGACCTTGACGTGCGGGACGTTGTCGAAGAGGAGGCGCGAGACCGCGAAGGTCTTCAGGGCCTCCGCGCCGGACGCCATGGTCGTGCGCGCCTGGAGGCGGTTCCTGACCTTGCCGTCCTTCATGTCCACGAAGTCGTGCTGGTAGCGCAGCGGGATGAAGACCTGGAAGCCGCCGGTCTCGTCCTGGAGTTCACGCAGCCGAAGGACGTGGTCGACGCGGTGGCGCGGCTCCTCGATGTGGCCGTACAGCATCGTGCACGGGGTCTTCAGACCCTTCTCGTGCGCGAGGCGGTGGATGCGCGACCAGTCCTCCCAGTGGGTGCGGTGGTCGACGATGTGCTGGCGGACCTCCCAGTCGAAGATCTCCGCGCCGCCGCCGGTGAGCGACTCCAGGCCCGCCTCGATCAGCTCGTCCAGGATGTCGGAGGCCGACATGCCGGAGATCGTCTCGAAGTGGTGGATCTCCGTGGCCGTGAAGGCCTTCAGCGAGACGTTCGGGAGGGCCTTCTTCAGCTCGCTCAGCGAACGCGGGTAGTACCGCCACGGCAGGTTCGGGTGCAGGCCGTTGACGATGTGCAGCTCGGTGAGGTTCTCGCCCTCCATCGCCTTGGCGAGGCGGACGGCCTCCTCGATGCGCATCGTGTACGCGTCCTTCTCGCCCGGCTTCCGCTGGAACGAGCAGTACGCGCAGGACGCGGTGCACACGTTCGTCATGTTGAGGTGACGGTTGACGTTGAAGTGCACGACGTCGCCGTTCTTGCGGGTGCGCACCTCGTGGGCGAGGCCGCCGAGCCAGGCCAGGTCGTCCGACTCGTAGAGCGCGATGCCGTCCTCGCGGGACAGCCGCTCACCGTCCCGGACCTTCTGCTCAAGATCGCGCTTGAGACCTGCGTCCATGCCCTCGCCCTTACCTCTCCAGCAACCCGCGGCCTGCGGCCCGCGCCCTACGACAAACTCCCGCCAACCGTACGCCCCCGCGCCTCACTCCTCTTCGGGCAGCTCTCCGACCCGGTTCTCCCACTTCGTGGAGAGCACGATCGTCGTACGCGTCCGGGAGACGCCCCGCGTGCCGCTGAGCCTGCGGATCGTCTTCTCCAGGCCGTCCACGTCGCTCGCCCTGACCTTGAGCATGTACGAGTCGTCGCCCGCGATGAACCAGCAGTCCTCGATCTCGTGCAGGTCCTTCAGGCGCCGCGCCACGTCCTCGTGGTCGGCGGCGTCGGAGAGCGAGATCCCGATGAGGGCGATGACGCCGAGGCCGAGCGAGGCGGAGTCGACGGTCGCGCGGTAGCCCGTGATGACACCGGCCGCCTCGAGGCGGTTGATCCGGTCCGTGACGCTGGGCCCGGAGAGGCCCACGAGCCGCCCGAGTTCTGCGTACGAGGCCCGGCCGTTCTCCCGCAGGGCCTGGATGAGCTGCCTGTCCACGGCGTCCATAGGTGCGATGCCTTTCATTATTCAGCGATACCGCGAGTCTATGTGCAGAATCTAAGGCGCAACAGGGTCTACACCCTGTAAATCTTTCCCACGTGTCCACAGGACGGCCGCGCTGGAGGCGCTACTCCCCCCGGGAGCCGGAGCCGAGCTCTCCCTCCCACCTGCGGTACAGGCCGTGCGGCACCCGGGCCGCGTCCAGCACCCGCCCGGCGACGAAGTCCACCAGGTCCTGGATGTGCGTCGCCCCCGCGTAGAACGCCGGGGAGGCGGGCAGCACGATCGCGCCCGCGTCGTCCAGGCTCACCAGGTGCCTCAGCGTCTGCCCGTTCAGCGGCGTCTCGCGTACGCAGACCACGAGCCGTCGGCCTTCCTTCAGCGTCACGCTCGCCGACCGCTGGAGCAGATCCTTCGAGAGCCCGAGCGCCACCCCGGCCACGCACGCCGTGGACGCCGGCACGATCAGCATCCCCTTCGTCGCGTACGACCCCGAGGAAGGGCCGGCCGCCAGGTCGCCGGCGGCCCAGTACCGCACGTCGGACACATCGGGGTCGAACACCCCCGGCTTGCCGTCCGCGCCGCGCGCCAGCCACTGCCGCAGGTCGTCCCGCCAGTGCGCGTCCCGGAAGGCGATGCCCGTCTCGTCGAGCAGCGTCAGCCGCGACGCCCGCGAGACGACGAGGTCCACGCTCTCCCCCGCCGCGAGCAGCGCGCGCAGCACCGCGGCGGCGTACGGCGTCCCGGAGGCGCCCGACACCCCCACGATCCAAGGCCTACGCTGCGTATCTCCTGGGTTCACGCTGTGCAGCCTATCCGTCGGCGTTTCAGACGGTGAGCCCGCGTACGAGCAGATCCAGCAGCGCGCACGCGAACAGGGCGATCCCGATGAACCCGTTCACCTGGAAGAAGGCGCGGTTCAGGCGAGACAGGTCGTGCGGCTTCACGATCGAGTGCTCGTAGACGAAGGCACCGGCGACCACCGCGAGGCCGATCCAGAAGAACACGCCCGCGTCGGTGGACGCGGCGTACCAGACGAAGAGCGCGGTCGTCACGAGGTGGCAGCCGCGGGCGCCCCAGATCGCGGCGGGGATGCCGAACCGCGCGGGCACCGACTTCACGCCGACCTCGCGGTCCGTCTCCACGTCCTGGCAGGCGTAGATCAGGTCGAAGCCGCCGATCCAGACGCCGACCGCGAGCCCGAGGATCACCGCCTGGCCCGACCACTCGCCGGTGACCGCGATCCACGCGCCGACCGGGCCCATCGCCTGCGCGAGGCCGAGGATCGCCTGCGGGAAGTTCGTGAACCGCTTGCCGTACGGATAGACGACCATCGGCACCACCGCGACGGGCGCCAGCGCCAGACAGAGCGGGTTGAGCAGCGCGGCCGACGCGAGGAACACGGCGAGCGCGATCAGCGCGCCCGTCCACGCGGACTTCACCGACACCGCGCCCGTGACGAGCTCGCGGTGCGCGGTGCGCGGGTTGCGGGCGTCGATCTCACGGTCGATGATCCGGTTCGCCGCCATCGCGAACGTGCGCAGGCCGACCATGCAGACGGTCACCAGGAGCAGCCGCCCCCAGTGGATGTTCTCGTCCAGCCGGAACATCGCGGTCAGCGCGGCGATGTACGCGAACGGCAGCGCGAACACGGAGTGCTCGATCATGACGAGCCGCAGGAATGCTTTGGTGCGCCCCGGTTGCGGGATCGCGGCTGATGCTGAACTCACGAGAGTCCGTACTCCTTCCAGCGACGGTCGACCTTCGCCGCCGTCTCCGGGTCGGACTCGACCATGTTCGGCCAGCCGCCGTCCCGGGTGTAGCCCTCCTCGGGCAGCTTCTTCGTGGCGTCGATGCCCGCCTTGCCGCCCCAGAACTGCTGGTACGAGGCGTGGTCGAGGTGGTCGACCGGGCCTTCGACGACGGTGAGGTCGCGGGCGTAGTCGGTGTTGCCGAGCGCCCGCCAGGAGACCTCGTGCAGATCGTGGACGTCGCAGTCCTTGTCCACGACGACGATCAGCTTCGTCAGGGACATCATGTGCGCGCCCCAGATGGCGTGCATGACCTTCTGCGCGTGCTTCGGGTACTTCTTGTCGATCGAGACGATCGCGCAGTTGTGGAAGCCGCCCGACTCCGGCAGGTGGTAGTCGACGATGTCCGGGACGATCACCTTGAGGAGGGGGAGGAAGAACCTCTCCGTCGCGCGGCCGAGCGGGCCGTCCTCCGTCGGCGGGCGGCCGACGACGATGGACTGGAGCAGCGGCCGCTTCCGCATGGTCACGCAGTCGATCTTCAGCGCGGGGAACGGCTCCTGCGGCGTGTAGAAGCCGGTGTGGTCGCCGAAGGGGCCCTCCGGCAGCATCTCGCCCGGCTCCAGCCAGCCCTCGATGACGACCTCGGCGTGCGCGGGCACCTGGAGCGGGACCGTCTTGCAGTCGACCATCTCCACGCGCTTGCCCTGGATGAACCCGGCCAGCATGTACTCGTCCATGTCGCCGGGGAGCGGCGCCGTCGACGCGTACGTCACGGCGGGCGGGCAGCCGAAGGCGATCGCGACCGGCAGCTTCTCGCCCCTGCGGGCGGCCACCTGGTAGTGGTTGCGGCTGTCCTTGTGGATCTGCCAGTGCATGCCGATGGTGCGCTTGTCGTGGCGCTGGAGGCGGTACAGGCCGAGGTTGCGCACCCCGGTGTCCGGGTCCTTGGTGTGGGTCAGGCCCAGGTTGAAGAAGGAGCCGCCGTCCTCGGGCCAGGTGAAGAGCGCGGGCAACTGCTCCAGGTCGACGTCGTCGCCGGTGAGGACGACCTCCTGGACGGGAGCCTCTTTCACCTTCTTCGGCGGTACGTGCGTCATCGCGCCGAGCTTCCCGAAGGCCTCGCGCACCCCGACGAAGCCGTGCGGCAGCTCCGGCTTGAGCAGGCCGCCGATCTTCTCGCTGATCTCGCCGTACGACTTCAGGCCCAGCGCCTTCAGGAGGCGGCGGTCCGTCCCGTACACATTCATCGCCAGGGGCATCGCCGAGCCCTTGACGTTCTCGAAGAGGAGCGCCGGGCCGCCGGCCTTCTGGACGCGGTCGACGATCTCGCCGACCTCCAGATACGGGTCGACCTCGGCCTTGATGCGCTTGAGATCGCCCTCGCGGTCCAGTGCCCGGAGCAGGGAGCGAAGATCGTCGTAAGCCATGCGTTCCAGTATCCGGCACCGGTTACCCTGGCCCCGTCACCGGGGGCCTGCACGCCTCCCGCCGTCACTGCTTGGGGGACCCCGCCACCATGCTCAGGTATCTGCCGTTCCTGCTGGTCCTGGCGGTGTGGATCTACGCCTTCATCGATGTACTGAACACTCCGGAGAAGGAGGTCAGGCATCTGCCCAAGGTGGTGTGGGTCATCATCGTGCTGCTCTTCGGGGAGGTGCTGCTCGGCCCGATCGCCTGGTTCGTCACGGGCAAGAAGCGGCACGCGCCCGGCGCAGGAGGCGGCAGGACCCGCTGGGTCGCGCCCGACGACAACCCGGAGTTCCTGAAGTCCCTCAAGGAAGAGGACCCGGACGACAAGAAGCGCGACAAGGGCACCGAGGGCTGAGGACCCGTATCCGTGGAACTGCGGCTCCTCGTGACCTTCGAGAAGGTCGCCACCGTCCTCAGCTTCACCCGCGCCGCCACCGAGCTGAAGTACGCGCAGTCCAGCGTCACCAGCCAGGTCCGCGCCCTGGAGACCTCCCTCGGCACCGAGCTCTTCGACCGGCTCGGCAGCCGCATCCGCCTGACCGAGGCGGGTGAGCGACTCCTCCCCTACGCCCGGCAGATCATCGACCTCGCCGACGAGGCGCGGGCCGCCGTCGTCGACGCCGAGGAGCCGTCCGGCACCATCGCGGTCGGCACCATGGAGTCCCTGACGTCCTACCGCCTCCCGCCGCTCCTCGAACTCTTCCACCACCGCTACCCGAAGGTGCGGCTCTCGCTGCGGCCCACGCTGGGCGACGAGACCCGGCAGGCGCTGCGGCAGGGGACGTACGACGTGGGCTTCCTGATGGAGCCGGAGACCGCGCACCACGGCCTGGAGACGGAGGTCCTCGCCGAGGAGCCGCTGGTCCTGGTCTGTGCCCCCGCCCATCCGCTGGCCGCGCGCGGGACGGACGGGCTCGTCACGGACGACCTGACGTCGGCGCAGCTCGTCGGCACCGAGCCCGGCTGCCCGTACCGGGACCTCTTCGAGGCGGAACTGCGCGAGCGGACCGGCACGCCGCCCCCGTTCATGGAGTTCGGCACCATCGAGGCGACCAAACAGGGCGTGGCGGGCGGCCTCGGGGTGGCGCTGCTGCCCGCCGTGGCGGTGGCGCGGGAGCTGGCGGACGGCACGCTCGTCCGGCTGCCGTGGGAGCCGCCGTTCACGCTGTGGACGCAGCTCGCGTGGCGGTCGGGGAAGCGTCTGCCGCCGCAGGTGCGGCTGTTCGTGGAGCAGGCCGTGCGGCTCGTGCGGGAGCAGGTCCGGTCCCCCGGCCCAGCGTGACCTTGAGGCTCGCCAGGACGATCAGCGGGACGCCGAGGGCCTGGACGGGCCCGATGTGGTGGCCGTAGACCGCCCAGTCGGCGACCATCGCGACCGCCGGGTAGGTGAAGGCGAGCACGGCGATCTTGGCGGTGGGCAGCTTGGCGTACGCCGCGTACATCAGGACGTACATCAGACCGGTGTGGATCACGCCGAGCCCGGCGAGCCAGGCCCATCCGGCGCCCGTGCCGCTCATCGCGCCGACGTCGGCGAAGGGCAGCAACAGCGGGATGCCGACGACGACTTGGACCAGGGCGATCAGATGCGGGCGGACTCCCGTTATGCGCTTGGTGACGAGGGTGGACAGGGCGTAGAGGACGGCGGCGAGGAGCGCGAGTCCGATGCCGGCGAGCGATCCCGCGTCGCCCGGGCGCACCCCGGACACCAGCACCAGCCCGGCGAACGCGGCGACGAGCCAGCCCAGTTGGGAGCGGCTCAGGCGCTCGCGCAGGACGACGGCGCTGAGCAGCACCAGGAAGAACGGCTGCGTGTGGTAGACGACGGTGGCCAGTGAGATCGAGGTGGCCTCGTACGCCTTGAAGAGGAACACCCAGTTGAAGACGATGAACACGCCGCCGAGCGCGGCGAGTCCGAGCTTTTTGAGGGTGAGCCCGTGGTCGCGGAAGTAGCCGCGGGCGAAGGCGTACGCGCCGAGGGCGAGGGCGCCGAACAGGACGCGGAAGAAGACGACGTCGAACGCCGCCGCGCCGGACTCGACGACGAAGATCCCGAGGGTGCCGGAGAGCACCATCGCGGCGGTGAGCTGGGCGGTGCCCGTGCGCTCCGAAGACTTGGTGGTGGTCATGCCGCCGAAGCTACGAGCGGGCGTACGCCCTGGTCCACGCGCCAGTGGGGCGTCCTCTCGATGGCTCCATCGGCGCTGTCGATGAGGCCTGACCGGGGGCCCGGAGGGGCACGATGGGAGGCATGAGCAGCGCATCCCGCATTCCGACGGTCGACCTGCGGCCGTGGCTTTCCGGCGACCCCGACGCCCGCGCGCGGACGGCCCGCACCATCGACGAGGCCCTGCGGACCGCCGGGTTCCTCCTGGTGACGGGGCACGGCGTCGACCCGGCGCTGCGCACGGCGATCCGGTCGTCGGCCCGCGGCTTCTTCCACCTGCCCGCCGAGGCGAAGCGGCCGTACGCGGTGCGGGTCGGCGGGCGCGGCTGGCTCGGCCCCGGCGCCGAGGCGAACAGCTACGCGGAGGGCACGCCCGCTCCCCCGGACCTGAAGGAGTCCCTGTCCTTCGCGGCGGACGACCCGACGGGCGACCCGGCCGTGGACGCCGAGTGGTTCACCCCCAACACCTGGCCGGAGGAGACCCCCGAACTACGGGCGCTCGTCCAGACGTACCTCCACGAGATGCGCTCCCTCTCCGACCGCCTGCTCGAACTGCTCGCCGTGGCACTCGGCGAGGCAGAGAACCACTTCACCCGCCACACCACCCACCCCACCTGGGGCTTCAACATCAACTGGTACCCGGGCCGGGAGCGCGTCGGCGACCCCGAGCCGGGCCAGTTCCGCATCGGCCCGCACACGGACTTCGGCACGGTCACGGTCCTCGACCGGCAGGCGGGCCGGGGCGGTCTCCAGGTCTTCACGGACGAGGGCGGCTGGGAGGACGCCCCCTTCGACCCGGCCGCCTTCACCGTCAACATCGGCGACCTGATGGCCCGCTGGACCGGAAACCGCTGGCAGTCCGGCCGCCACCGCGTCCTCCCTCCACCGGCCGACCACCCCACCGAGGAGCTGATGTCCCTCGTCTACTTCTACGAGTGCGACCCGGGCACGGACGGGAAGGGCATCGACTCCCACGTGTACCTGAGGGGCCAGCTGGACGCGATCACGGTGGAATAGCCGGGCCGCGACACGCCTTCCGCGGCCCGGACACACGCCTACGGACGCCGTCCCGCCTCGTCGACGACGACGCGCTCCAGGACGGCGGTGTGGGCGGTCACCGTGCCCTTCTTGAAGCCCGTCGGCAGGTCCTCGACCGCCACCTGCCGCTCACCGAGGAACTGCTTGGTCTTCTTGTCGAAGATCAGCTCCTGGCGCTCGCCGTCGTTCTCGCGGGTGATGGCCACACCGTGCCGCCCCGCCGCGTCCACCACGTCCCCGCGCACCTCGACGCCGGGGATCGTCGACGCGGCGAGGTAGAGCGCGGCCGCCTGCTTCGGCGGCATCAGACCGCCGCACAGGTCGCCGACCTGGACGAACGCGTTCTGGTCCTTGCTCTCGCCGCCCGAGGCCACCCGGTAGAGCCAGTCCCGCATGTTCACCGGGTCGGTCGGCAGCTTCTGCAGGCTGCGGTAGTGGGAGTCGCCCTCCACGAGCGGCAGGTCCGGCGGCATCCGCTCGTGGTCGAAGCCGTCGACACGGTCGTTGATCACCTCCGTGTGCTTGCCGTCCACCGAGCTCCAGTACTCCCGGACGTGCAGGGGCTGGAGGCGCGACGTCTCGTCGCTGCCCGTCTCCATGTACCTCTCTTTGGTCTTGATGTACACGAACTGGTCGTCGCGCAGGCCCTTCGGGGCGGGCTGTGCCTTCGCCGCCGCGGCGATCTCCTCCAGCATCCGCACGGTCTCCTCCGACGGCGGCCCCGCCTGCGCCGCCCGGTCGCCGAACGGCGAGGCGACCAGGACGCCCGCCGTGACGGCCGCGGCCACCGCTCCCGCGACGAGCGCGGGCCGGAACCAGACCTTCCGTCGCGCGGGCGCCATCTTCTCGTTCTGCCGGATCTCGGTCAACAGGTGCTCCTTGAGCAGGTGATGACGGCCCGGCGGAAGGTCGCGCTCGGGAAGCTCGTTCATCGTTCTCCCTCCCTGATGGGCCTGACCGCGGACGTGCGGCCACCTCTTACCTGTCCGTGCCCTTTGCGGGGTTCCAAGGCTTTCGCGAGTTTTGTACGGGCCCGGGAGAGCCGGGAGCGCACGGTGCCGACCGGAATGCCGAGGGCCCGCGCGGCGGCGGTGTATTCGAGCCCCGACCAGACGCAGAGCGCGAGCACCTCACGCTCGGCGCGGCGCAGCTTCGCCAGTGCCGTACGGACCAGGGCGAGCTGTTCCTCGTCGTCGATGCGCCCGGCGAGCTCGTCCGCGAAGTCGGGGACCGGCTCGTCCCGCGGCAGCCGGGCGACGGCGGCCGCGTGCCTGCGGGCCGCCCGGCGCACGTTGCGGGTGACGTTGGTGGCGACGCCCAGCAGCCAGGGCCGCAGCGACCCGCCGTCGGCGTCGACCCGGCCGCGCAGCCGCCACGCGTCGAGGAAGGTCAGGGACACGATGTCCTCGGCCGATGACCAGTCGCCCGTCAGCCGGAAGGCGTGGTTGTAGACGGAGCGCGCGTACGCGTCGAAGAGCTCGCCGAAGGCATCGGCGTCGCCGTCCCTGATGCGGACGCGCAGCGCTCTGTGACGTGCCTGAGGTTCCCCCTGATTCGTCTCCACGCCCTTTGACTGTCCGTACGGCAAAGGCCGGTTCCCGTGACCTGGGTCACGGGAACCGGCCTCACGAGGCGGCGCTGCGGCGGGTCAGACGCCGGCGTACGAGTGCTTGCCGGTGACGAAGATGTTCACTCCGTAGTAGTTGAACAGCCAGCAGCCGAAGGCGATCAGGGCCAGGTAGGCGGCCTTGCGGCCCTTCCATCCCGCGGTGGCGCGGGCGTGGAGGTAGCCGGCGTAGGCGACCCACGTGATGAAGGACCAGACCTCCTTGGGGTCCCAGCCCCAGTAGCGGCCCCAGGCGTCGCCCGCCCAGATCGCGCCCGCGATGATCGTGAACGTCCACAGCGGGAAGATGGCGGCGTTCAGGCGGTACGAGAACTTGTCGAGGGAGCCCGCCGAGGGGAGGCGCTCCAGGACGGAGGTGGCGAACTTGCCGGGCTGGCCGCCGCCCGCCAGCTTCGTCTCGTAGCTGTCGCGGAAGAGGTAGAGCATCGTCGCGACGAACCCGACGTAGAAGACCGCGCCGCAGAAGATCGCGGTGGAGACGTGGATCCACAGCCAGTACGAGTGGAGGGCCGGGACCAGCTGGTCGCTGTCGGTGTACAGGACGGTGACGGCGAGGCCGAGGTCGAGCAGGACCGTCGTGACCAGCGGGAGGCCGAGCCAGGCGATGGGCTTCTTCAGCGCGAGCAGCACCAGGTACACGCCGACGGCGACGGTGGAGAAGGTGATGCTGAACTCGTACATGTTGCCCCACGGCGCGCGCTGCACCGACAGGGCGCGGGTGAGGACGCCGCCGAACTCCAGGAGGAAGGCGAGCACCGTGAGGGAGACCGCGATGCGGCCGTAGAGGTCGCCCTTCTCGTCCCCGGCGGACGCGCCGGGACCGTCCGGCACGTCACGCGTACCGGCCACGGACCGGGTGACGACCTTCGGCCGCTCCAGGGTGGCGGTGCCGCCCTTGGCCTGGACGGTGACCGCGGGCGCCGCGGCCGCGGCGGTCTTGCTCGGGGTGAGCGCCGCGGCGGTGCGGGCGACCTTGCTGCGGCTGCCGAAGAGCCACTCCGCCATGTGCGCGAAGAAGGCCAGGAGGTAGACGGCCATCGCGGAGTAGATCAGCACGTTGCTGATGTGTGCGAGGTTTTCGTTGGGCTCGGCGGCCAGGGTGGTGGCGAGATTCACTTCTCGGCCCCTTCGGCAGGTACGACATCGGCGTTGGGCTCGGGCGCCGTCGGCGCCTGGTCGTGCAGGTGGGCGGCGAGCTGGGAGAGCTCCTCGGGGACCTTCGCGGACTCGCTGCGGCCGAGGCCCGCCATCTCCACGACGGTGACGCCGTCGGCGCCCCGGACCGCCCGCACCCACACGCGGCGGCGCTGGATGAACAGCGACCCCGCGAGACCGGCGACGGCGGCGATCGCGCCGCCGAGCGCCCATCCGGTGCCGGGCTGCTGCGAGATCTGGAAGGTCGCCCACTCCTTGAGGTTCTTCTCGAAGGTGATCGACCCGGCGCCGTCCGGGAGCTTCATGGTCTCACCGGGGCGCAGCCGCTGCTTGAACAGCTGGCCGTCGGCGTCCTTGAACTTCTTCATCTTGCGGGTGTCCAGCTGGTACACGTTCTGCGGGACACCGGCGTCGACGCCCAGGCTGCCGTGGTACGCGGACAGCGCGAGCACCGGGTACTCGGCGGCCGGGAACTGCGAGAACATCTGGCCCTTGCCGACGCCCGCGAAGGTCGGCACGAAGAAGGCGTTGAACCCGAGCTGGTCCGGCTTGCCGTTCTTGTCGCGGTAGTTGTCCATGACCTTGATGGCGCCGGTCGCGGTGCCGTTCTGGTCGATGGGCAGCAGCGGCACGGACGCCCGGTAGACGACCTTGCCCTTGCCGTCGCGGACGGTGACCGCGGGGGCGAAGCCGTGGCCGATGAGGTAGACCTTCGAGCCGTCGACCTCCAACGGCTTGTTGACCTCGATGGACTTCTTCTTCTCGGGGCCGTCGGCGCCCTCGGTGTAGGTGACGTCCGCACGGTAGGTGCGGGCCGTGCCGCGGTTGGGGCCCGACTTCTCGTACGTACCGACGAACCTGTCGAGCTTGAAGCTGAACGGTTCGAGGTTCGCGGAGTCGAAGAGGCTGCCGGACTTGAAGTCGTCGTACTGGCTGAGGGTGTTGGCGAAGCCGTCCCCCTCCATGATCAGCTTGCCGCCCTCGGACTTGAAGAGCTGCCCGGCGGCGAACGCGATCAGCATCACGATCAGCGCGATGTGGAACATCAGGTTGCCGGCCTCGCGCAGATAGCCCTTCTCCGCGGCGACCGAGGCGCCCGCGCCGGAGCCCGCGGTGTGCGCGCGGAAGCGACGCTGCCTGAGCATCGTCAGCGCGGCCTCGTGCACCTGATCGGGGTCGGCCTCGGTGCGCCACGTCGTGTACGCGGGCAGCCGCGTCAGCTTCTTCGGCGCGCCCGGCGGGCGGCCGCGGAGCTGGCCGACGAACTGCCAGGTGCGGGGCACGATGCAGCCGATGAGGGAGACGAAGAGCAGGATGTAGATCGCGGAGAACCACACCGAGCTGTAGACGTCGAAGAGCTGCAGCTTGTCGTAGATCGGGGCGAGCGTGGTGTGCCGCTCCGTGAAGTCCTGGACCTTGAGCTCGTCGACGTTGTTCTGCGGGATCAGCGAACCCGGGATCGCGCCGAGGGAGAGCAGCAGGAGCAGGATGAGCGCGACCCGCATCGACGTCAGCTGCCGCCAGAACCAGCGCAGCCAGCCGATGACACCGAGCTTGGGGAGGTTGGGCGCCGACTCGTCCCGCTCCCTGTCCCGCGGGGCGGTGGACATGCTGGCGCCCGCGGCACCGAATTCACCCTGCTCGTCAGGGGTTCCGGTCTTGCCCTCGGGCGCTTCCGTCTTGCTCATGGATCAGATCCCCACCGAGTAGCTGCTGGTCCAGACCTGCATGTCCTGCACGATGCTGTCCCACACACCGGTGACGAGGAGCAGGCCGGTCGCGATCATCATGATGCCGCCGACGCGCATCACCCAGACGTAGTGCCGCTTCACCCAGGCGAACGCGCCGAGCGCCTTGCGGAAGGCGACGGCCGCGAGGATGAACGGGATGCCGAGCCCCAGGGAGTACGCGACACCGAGGATCGCCCCACGCTGCGGGTTGCCGCCGTCGGCAGAGAGGAACATGACCGAGGCGAGGGTCGGGCCGATGCACGGCGTCCAGCCGACGGCGAAGAGGGCGCCCACCACCGGCGCGCCGGCCAGCCCGACGGCGGGCCGCTTGTGGAAGCGGAACTCGCGCTGGGTGAGCCAGGGCATGAGCCCCATGAAGAAGAGGCCGAGCACGATCATCACCACGCCGAGCGTCGTGTTGATGGTGCTCTGGTGCTCCTTGAGCGTGCGGCCGAGAGCGCCGAAGAAGACCGTGGCGGAGACGAAGACGACGGTGAACCCGGCCACGAAAAGGCCGGCCCCCGCTGCCATCCGGCCGCGCCGCGCCTCGCCGAGGTCCTGGCCGCCGACCCCGGTGACGTACGACAGATAGCCGGGCACCAGCGGCAGGACGCACGGCGAGAAGAAGGAGATGAGCCCGCCGAGCAGCGCGACCGGGATCGCGAGGAGCAGGGCCCCGCTCATGACGGTCTGGTTCGTACCGGTGACGGCCGCGAGCGCCGACATCACTTCTCCGCGAGGACGGGGTCGATCATCTTCCGCAGCTTCTCCTCGCTCAGCGGCTGCTGAGCGCGGGCCGCGATCTTCCCGTCCCGGTCGACGACGAGCGTGGAGGGAATGGCGTTCGGGTTGAGCGAACCCTGGGGGAAGCGCAGCATCAGCTTCCCCATCGGGTCGTACAGGCTCGGGTAGGGAACCTTGTGCTGCTTCTCGAACGAGATCGCCGGGCTGCGCTCGGGGTCACGCGTGTTGATCCCGACGAACTCGACGCCCTTGGACTTGGTCTCCTTGGCGAGCTTCACGAAGTTCGGCGCCTCGGCCCGGCACGGTGCGCACCAGGAGCCCCAGACGTTTATGACGACGATCTTGCCCTTGTAGGCCTTGGTGATGTCGAGCTTCTTGCCGTCGAGGGTCTCTCCGTCGAGCGACGGGTTCGGCTTGCGGTCGCCCTTCTTGACGGTGGCGATGCCATCGGACCCGGCGACGAAGTTGGTGTTTCCGGAACCGCCCGACACGCCGCCTGAGCTGCAAGCGGTCAGAGCCAGCGCCGCGACCGCGGCGCCTGCGGTGAGCAGGGCGGCACGGCTGCGACGGTGACTGCTGCTATCGACGCGGTGTGGGGCACGGCAGGCAACACTCATGTGAAAAGTTTCGCATGTCCATTTCGGGGATCTTCCGCACCCCCTCCACCGAACGAATCGCCCACTTCAGGCGCCCGAAAGACGCCTAGCGGAAGCTCTTCCAGCCCCCGGCGGGCTGCTGGCCGACCTCCAGGCCCTGGAGCTTCGCGAGCACCTTGGGGTCCTGCACGTCGAGCCAGTCGACGAACTGGCGGAACGACACGAGCCGCACGTCCTTCTTGCCCGCGATGTGCTTCAGCGCCTCCTCCACGGCATCCATGTAGATGCCGCCGTTCCACTCCTCGAAGTGGTTGCCGATGAAGAACGGCGCGCGGTTGGTCTCATAGGCACGCTTGAAGCCGGCTATGTAGGACTCCGTGGCCTGCTTGCGCCAGCCCGGGTAGTTGTGCGCGGGCGCCTTCGTCGAGTTCTTCGACTGGTTGGCGAGGATGTTGTAGTCCATCGACAGGACCTCGAAGGAGTGCCCGGGGAAAGGCATGGCCTGCAGGGGCAGGTCCCAGACGCCCATCTTCTTCTGGGGCCACTTCTGGCGGCCGCCGGGCGAGGATGCGTCATAGCGCCAGCCGAGCTTCTTCGCCGTCGGCAGCAGATTGTCCTGACCGAGCAGACAGGGCGTGCGGCCGCCGACGAGTTCCTTCTCGTAGTCGAAGGGCAGCGACGGCAGATCGGTCCAGCCGGTGTTCGTACGCCACTTCTTCACAAAGGACTTGGCCTGGTCGATCTCGTCCTGCCATTGCGCGGACGTCCAGTTGGCGACGGAACCCGTACCCGTGCAGAAGTGCCCATTGAAGTGCGTGCCGATTTCATGGCCCTCGAGCCAGGCCTGCCGGACGTACTTCAGGGTGTCCTTGATGTGACCGTCGGTGAGATAACCGATGTCGGAGGCGCCGACCGCGTTGTTCGGCGGCCGGTACATGCGCTTCTTCGATTCCGGAAGGAGATAAAGCCCGGAGAGGAAGAACGTCATGTGCGCGTCGTGGTCCTCGGCGAGCTTCAGAAAGCGCGGGAACAGACCGTTCCCCACTTCGCCCGCGCCGTCCCAGGAGAAGATCACGAACTGCGGGGGCGTCTCGCCCGGCTCCAGCGGGACGGGCTTGCCCGGCTGACGTGGCTGCTTGCCGGTGTAGGCGGTCGACCCGTCACCGATCGGCTTGGCCGGGCGCTTCTCGGCACCGGCGCCTTCCCCGGCCTTTCCCGCGGACTTCGACGAATCGCCGCCGCCCCCGGAGCCGCACGCCGCGAGCCCGAAAGCGGCGGCCGTGCCCGCTCCGAGACCGAGCATTCCCCTGCGGCTGATGTCGCGCATTCCTACCCCATTCGTCGCGCCCTTGGATCCGTTCCTGCCGTATCTGCCATGCAAGAGGGACGACCCGTTAGAGGGCGCGACGAACAGTGGGGTTCCGGACAAGCCGCATTTATTTACGGTTATTTGCCGGACGGGACATACAGTTGCCGAGCGATTACACGCGGTTGCTCACAGGCCGGTTTATCAGGCCCCGAATGCCTTGCTGTTGCCCTTATTACTGCCCTTCACGGGCTTGGCGCCGGCGCGCAGATGTGCGGGCACGAGATCCCGGGCCGGCTCGCTGTAACCCACCGAGACGATTCGGTCGCCGCGGTACGTGAACGTCGTCAGCGAGGCGAGCGTGCACTGCCGCTTGCGCGGGTCGTGCCACAGCCGCCGCTTCTCCACGAAGCTGCGCACGATCCAGATCGGCAGCTGGTGGCTGACGCACACCGCCTCGTGCCCGCGGGCCGCGTCCTTCGCCGCGTCCAGGGCGCCCATCATCCGCACGACCTGCTCGACATACGGCTCGCCCCAGGACGGCTTGAAGGGGTTGACGAGGTGCTTCCAGTTCTCCGGGTTCTTCAGCGCGCCGTCGCCCACCCCGAAGGTCTTGCCCTCGAAGACGTTGGCCGCCTCGATGAGACGGGCGTCGGTGGCCAGGTCCAGGCCGTGCGCCTTGGCGATCGGCGTCGCCGTCTCCTGGGCGCGGTCCAGCGGCGACGCGACGACATGCGTCACGTCACGGTGGGAGAGGTGCTCCGCGACGCGGTCGGCCATTTGCCGGCCGAGCTCGGACAGGTGGTAGTCGGGCAGCCGCCCGTACAGGATCCCGTCCGGGTTGTGCACCTCACCGTGGCGCATCACGTGGACGACGGTCAGCTCGTCGCCCGCCGGGGTGCCGGTCATGCGGTGGCCTCCGTCGCTTCCGCGGCCGCGCGCGCGGCACCCGGCAGGGCGGCGGCGATCCGCTCGACCGCCCGCTCGTCGTGGGCGGTCGACACGAACCACGACTCGAAGGCCGACGGCGGCAGATAGACGCCCTGCGACAGCATCGAGTGGAAGAACGCGGTGAAGCGGAAGGACTCCTGCGCCTTCGCGTCCTCGTAGTTCCGCACCTCGCGGTCGGTGAAGAAGACGGAGAACATGTTCGACGCGTTCTGCACGCGGTGCGCGACGCCCTCCTTGGCGAGCGCCTCGGTCACCAGGCCGCGCAGCTGCTCGGAGACGGCGTCGACCTTGGCGTACGCCGCGTCGTCGAGGAGCCGCAGCTGCGCGAGGCCCGCGGCCGTCGCGACCGGGTTCCCGGACAGCGTGCCCGCCTGGTAGACGGGGCCCGCCGGGGCGAGGTGCGCCATGACGTCGGCGCGGCCGCCGAAGGCCGCCGCCGGGAAGCCGCCGCCCATGACCTTGCCGAAGGTCATCAGGTCGGGCTTGACCCCGTCCACGCCGAACCAGCCGGCCTTCGACGTACGGAAGCCGGTCATCACCTCGTCCGAGATGTACAGCGCGCCGTTCTTGGCGCAGGCGGCCTTGAGGCCCTCGTTGAAGCCGGGGCGCGGGGGCACCACGCCCATGTTGCCGGGCGACGCCTCGGTGATGACGCACGCGATCTCACCGGGGTGCTTGTGGAACGCCTCCTGCACCGCTTCGAGGTCGTTGTACGGCACGACGATGGTGTCGCCCGCCTGGGCGCCGGTGACGCCCGGCGTGTCGGGGAGACCGAGGGTCGCCACGCCCGAACCCGCCGAGGCGAGCAGCGCGTCGACGTGTCCGTGGTAGCACCCGGCGAACTTGATGACCTTGGCGCGGCCGGTGAAGCCGCGGGCCAGCCGGATGGCGGACATGGTCGCCTCGGTGCCGCTGGAGACGAGCCGCACCTGCTCGACGGGCTCGATGCGGTCCACGATCTCCTCGGCGAGCGCGACCTCGCCCTCGCCGGGCGTGCCGAAGGAGGTGCCGTGCGACACGGCCTCCTGCACGGCGGCGATCACCTCGGGGTGGGAGTGCCCGAGGATCATCGGACCCCACGAACACACGAGGTCGACGTACTCGCGGCCGTCGGCGTCAGTCAGGTACGGACCGGTACCGGACACCATGAAACGGGGCGTACCACCCACAGCGCGGAACGCGCGCACGGGAGAGTTCACACCGCCGGGCGTCACGGCCGCCGCACGGTCGAAAAGAGTCTGCGAAACTGGGGCGCTATACGGGAAGCTCACACGAGCCATGGTGTCAGAGCGTCCGGACATCCTGCGGACAGGTGTTTCACTCCACGTTTTAGAGGGTGACCGCGGGGGAGGTCACTGACACGATGATCGGGTTGCGTGGCGGGGGCCGCGAGGCCTAGAAAAGACAGGGCCGTGCCGCCCTGGCAAAGCAGTCGGGTGGAGATATGCATCGCGGTGGCGGACTGGGCGAGGGGACCGACGGCCTGGGCCCCCGGCGTGCCCGGCGGGGCAAGCACCGGCGCGAGGCGGAAGCGGAACCGGCGCAGGCGTCCGACCAGACGCTCGGCGCTTCCGGCGAGTCCCGGCGGGACCGGGTGACCAGCAGGAGTGGCGGGGTGGGGGTGACGTACAAGTACTTCGGAGCCCCGGACGGCGCCACCGCCGCCCGCGTGCCGATCTCGATGCGGCCCGAGGAGCTCGGCGGCGACGAGCTCGGCATGGGCGGCATGTTCACGAAGATCAAGCCGGAGACGATGGCCGCGATGGTCCTGACCGGCATCGAGGGCATACCCCTGCACAAGGTCCCCCCGCTCGAACTGGTCGTCCTCCACCCGGACTACGCCGTGGTGAAGCTCCCCATGACCGTCGTCGACCCGCTGCGCGGCGTCGGCGAGGAGTCGGTGGGCGCCGCGGCGTTCATCTGGTCCACCGTCCCGGACCGCGGCGGCCCGCGCGACGCCTTCAACGTGTACCAACTCCTCCACGAGTGGCAGGACTTCAGCCACCGCCTGCACGACGCGGGCCATCAGGCGTACTGCCTGGTCTGGCCCTGACGCTTGTTCACTCCACTCTGAGCGCGGCGAGTTGCTGCTCGAACGGGACGACCTCGAAGCCGCTCGCCGGGTCCACCGACGTGATCGCACCGGTCAGCGAGCGGGGCGCGATGGCCGCGGCCGTGTCGGTGTCGGGTGCCGCACCGCTCGGGGGAGCCGCACCGCTCAGGGGAGCCGCACCGCTCGAGGGTGCCGCGTCACTTGCCGGGTCCGCCTGCGCCTGGCCGCCGGGCGCCATGAAGCGCGCCAGCTCCGTGCCCGCACGGGTGATCCGCGCCGCGAGGCCCTCCTCGCCCCAGTCCTCCGACGCCGCGTACACAGCGGTCGGCAGGACCAGCGCCCGCAGGTAGCTGAAGAGCGGGCGCAGGGCGTGCTCGGTGACCAGCGAGTGCCGCGCGGTGCCGCCGGTCGCGCCGATCAGCACCGGCTTCCCGGTCAGCGCGTCCTTGTCGAGCACGTCGAAGAACGACTTGAACAGTCCGCTGTACGACCCGGAGAACACCGGCGTGACGGCGATCAGCCCCTGCGCGCCGGCCACCGCGTCGAGCGCGGCGGCAAGACGGGCGGGCGGGAACCCGGTGACGAGATGCCGGGCGATCTCCGTCGCCAGGTCCCGCAGCTCGATCACCTCGACCTCCACCTCGGCGCCGGCGTGGCGTGTCGTGGCGGCCGCCAGCCGGTCGGCGAGCAGCCGGGTGGACGAGGGCTGGCTCAGCCCCGCGGAGACGACGACGAGCTTCATGCGGTGACCTCCTTCTGGACCTGCTGGGCCTGCTGGGCCTGCTGGTTCTTCCGGGCGGCGTGGGTCGGCGCGTCCGGGACGCCGGCCGGGCGGTTCTTCGCGAACTCCTCGCGCAGCACCGGCACGACCTCCTCGCCGAGGATGTCGAGCTGCTCCAGGACGGTCTTCAGCGGCAGCCCGGCGTGGTCCATCAGGAACAGCTGCCGCTGGTAGTCGCCCACGGTGTCGCGGAAGGCCAGCGTCCGCTCGATCACCTGCTGCGGGGAGCCCACGGTGAGCGGGGTCTGCTCGGTGAACTCCTCCAGGGACGGCCCGTGGCCGTAGACCGGCGCGTTGTCGAAGTAGGGCCGGAACTCCCGCACCGCGTCCTGGGAGTTCTTGCGCATGAACACCTGCCCGCCGAGCCCGACGATCGCCTGCTCCGGCGTGCCGTGCCCGTAGTGCGCGTAACGCGACCGGTACAGCTCGACCATCTTCGCGGTGTGTTCGGCGGGCCAGAAGATGTTGTTGTGGAAGAAGCCGTCGCCGTAGTACGCGGCCTGCTCGGCGATCTCCGGGGACCTGATCGAGCCGTGCCAGACGAAGGGCGCCACACCGTCGAGGGGCCGGGGCGTCGAGGTGAAGGACTGCAACGGCGTGCGGAACTTGCCCTCCCAGGTGACGACGTCCTCGTCCCAGAGCCGGCGCAGGAGCGCGTAGTTCTCGATGGCGAGGTTGATGCCCTGGCGGATGTCCTTGCCGAACCACGGATACACCGGGCCGGTGTTGCCGCGGCCCATCATCACGTCGACCCGCCCGTCCGCGAGGTGCTGGAGCATCGCGAAGTCCTCGGCGATCTTCACCGGGTCGTTGGTGGTGATGAGGGTGGTGGAGGTGGAGAGGACGAGCCGCTCGGTGCGGGCGGCGATGTAGCCGAGCATCGTGGTCGGGGACGACGGCACGAAGGGCGGGTTGTGGTGCTCGCCGGTCGCGAAGACGTCGAGGCCGACCTCCTCGGCCTTGAGGGCGATGGCGACCATGGCCTTGATCCGCTCGGCCTCGGTCGGCGTGCGGCCGGTGGTCGGGTCGGTGGTCACGTCGCCGACGCTGAAGATCCCGAACTGCATGGCTGGCTCACTCTCCGCGGGTCCGCATTTTGTTTACGGTTCAACTATACCCGCAGAACGAGGGCTCGGGCCGACCTATTCCCGGCAGGGATCCTCGGTCGACGAGCCCCCCCTTCACCGGCCCGCGCTTGTCAGACCCCACACCTACGGTGAGGCAATGGACCAAGCGCACCGATCGCACCGATCACAGCCCGCGTCACCGAGTCGGCCACCGGCAATCCATCTCGAACCCTGGACCGACGAGGGCGGCCTCGCGCTGCTCCTGCGGCTCAACACCCCGGAGATGACGGAACATCTGGGCGGCCCGGAGACCCACGAGAAGGTGGTCGACCGCCACCGCCGCTATCTCCGGCTCGACGACAAGGGCCGGATGTTCCGCATCACGGCCGACGGGCGGACGGCGGGCTCGATCGGGTTCTGGGAGACGACCTGGCAGGGCGAGCCGGTCTGGGAGACCGGCTGGGGCGTCCTGCCCGAGTTCCAGGGCCTGGGGATCGCCGCGGGCGCGGCGCGCCTGGTGATCGAGGAGGCGAGGGCCGCGGGCCGCCACGCCCACCTGCACGCGTTCCCCGCGACGGACCACGGCGCGTCGAACGCGGTGTGCCGCAAGGCGGGCTTCACGCTGCGCGGCGAGTCGACGGTGGAGTACCCGAAGGGCAACTGGCACGCGTGCAACGACTGGCGGGTCGTACTGCGGTGAGGTGAGGCGGCCCGGGGAGGGGGACACGGGCGGGCAGGGCGCCCCGCCCGCCCGAATCGCCTTGACAGCGCGGGGGCGCCACCCTCACATTTATCTGCGTCACGCAGCTTATGCATCGCGAAACTTATGCGTTACGCAGTCAAATCGCCCGCCCCAGCGGCAAGCACCGCACGAGAGGTGCGCCGCTGCGCCGCTCCACACCCAAGGACTCACGTGACCACCACGTCCACGGACCCGGCCCCGATCCCGCCCCTGGCCCAGTCCCCCTCCGCCCGCCGCCGATGGGCGATCCTCGCCGTCGTCCTCGCCGCCGACATCCTCGATCTCGTCGACGCCACCATCACCAACATCGCCGCCCCCGCCATCACCAAGGACCTCGGCGGCGGCCCCGCCCTGATCCAGTGGCTCGGCGCCTCCTACGCGCTGGCGCTCGGCGTCCTGCTCGTCGTCGGCGGCCGGCTCGGCGACCGGTACGGGCGCCGCCGCCTCTTCCTCGTCGGCCTCGCCGGCTTCACGCTCGCCTCGCTCGCCTGCGGCCTCGCCCCCACGCCCGAGACCCTCGTCGCCGCCCGGCTCGCACAGGGCGCGTTCGGCGCGCTCGTCATCCCGCAGGGGTTCGGGATCCTCGGCGCCACCTGGCCCCGCGAGCACATCGGCAAGGCCTACAGCCTCTTCGGGCCCGTCATGGGCCTCTCCGCCGTCGGCGGGCCGGTCCTCGCCGGGTTCCTCATCGACGCCGACCTCGGCGGCCTCGGCTGGCGCCCCATGTTCCTGATCAACCTCGTGCTCGGCGGCGCCGCGCTCCTCGCCGCCGCCCGCCTCCTGCCGAAGGACGCCGGCGACCCCGCCACCTCCGTCGACGGCCCCGGCTCCGCACTCCTCGGCGCCGCCATGCTCGGCCTGCTCGCCGGCCTCATCGAAGGCTCCGCCAACGGCTGGACGGCCGCCCCCGTCCTCCTCATCGCCGCCGGACTCATCGCCTTCGCCCTCTTCTGCCAGCGCCAGACCACCGCGCGGAACCCGCTGATCCGGCCCTCGCTGCTGCGCAACCGCGGCTTCACCTCGGGCCTCGTCCTCGGCGTCGTCTTCTTCGCCGCCGTCTCCGGACTGCTCTACGTCATCTCGCTCTTCCTGCAACAGGGCCTCGGGCTCTCCCCCTCCGACACCGCGCTCGGCCTGCTCCCCCTCTCCGCGGGCATCGTCGTCGCGTCCATCGCCTGCTACGGCCTCATCGGCAGGTTCGGCCGCACCCTCGTCCTCGCGGGTCTGCTGATCACGCTCACCGGCACCGGCTGGCTGCTCGCCCAGACCGCCGCCACCGGCACGGAGACCGGCAGGTGGGCCCTCGTCCCGCCGCTGCTCGTCATCGGCGTCGGCATGGGCACCTGCTTCGGCACCGTCTACGACGTCACGATCGGCGACATCGCCCCGGCGGAGGCGGGCAGCGCGAGCGGTTCACTGAGCGCGGTGCAGCAGCTCGCCAACGCCGTCGGCGCGGCCACCGTCACCACCGTCTTCTTCAAGACAGCGGGCGGCGGCGCCGGGCACGCCATGACCGTCAGCCTCGCCGTGGTCGCGGGCGTGACGCTGCTGTGCGTCCCCCTCGTACGCCTGCTGCCGCGCAAGGCACCGGAGGGACAGCACTGACGCCCACGCACCCGAGGCGCCCCGCGTCGGACCGGCCCGTCAGCCGTCCAGCTCCCCGCCGCGGATCCGCTCCACCTGCGCCCCGCTGAATTCCACCGTGCGCTTCATATGGCCGATGAGCAGGGCGAGTTCGTCGTCGTCGAGCCCCTCGAAGAGCGCGTACCAGCCGCCGCTCAGCTTTCCCCACATCCGCCCGAACTCGGCCACCTTCTCCGGCACCGTCGCGACGAGCACCCGGCGCCGGTCGGCGGTGTCCCTTTCGCGTACGACGTAGCCCGCCTTCTCCAGGCGGTCGACGAGCCGCGTCGCCGAGCCCGTCGTCAGCCCGGTCAGCTCCGCGACACGGCCGGTGGTGACGGGGCCGCTCTCCAGGCTGAGGAGGTTCAGACACTGCACGTCGGTGGGGTGCAGCTTCAGATGGTCGGCGACGGCCTGGTTGAAGAGGGCGTACGAGGCCATGTAGCGCCGTGACTCGACGGACAGCTCGCTCATCAGCAGCCCACGCCGGCCGTCGGCCGACCGCCCGCTCTCCCCTTTGCCGTCTTTGTCGTCCGCCATGACGGGCACGCTCCTCCAGGAGGTCCATAGCTGCGTCGGACAGCAATCGTACGACGCACGTATCAGCGGCGCAGGTGCGTCGGAAGGGACATCAGAGGTGACGTCAGACGTGATCAGAAGTGATAGGTGTCCCCGGTGTCGAGGGCCAACACCGCGTGCTCGTTGTTCCGCTGGTTCAGGTCCGCGGCGCCGCCCTCCGCCTCCGTGCTGATCCGCACGCTCACCGCGCCCGGCTCCCCCACCGTCCGGACCACGATCTCCACCGGCTCCCCCTTGGCCCCCGCGGCCAGCGTGCCCGTGCGGCACACCACCGCGCTCGTCCCCGACGCCGAACACGTCCCCGGCAGCGTCCGCACCTCCGCGACCGGCACCGACCAGCGCACGCGCACGGTGGCGTCGGCGAGGTCAGCGGGCCCGTGGTTCTGCGGCACGAACCGCACCGTCACGACGCCCTCGCGCACGGACACGTCACCGTGGAAGGCGAGGTCGGCCTCGGGGTCGCCGGGCAGGGCGGCAGCCGCGCCGCCGCCGAGGACCATGCCCACGGCAGCCGCCACGAGCGCCGCACCGCCGCACCACACACCCGCACGAGGAACCCGCACAGCAACCTCCGCCTCCGCCCCCGTCGGCCGAAACTTCACACTCCGTCCCGATACATGCCACTCCGCCGGCCCGGGAACACCGCATGCCACCCTGTTGACCATGCTCATCGTCCGCTCCGCCGCCCTCTTCGTCCTCGCCGCGCTGTTCGAGATCGGCGGCGCGTGGCTCGTCTGGCAGGGCGTGCGCGAGCACAAGGGCTGGGCGTGGATCGGCGCGGGTGTCATCGCCCTCGGCGTCTACGGCTTCGTGGCCACGCTCCAGCCCGACGCCGAGTTCGGCCGCATCCTCGCCGCGTACGGCGGCGTCTTCGTCGCGGGCTCGATCGCCTGGGGCATGGTCGCCGACGGCTACCGGCCCGACCGGTGGGACGTGACCGGGGCGCTGATCTGCCTCGCGGGCATGGCCGTGATCATGTACGCACCGCGCACACGCTGACGCACCCGCGGGCCCGCCGACCCGCACGCATATCCTGACGAGGACCGACCCCGGCGTACGCCATACGCCATACGCCAGACGTCATCCGCCGTACGCCGTACGCCGTACGCCTGCCCGAGGAGCGCCCATGACCGCCGCAGCCAACCGCATCGCGATCATCACCGGCGCGAGCAGCGGTATCGGCGCCGCCACCGCCCGCGGCCTCGCCGCCGCCGGATACCGCGTCGTCCTCACCGCGCGCCGCAAGGACCGCATCGAAGCGCTCGCCGCCGAGCTGAAGGACGCCGGACACGACGCGATGGCGTACGCGCTCGACGTCACCGACCGCGCCGCCGTGGACGAGTTCGCCACCGCCTTCCGCAAGATCGCGGTCCTGGTGAACAACGCGGGCGGCGCGCTGGGCGCCGACCCCGTCGCGAGCAGCGACCCGGCCGACTGGCGCCGGATGTACGAGACGAACGTCATCGGCACGCTCAACGTCACCCAGGCGCTCCTGCCCGCCCTCACCGCGAGCGGCGACGGCACGGTGGTAGTCCTCTCCTCGACCGCCGGGCACGGCACGTACGAGGGAGGCGGCGGCTACGTGGCCGCGAAGCACGCCGAGCACGTCCTCGCCGAGACCCTGCGCCTGGAGATCGTCGGCACCCCCGTCCGCGTCATCGAGGTCGCGCCCGGCATGGTCAAGACCGACGAGTTCGCGCTGACCCGCTTCGGCGGCGACGCCGAGAAGGCCGCGAAGGTGTACGCGGGCGTCGCCGAGCCGCTCACCGCCGACGACGTGGCGGACACGATCACCTGGGCGGTGACCCGCCCGCCGCACGTCAACATCGACCTCCTGGTGGTCCGCCCGCGCGCCCAGGCCTCCAACACGAAGGTCCACAGGGAGTCCTGACGATGCGGCTCCCCGGCGACGACCCCGGCAGACCGGCGTACTCCGCGGACTCCCCCGACCCCCTGGAACGCCTCACCCACGAACACGAGGCCCGCTCCCTCGCCGAGGAGGCGAAGAACGAACGCCTGGTCTGGTGGTACCTGGCGTACTTCCTCTTCGGCATCCACATCGTCGCGTTCATCATGATCTACGCGGTCACCCACGCGAAGTAGGCGTCCCGCCATGAGCGCCCGCCGATTAAGAGTCACCCACATCGGTGAACGCGACGTATCGCCATGCGAGTTGCTGTGCGGCCTGCCTAGGCTCGGCACGACAACATCACATGCGACGGCCCCCGGCCGGGCTGCAACCCCGAGCCGAGGGCCTGACCACACAGGAAGGCCTACAACTTCCTCATGGCTGAACACGAGCCTAGCGCTCCGCAGTTCATGGACCTCAGCGTCCCCGAGTACGCCTACATGTTCGGCTTCCTGCAGGCCGACGGGCATCTCGCACCAGGCCCCGGACGGAAGGGGCGTCTGACCGTCGAGATCAGCGTGCGGGACATCAGGATCCTGCGCGAGTTCCAGCGGCTGACCCCGTACAACACCACCATCAGCGAGCGCACCCGCTCGACGAACTTCGCCGAGACGCACACGTCGGCAACCTGGACCTTGTGCTCCCTCGAAGCCAGAACCAAGCTCAACGACCTCGGTCTGCCGTACGGCCGCAAGTCGAAAGGGATCACGCCTCCGCGCGTCGAATTCTCGCGACGGGACTACCTCCGGGGCATCATCGACGCGGACGGCGCCGTCGGCTACACCGGCCAGGGCCTCCCGTTCATCTCGCTGACCACGGCAAGTACCGCAGTAGGTGTCTACCTCTGCAGGTACGCGCGCTTGCTCACCGGCACCGAGCGCCTGATCAAGAGGAACGCACGCGACGACATCTACAACATCACCTACACCAAAGAAACAGCCTTGGAGCTGGCAAGCGACCTCTACTATCCGGGATGCCTCGCCCTGGACCGCAAGCGCGCCGCCGCCGCGAAGCTGGCCTCATGGGTCCGCCCGGCCGACATGCGGCACGCCCCACCCCGTCGGCGCTGGAAAGAATGGGAAGACCGGAACCTGCTGCAGCACTGCGATGCCGAGGCCTCGGCCACCGAGCTGGGACGGACGGTCCAGAGCTGCAGTCTGCGCCTCTGGCGCCTCCGCAGCGGCCGGGCCCCCATGCCCTCGAACGATCAGTGAGGCACTGAGCAGCGGGGCCCGTGCCGGTATCAGCACGGGCCCCGCCCGTTTCACCCCTTGACGCAGACGACCTGCTTCAGCTTCGCCACGACCTCCACCAGGTCGCGCTGGTGCTCCATCACCTGCTCGATCGGCTTGTAGGCCGCCGGGATCTCGTCCACGACGCCAGAGTCCTTTCGGCACTCGACCCCGCGCGTCTGCTCCTCCAGGTCCTTCGTCGAGAAGCGGCGCTTGGCCGCACCTCGGCTCATGCGCCGACCCGCACCGTGCGAAGCAGAGTTGAAGGCCTTCTCGTTCCCGAGCCCCTTCACGATGTACGTGGCGGTACCCATCGAGCCGGGGATGATCCCGAGATCCCCCGTACCGGCCCGGATCGCGCCCTTTCGCGTCACCAACAGATCCATGCCTTCGTACCGCTCCTCCGCCACATAGTTGTGATGGCAGCTGATTTCCGGCTCGAAGGTCACCTTCGCCTTCTTGAACTCCTTGCGGACCACGTCCTTGAGGAGCCCCATCATGATCGAGCGGTTGTACTTGGCGTACTCCTGAGCCCAGTAGAGATCGTTCCGGTATGCCGCCATCTGCGGGGTGTCCGAGACGAAGACCGCGAGGTCCCGGTCGACCAGCCCCTGGTTGTGCGGGAGTGTCTGAGCAACGCCGATGTGATGTTCGGCAAGCTCCTTGCCGATGTTGCGCGACCCGGAGTGAAGCGTGAGCCAGACCGCACCTTCAGTATCGAACGATAGTTCCAAGTGATGGTTTCCGGAGCCAAGCGTTCCCATTTGCTTGGCCGCGCGCTCCTCGCGGAACCTGACCGCCTCCGCGACCCCCTCGAACCGGCCCCAGAAGTCCTCCCACCCGGCCGTCGCCATGCCGTGGAAGCGCTCCGGCGCTACGGGGGCGTCGTGCATGCCGCGCCCCACCGGGATCGCCTGCTCGATCTTCGAGCGCAGGCGGGACAGGTCGCCCGGCAGGTCATTGGCGGTGAGCGACGTCTTGACGGCGCTCATGCCGCAGCCGATGTCGACGCCGACCGCGGCCGGGCAGACCGCGCCCTGCATGGCGATCACCGAGCCGACCGTCGCACCCTTGCCGAAGTGGACGTCCGGCATCACGGCCAGGCCCTTGATCCACGGCAGCGTCGCCACGTTCTGGAGCTGGCGCATCGCCGCGTCCTCGACCGTGGCCGGGTCCGCCCACATCCGGATCGGTACCTTCGCCCCCGGAACCTCTACATGCGACATATCGCCCTCATTCCCCCGCAATTATCCCTAATCAACGGTAATCAACCACAAGCCAAGAAGCGCAAATACCGGCGCCAAGGTCGACGAAAGGGGTGACGGACCGGCGTCCACGGCAGCGCGTGCGATACACATTGTGTCCACCGGCCGCCCACCAGCGGCAACCCAATAACCAGGCAGAGCCAGGCGAGAGGAGCCATCACGGTGCAGCGGAAGGCCAAGGCCCGGGTACCCGGCGTCGCCGCACTCATCGCGGTGCTGCTGACCGGCTGCACCGGTGGGTCCGGCGACGCCGGGAGCGACGACTCCAAGCCGGGTGACAGCGGCAGCTCGACCGCCGTCGCCCAGCCCGGCAAGTACCGCACGCTCCCCGAGCCCTGCGGCGAGGTCGACACCGACACCCTCGACGCGATGCTGCCCGGCATCGCGGAGATGGAGGACGCCGAGCAGCGCGAGAAGGCGTACGAGGGCACGCCGACGGGGACGTACGACACCGACCGGCGCGTGGGCTGCCGCTGGAAGGTCGAGTCGTCCGGCGCCTCCCACCACCTGCTGATCGACTTCGAGCGCGTCGTCTCGTACGACGGCACGGTCAGCGACGACGCCCGCGCCGCCGAGGTCTACGCGACGAAGCTGCGCGAAGCGGGCCTCACCCGGCCGACCGGCACGTCCTCGGAGGACACGTCCCCCACCGCCGAGGACTCCGAGGCGGGCGACAAGCCCCAGGGCGGGAAGAACGGCCGCAGCGACGACGACAAGGGCGAGAAGGGCAAGAAGGGCAAGAAGGACGACAAAGACACGGAGTCGGGGAGTCCTGACGCCGGGGACGAGTCCTCCCTGTCCGCCACCCCGCCCCCCGGCCTGGAGCCCCGCACCCTCACCGACCTCGGTGACGAGGCGTTCCTCGACGACGCCCTCACCACCTCCGCCTCGGCCTCCCGTCACCGCACCGTGACTGTGGTGTTCCGCACGTCGAACGTCGTCGTGACCATCGAGTACGACGAGCAGCCCGGCCGTCGCACGGACGTCCCCGACAGCAAGGAAATGCAGGACAAGGCGCAGGAACTGGCCGACACGCTGGCCGGGGAGTTCGACGAGTAGGGAAGGGGCGTGGCGGGCGCGGACGGGGCCCCTGCTGCCGTGAAGCGGAGTCGTCCGTCGCCCCATGCGCGTACCGTGGCCCCTCGGACCCGACGACGTCACGAGACGAACTGGACGTCACGAGACGAACAGAGTGAAGGAACCATGCACCGACCTGCACAGCGAAAGCGACAGCTCCGCAGCCGCCTCCTCGTCTGCGCGGCCGCCGTACCGGCGATCCTCGTCGCCGGTTGCTCCTCCGACTCCGGATCCGACTCCGGATCCGACGGGGCCAAGAAGGACGCGGGCGCCAAGGCCTCGGCCTCGGCCAAGGCCGGCGACAAGGCTCCGACCGTGGAGAAGGCGGCGTACGCCAAGCTTCCCGAGCCCTGCGAGGTCCTGTCGAAGAAGACGCTCGAGGACCTGGTGCCGAAGGCGAAGGACAAGTCCGGCAAGGCGGGCACGTCCACCGACACGGCGCTGCGCGGCAGCTGCTCCTGGGACAGCCTCGACAACAACGGCGTGGACGGCTCGCAGTTCCGCTGGCTGCGCGTCTCGCTGATGCGTTTCGAGTCGGACCCCTCGCTCGGCAGCGGTGCGAAGCGCGCCCAGGAGAACTTCGCCAAGCAGGTCGCGGACGCCCAGGCGATCAAGGACGCGAAGGGCGTCAAGGCGGAGCCGGTGCAGGGCGTCGGCCAGCAGGCGACGCTCGTGCGGTACGACCTGAAGAAGGACAAGGACACCTTCAAGCAGCAGACGTTCGTGACCCGCGTGGAGAACGCGGTCATCACCGTCGACTTCAACGGCGCGGGCCTCGCGGGCGACAAGTCCCCGGACGCCGGCAAGCTGGGGAAGGACGCGCAGAAGGCGGCCAAGGAGGCCGCGGAGGCGGTCGTGGCCGCCAATGAGGGCGACGGCGGCAAGGGTGGCGGCAAGGCGTCCTCCGACCCGAGCGAGAAGCCGAAGGCCGACGACCCGAAGGGCGACGACGGCAAGTCCGACGACAGCAAGTCGGACGACGCGAAGGCCGACGACGCCACGGCCAAGAAGAAGAGCAGCAGCAAGGCCTGACGAGCGCGCCGGTGAACTCGCGCCGCGAGCAAGCACGTTGAAGGAGCCCGGCCCCGGGGGGCCGGGCTTCTGGCGTACCGGCACACGGCCTTCCGCACACGTGTGCCAGGCTGTCGCTCGCAAACAAGCGCAAACAAGCCGACACAGGCCTTGAGACAGGGACTTGAACAGGGAGGGGTTCGCGGGTGGCCGCGATGCAGCTGACACGCACGCACCGGATACTCATCGGGGTGGTCGTCGCCGGAGCGGTCGTCATCGCCGGGATCGGCTTCGCCGGGTCGTACGCGGCGGTGCGCGAGCTCGCCGAGAAGAAGGGTTTCGGCGACTTCTCGGCGGTGTTCCCCATCGGCATCGACGCGGGCATCTGCGTTCTGCTCGCCCTCGATCTCCTGCTGACCTGGCTGCGCATCCCCTTCCCGCTGCTGCGGCAGACGGCGTGGCTGCTCACGGCGGGCACGATCCTCTTCAACGCCGCCTCCAGCTGGGGCGATCCGCTCGGTGTCGCCATGCACGCGGTGATCCCGGTGCTGTTCGTGGTCGCCGTCGAGGCGGCGCGGCACGCGGTGGGCCGGATCGCGGACATCACCGCCGACAAGCACATGGAGGGCGTGCGCCTGACCCGCTGGCTGCTCTCCCCCGTGCCCACCTTCAAGCTGTGGCGCCGGATGAAGCTGTGGGAGCTGCGCTCCTACGAGCAGGTCATCAAGCTGGAACAGGAACGTCTCGTCTACCAGGCGCGCCTGCAGGCCCGGTTCGGCCGCTCCTGGCGCCGCAAGGCGCCGGTCGAGTCGCTGATGCCGCTGCGCCTCGCGCGCTACGGCGTTCCTCTCGCGGAGACCGCCCCGGCGGGGCTCGCGGCGGCGGGCATCGAGCCGGTGCTGCTGCCGCCCGCCCCCGCGGTCTCGACGGTGAAGTCCGTCGGCGAGTCGCAGCAGCCGCAGCTGGCCGCCGGGCCCGCGGAGGCCGCCGCGCCCGAGCCCGAGTCCGGGCCCAAGCCCGCCCAGGGCCCGGAGCAGGAACCGGAGCAGGAGCCGCAGCACCCGGAGGAGATGCTCCCGGTGGCCAACCACACGAGCCCCTGGTTCGCGGCGCACAACGCGTCGTACGCACCCGTGGCTCCGTACGACGAGTGGTACGCCGAGCAGGAGCGGCAGCACGAGCAGCAGGCCGGCGGTGCCGACGGCGAGCACGGTCCGGAGTTCCCCGTGCCGAACGGCGCGGGCGGCACGCGTCCGCTCGGCGACGGCATCCCGCAGCCGGACCCCGGCGCCGCTCCCACCCCTGCTCCTGCTCCTGCTCCCTCTGACGAGGACCTGTACCAGGTGTTCCGTCAGTCGATAGAGGGTGAGGGCATGCCGACTCCGGGCGCGTTCGCGGCGAACGCGGAGGCGGCCTTCGGTCTGCGCCTCCAGTCGCGCGAGCTGAACAACTACATGGACCGGTTCTCGGCCCGCCTGGAGAACGAGTTCGTGGAAGACCACATCGCGTAGCCCCTCCGCATGGCGTGTACAGGTACCGTGAAATTTTGACGTTCAGTCGATTCTCGACCATCTGTCACCCATAATTTCCCCATGCGGACATCCCAGAGGAAGACACGAGAAGTAGCAGAGCGCGACCAGGCGCTCGTGCGCCTGGCGCTGGACATGATCAGCAGGGACGGCTTCCACAACCTGACCCTGGGGAAGCTCGCCCAGGAGGCGGGTTACTCGAAGGGCACGGTCTACAACCACTTCGCCTGCCGCGAGGACCTGCTCATCGAGCTGTCCGCCGAGAGCGCGCGCCGCCAGCTGCGCTATTTCCAGGCCATCGCGGACCTGCCCTGGAGCGGCACCCGGGCGCTCTACGGCATGGCCTTCGCGTATCTGCACCACGCGGTGGTGGCCCCGGTGCTGTTCGAATGCAGCATCACCGCGCGCACGGACGCGGTCTGCCGGACGGCGTCCGAGGACCGGATGACCCGGCGCGACCTGGTCGAATCCCAGATGGCGCAGGTGGTCGGCTTCGCCGTGCAGCGCACGGTGGCGGACGGCGCGTACCGCAATCCCGATGTGCCGACCGACGTGGCGGTGGACGCCCTGCGCGCCTACATCCTCGGGTACGCGGCGATGCATCTGCTCTCCCGCCGCTTCCTGTGGGCCGACGAGGAACACCTGGACGGCCGGCTCGCCGTCATGGCGTCGATGATGGGCGGCCTCGGCTGGCCGAAGCTCGACAAGGCGGAGCTGGCGGAGATCCACAAGGTCGTGGTCGGCATCGTCGGCGACATCACCCGGGACTACGAGACGGGCCGGTAGCGCACCCCTCCCCTCCCTCTCGCCTCCCCTCCACCAAGCTCTGACCATCTCTTTGCCGACTCATTAAATGAACTGGGCGTCAAAAAACGACTAGTAGTCAATAATTGAGTCGTGCTCAGCCGCCGGGCTGGGCAGATGCGAATGGAGGGGCTATGCGCATCAACATCGCCCGCCGCGGCAGTGAGCTGTGGCAGGCGTGCACCGATCTCGCGAAGGATCGTTACGCGCGCGACTACCAGGCGCGGATCGAGCCGTCGCCGGACTGCTACATCGCTCTGTGCGCGGACACGGAGGGCGCCGGGGACACGGAGGGCGCCGGGGGCCCGGTCCCGCTGGCGTGTGCGGGTCTGACCTACGGGGGCACCAAGGACCTGCTGATCGAGAGTTACCTCGGCGGCCCGGTGACGGACCTGCTCGCCGAGCGGTCGGGAGAGAAGTGCCGGCCCGCCGACCTGATCGAGGTGGGTCCGCTCGCCTCGCGCGAGGCGGGGGCCGGCCGTGAGCTGATCCGGATGGTGCCGGCGCTGGTCTGGTGCAACGGCGCCTCGTACCTGCTGTGCACGGTCACCGCTCCGCTCGCGCGGATGCTGGACCGTATCGGCATTCGGTTCACCGGCGTGGCCGAGGCCCGCGAGGACTCCCTCCCGCCGGAGCAGCGCGGGAACTGGGGGACGTACTACGACACCGCTCCGGTCGCCGGCTATGTGGACCTGCGCGCCTTCGACGCGGGCCTCGGCCGGCAGGCGGGCGCGGGCTACCACCTCGCCGTCACCTGGGGGCAGGAGAGCGCGCTGGCCGGGGCCGGCCAGGGGGTGGACGCCCGATGAAGGCCGTGCGGGACAGTCTGCTGGCCGCCGAGCACCGCGACCGGGTCCTGGTCGAGCGGCTCGCCGCGGACGGCACGACCGCCGAGACGTACACCTACGACCGCATCGCCCGCTGGGCGGCGGCACTTCACCGCTGCCTGTCGGAGCCGGGCAGCCCGCACGCCACGCCGTCCGGCGCCCGGATCGGCCTCGTCGCGGGCAACGGACCCGAGTGGGTCGCCGCCGACCTGGCGCTCCTGCAGGGCGGTCTGGTGGAGGTGCCGGTACCGCTGGCGTTCTCCGCCGAGCAGGCCGGGTCGCTGCTGCGTGAGGTCCACCTGTGTCTGGCCGACGAGGCCGGGGCCCGCAAGCTCCACGAGTGGGGCCTCGCCGAAGCGCTCACGATCATCCCGATCGGCGAACACCCGGGTGGGGCCCACGACGATCCCCAGCTGCTGCCCGCGCCCTCCGACGAGCGCATCATCAAGATCATTCATACGTCGGGGACCACCGGGACGCCCAAGGGCGTGAAGATCAGGGCCGGCGCACTCGGCGCCCTGCTGGAGTCACTGCACTCCGTTTCCCCACCCGGCGTGTACGCGCGCTATCTGTCGCTCGTACCGTTCAGCCTGCTCATCGAGCAGGTCACCGCGGTGTACCTGCCGCTGCTCAGCGGCGGCCGGATGATCCTGCTGCCGGACACGGCCGCGCTCCTCGGCACGGCGGGCTCCCGCGCCGACGACGTCGTGGCGTGGCTGCGGGCGGCGCGCCCGACCGCAGCCGTGCTGCCGCCCGCGGCGGTGAGCGCGCTCGACAAGGCCGTCCGCGAGCCGGGCGCGGACGCCGACGCGCTGCTCGGGGCGGGGCAGCGGCCGTTCCTGATGGCAGGGGGCGCGCCTGTCGACGTGGAGGCGCAACTGCGGCTCGACGCGGCGGGGTTGCGGGTGCACGAGGGGTACGGCCTCTCGGAGAACAGCTCGGTGGTGTCCTGGAACACGCCCGAGCACTGGCGGCCGGGCACGGTGGGCAGACCGCTGCCGCACTGCCGGGTGAAGCTCTCTGCGGAGGGGGAGCTTCTGGTCACGTCGACGTCGCTGTTCGCGGGGTACACCGTGGAGGACCCGACCAGCCGCCCCGTGGACGCGGAGGGCTGGCTGCACACGGGGGACCGGGCGGAGATCGACGAGGACGGGTATATCCGGATCCTCGGCCGGCTGAAGAACGTCATCATCACCAGCCACGGCAGAAACGTTTCTCCGGAGTGGGTCGAGGGGAATCTGCGCAGCTGTTCCGCCGTCGTCGACGCCGTCGTGTTCGGCGAGGGCATGGAGCATCTGGTCGCGGTCCTCGTCACGCCCGACGACGTGGCGGCGGAGACGGCGCGGGAGCAGGCCCGGGCGTACGCGGAGGCGCACCTCGCCGAGACCGACCGCCCCGAGACGTTCGTCGTCGTACAGGACGGCCGCGCCTTCCGCGACCGGTACTTCACCGTGACCGGCCGCCCGCGGCGGCAGCTCATCTACGACGACTTCGTGCCGGGCGCCGCGCCGGCGCCTGGCGGCGGCGCGCGGCTGACGGCGGCCCGTGGCTGACGGCACCTCGCAGCTGACCGCAGCACGCGGCAGTCGGCAGCGCGGTTGTCGACGGCACGCGGAAGGCCGCACCTCGCGGCTGACCGCAGCACGCGGCACACGGCAGCCCCACGGTTGCCGAGGGCTCGCGGCTGACGGCAGCGCGGTTGCCGACGGCACGCGGCTGGCCGCAGCCCGTGGCTGACGGCAGCGCGGTTACCGACGGCACGCGGAACACCGCACCTCGCGGCTGACCGCAGCACGCGGCTGATGGCAGCCCGCGGCTGACGGCGGCACGCGGCTGACGGCGGCACGCGGCTGATGGCAGCCCGCGGCTGACGGCGGCACGCGGCTGATGGCAACCCGCGGCTGACGGCGGCCCGAAGCTGACCGCAGCCCACGGCTGACGGCAGCCCACGGCCGTCGACGGCCCACGGCTGACGGCGGCGCGCAGCTCGACGCCAGTCCGCCTCGACGCAACCCGCCTCTCACCACAGCGCCGGGCTCGCCACAGCACGCCCGGCTCAACGCAGCACCGGCGCAACCCAGCGCCAGCCCAACGCGGCGCCGGCGCAACCCAGCGCCGGCTCAACGCCGCGTCGGCGCAGCACAGCACCGACGCAGCACAGCACCGACGCAACCCAGCGCCAGCTCAACGCAGCGTCGGCGCACCCGAGTGCACAGCAAATGATCAACAGGGGGATCACTTTCCATGGCAACGCTCACCCACAACGCCCTTCGCCTGACCTCCATCGGTGACGGCGACGGCATGATGATCAATCCGGCCGGAGGGACGGCCGGTTTCGCCGAGCTGTACGAGGCGGGCCTCGACCAGCTCCTCGCCGACGCGGGCCACCTCCTCATCCGCGGCTTCGACCCGGGTGTCGAGGAGTTCAACGAGCTCGTGCGGCGCTACAGCTCCCGTACGACGCTCGACCCGGCCCGCACCTTCCACGGCGACGCCGCGCAGAAGGTCGACTCCGGGCACGACCCGATCGGCCTGCACCTGGAGAACGGGGCGACGCCGTTCGCCCCCGACCTGCTGTGGTTCCACTGCGTCAAGGCGGCCAGGTCCGGCTCGGAGACGACCGTCTGCGACGGGTTCCGGGTCTGGGACGCCCTCTCCGAGCGGTCGCGCGAGCTGTTCGCCGCCCAGCCGGTGAAGTACACGCGCAACGTGCCCAGGGAGATGTGGCAGCGGCTCGCCGCCCATCTCGCGGGCGGTGGGCTGCAGCCCGACCAGATGGAGGTGTCCAGCCTGTACGCGCTGGCGAACGACGGCGCGGACGCGACCTTCACCGAGGAGGCGGACGGCAGCCTGACCTACACGTACACCGTGTACGTCGCCCACCCCACCCGCTGGTCGACCCGCACCGCGTGGGCCAACAGCCTGCTGGGCCCCTCCTTCAACTACGAGGCCCCCGAGATCCGCTTCGCCGACGGCTCCCCGATCCCCGACGCCGTGATCGCCGAGTACGCGGAGGTCACCGAGGCCGTCACCGAGGAGATCGCCTGGGAGGACGGCGACATCGTCCTCATCGACAACTCCCGTGTCATGCACGGCCGCAGGGCCATCACCGACCCCGACCGCACCATCCTCAACGCACAGAGCTACGCCAGGAGCTGACCATGAAGTACGGCATCGTCATCCGCTACGAATTCGACGCGTCGTGGCTGCGGCTCAGCAGGGACGAGCGCAACGCCAACGAGCAGGTCTTCCAGAAGGAGATCGTCGGGCCCTTCGCCGACAAGCTGTCCGTGCGGCACTTCGACGCGGAGGCCTTCTCCACCGACTACTCGGACTTCCTGTTCGTGGAGACCGACGACCTCACGTCCTACTACTACTTCATCGAGAAGCTCCGCGACAGCGACTTCATCGCGCATGGCTGGGTGCGCCTGCGCGACATCTCCATCGGCATCCAGGACGGCTACAAGGAGTACGAGAATGACAACGCCTGACCAGTTCGACGCCATCGCGGACGCCGTCCGTGCCGAGCTGGCCTCGGTGACCCGGCTCGCCCACATCAACACGTTCCACCCGGGCGCCTTCGACTGGGCGGAGGCACGCACCCCCGAGGAGCTGGCGTACGTCTCCACCGTCGCGTACGGCGAACCGGGCCACGAGGAGCAGGCCGTCGCCTACCTCACCAAGGAACTCGCCCAGCTCGCCGAGATCGAACGGCACGTGAGCACGGTCATGGCCATGGTCATGGGCGAGCTGCACGACCTGCGGGACGCGGTCAACGTCGGCCACGAGCTGCACCACGCCCTGTCGTGCTTCGCGGCCGAGGAGATCCAGCACGCGAACACCTTCTACCGGTACGTGCGCGCGCTCTCCGGCAGCGAACCGCGTGTCGACAAGGCCCTGTTCGACGAGCGTCTCGACGTCTTCCGCACCGACGACCACCCGTACGTGAAGCTGGTCGCCCTGTGCTGCTCGGCGTACGTCGGCGAGTCCGTCATCACCGTCTTCGAGCACCGCGCCGACGCCCTCGACCCGGGGCGCGAGCGGTTCTTCACCCGGCTGCTGCACACGCACGGCCTGGACGAGGCCCGGCACGTGAAGATCGACCACGTCGCCATGAAGCTGATCTACCCGGCGCTGACCGCTCCGCAGCAGGCCCGGGTACGCGAACTCCTCGACCAGATCGAGGAGTTGAACCGCAAGCTCGCCGACTCCTTCCAGGCGGCCACCGAGCGGATCCTCGGCGTCGACTTCGTGACGGGCAACCCGGCCGCCGCCGTCCAGCTGGAGATGACCAAGGCGTTCGGCGGCAAGGTCTTCGCCGCCGACGGGACGCTGCACACCGTCGACGAGATCCTCGACGACGAACTCAGCGACATGATCACCGCGTTCTCCGGCACCGCGCGCGTCCACGCGGCGGGCATTCCGCCGCTCGCCGCCCCGGTACCGCCGCTCGTCGGGGCTCCCCAGTGACCTCGTCGACGGTGAGCACGGACGCCGCCCCGCAGGCCCCGGCGGCGGGCCGCGCCGCCGCCACGGGCCGGATCGCGGTGGCGGCGGCCGTGCTCGCCCTGCTCCTCGCGGCCATGGACGCCACCGTGATGGGCACGGTGCTGCCCAGCGTGCTCGCGGACGTCGGCGGCGGCTCCGGCGGCGGGTACGCCTGGCTGGTGTCCGGGTTCATGCTGGCCCAGGTCGCGGGCACCCCGCTCGCGGGCTGGGTCTCCGACCGGCTCGACGACCGGGTGCTCGCCATCGGCGCGACCGTGGTCTTCCTCGCCGCGTCCGTCGTCGCCGGGCTCGCCGACTCCTTCGGGGTGCTGGTCGCGGCGCGCGTCCTGCACGGGCTGACCGCCGGGGCGATCGTCGTGTCGAGCTACGTCATCGTCGGCCGGGTCTTCGGGCCCGAGCGGCGCGCCAAGGCGCAGTCCATGCTGAGCATGGTCTGGGGCGTGGCCGCGGTGCTCGGCCCCGTCGTCGGCGCGAGCCTCACCGAGGCGTGGGGCTGGCGCTGGGTGTTCCTCGTCAACGTGCCGCTGTGCGTGCTGGTCGTCGTCGCGATCGCGGTCGCGCTGCCCGGGCGCGCCGGCCACGAGGACGGTGCGGCCGCGCGCAAGGGCTTCCCGGTCGGGGAGTACGCCCTGGTCACGGGCGGCTCGGCGCTGTTCCTCTGCGGTCTGCAGGGGAGCTCGCTCGGCATCGGGACCGCGGGCGGGGCGGCCGCGGTGGTCGTCGGGCTGCTCGCCCTGGCGCTGGTGCGCCGCTTCGGCGGCAGCCTCGTACCGCGGCAGATGTTCGCCCGGACGCCGTCGGCGGGCGCGGCGCTCGCCACCGTCGGCGCGTGCGTCGTCATGTACGCCACGGTGACCGTGCTGCCCGTCCGGCTCGCCGAACGGGGCATGTCCACCGCGGGGGTCGCCGTGGTCGTCGGCCTCTCGGCGCTCGGCTGGGTGGCCGGGAGCGCCGTGACGGGCGGGCTGATCGCCAAGCACGGCTACCGTCCCTCGATGGTCGCGGGCGCGCTCGCGCTCCTCGCCAGCGCCGCCCTCAGCGCCACCGGTGAACTCCCGTGGCTGGCCGGGCTGTTGGCGGGCGTCGGGACGGGTGCGGTCACGGCGGCGACGCTCGCCCTGATCCAGGACCAGTCCCCGCCCGCGCAGCTCGGCGTGGCGACCTCGGCGGCGACGATGCTGCGCAACATCGGCTCGGCGGCGGGGGTCAACGGCATCGCGGCCCTGTCCGCGGCGGTCGCCACCTCGTCGTCGCACGACGGCGACCGGGCGTTCTGGGTGCTTGCGGCGGTGGCCGCGGTCACCGTCCTGCTGCCGGCCCTGTCCGCGCCCAAGCGGCGCGCGACCGTGGCCTGAGCGGGCCGAAGACGGGCTCTCAGGCGCGGGCCTTGCGCCGGTGCTTCGACGTCTCGCCGTAGAGGGCGAGCCCCGCGCCCACCACGAAGAGCGCGGCGTACAGCGGTGTGGGCACGTCCCACCACTTGTGCAGCATGCCCCAGGGGCCGTCGCCGAACAGCCGTCCGGCGACGCCCAGGCCGCCCTGAATTCCCACGACCCAGCCGACGATGGCGATGATCTCTCTCATACGTCCACGATCGGCCACGGATCCGGGGCGCACGTCCTGCCTCCGGCCGAATCCGCGGTAGTCCGAAGGATGCACCGCGCACGGCAAAGGCCCCGTTCCACCCGGAACGGGGCCTTGCTGTCGCACCGGGGCGCTAGGCGCCCAGCAGCTTGCGCACGCGGTCCGCGCCGACCGCGAGGAGCAGCGTGGGCAGGCGCGGGCCGGTCTCCCGGGTGACGAGGAGGCGGTACAGGAGCGCGAAGAACGAGCGCTGCGCCACCTTGATCTCCGGCGGGAGCTCCTTCGCCGTCGCGTCCGCCGAGAAGCCCGCCTGCACCTTCGGCACGCCGTAGACGAGGTGGGTGAGGCCGTCCAGGGACCAGTGCGAGTCCAGGCCCTCCAGGAGGAGGCGGAGCGATTCGCGGCCCGCGTCGTCCAGCGAGCCGAGCAGCTCGGTGTCCGGCTCGGAGCGGACGATGGTGCGGGCCTCGGCCGGGACCTGGGTGGTGATCCAGTTCTCGGCGCGGTCCAGGCGGGGCCTGGCCTCGTCGAGGGACGTGATCGGGTCGGACGGGTCGAGGTCGCGCAGGATCCGCAGCGTCTGGTCCTCGGCGCCCGCGGTGATGTCGGCGACGGAGGCCAGCGTGCGGTACGGCAGCGGGCGCGGGGTCCGCGGCAGCTCACCTGCGGCGGTGCGCACCGCGCGGGAGTGCGCGGCGGCGTCTGCGGGTAGCGCCGAGCCGTCGGCGACCTTCGCCTCCAGCTTGTCCCACTCGTCGTAGAGCCGCTGGATCTCCTGGTCGAAGGCGATCTTGAAGGACTGGTTCGGCTTGCGGCGGGCGTACAGCCAGCGAAGGAGCGGCGCCTCCATGATCTTCAGGGCGTCGGCCGGGGTCGGCACGCCGCCCTTGGAGGACGACATCTTCGCCATGCCGGAGATGCCGACGAAGGCGTACATGGGGCCGATGGGCTGGACGCCGTCGAAGATCTGCCGGACGATCTGGCCGCCGACGACGAAGGACGAGCCGGGCGAGGAGTGGTCCACGCCGGACGGCTCGAAGACGACGCCCTCGTACGCCCAGCGCATGGGCCAGTCGACCTTCCAGACCAGCTTGCCGCGGTTGAACTCGCTGAGCAGGACGGTCTCGCCGAAGCCGCACGCCGTGCAGGTGTAGACGAGCTCGGTGGTCTCGTCGTCGTACGAGACGACGGTGGTCAGGTCCTTCTCGCACTGGCCGCAGTAGGGCTTGTACGGGTAGTAGCCGCCGGAGCCGCCGCTGCCGTCGTCCTCGCTGGCCGCGCCGGATCCCTCGGCGGCCTCCAGCTCGGCCTCGTCGACGGGCTTCTGCTGCTGCTTGCCCTTGCCGGCCTTGGCGGGGTCCTTCTTGGTGCGGTACTGGTCGAGGATCGCGTCGATGTCGGCGCGGTGCTTCATCGCGTGCAGGATCTGCTCGCGGTAGGCACCCGACGTGTACTGCTCCGTCTGGCTGATCGGGTCGTACTCGACGCCGAGCTCGGTGAGCGCCTCGGCCATGGCGGCCTTGAAGTGCTCGGCCCAGTTCGGGTACGCGGATCCGGCCGGGGCCGGGACGGACGTCAGCGGCTTGCCGATGTGCTCGGCCCAGGACTCGTCGATGCCGGGGACGCCGGCCGGGACCTTGCGGTACCGGTCGTAGTCGTCCCAGGAGATCAGGTGGCGGACCTGGTACCCGCGGCGGCGGATCTCGTCGGCGACCAGGTGCGGGGTCATGACCTCGCGGAGGTTGCCGAGGTGGATCGGGCCCGAGGGGGAGAGTCCGGAGGCGACGACGACCACCGGCGCGGCGGCGCCCTCGTGTTTCGCGCCCGGGGCACGACGCTCCGACTCGGCGATGACCTCATCCGCATAGCGGGAGACCCAGTCGGTGGTATCGGTGCTCTGAGCCACGATCGGCACGCCTTTCCTCTTCTACGTGAGTACCGCTTGTCGGAGCCATTCTCCCAGGTCGCCCCGTAACCGCGAAAACCGCTTTTCACCGCGTGGGATACTCGGTTTTCGTAGCTTCAGCACACCAGGCACCCGAGCAGAACGGCACCCATTCATGGCCTCGGTCACGTCCCTCACCGCCTCCGTCCACCAGCGCCTCGCGGACGCCCTCTCGGCTGCCCTGCCGGAGGCCGGCGCCGCGGATCCGCTGCTGCGACGTAGCGACCGGGCGGACTTCCAGGCCAACGGCATCCTGGCGCTCGCGAAGAAGGCCAAGGCCAACCCGCGCGAGCTGGCCACCCAGGTCGTCGAGAAGATCACCGCCGGCGACCTGCTCGCCGACGTCGAGGTGTCGGGCCCCGGCTTCCTGAACGTGACGGTGACCGACAAGGCGATCATCGAGACGCTCGCCGCCCGCGCCGCCGACGGCGACCGCCTCGGCGTTCCCCTGAACCCGCACGCGGGCACGACGGTCATCGACTACGCCCAGCCGAACGTGGCGAAGGAGATGCACGTCGGCCACCTGCGTTCGGCCGTCATCGGCGACGCCCTGCGCCACATGCTGGACTTCACGGGCGAGAAGACGATCGGCCGCCACCACATCGGCGACTGGGGCACCCAGTTCGGCATGCTCATCCAGTACCTGATCGAGAACCCGGGCGAGCTGGCCCCGGCCGACGAGGTCGACGGCGAGCAGGCCATGTCGAACCTGAACCGGATCTACAAGGCGTCGCGCGCGGTCTTCGACGCGGACGAGGCGTTCAAGGAGCGGGCCCGCAAGCGGGTCGTCGCCCTGCAGTCCGGCGACAAGGAGACGCTCGACCTGTGGCAGCGGTTCGTCGACGAGTCGAAGGTCTACTTCTACTCGGTCTTCGAGAAGCTGGACATGGAGGTCCGCGACGAGGAGATCGTCGGCGAGTCCGCGTACAACGACATGATGGCCGAGACGGCCCGGCTCCTGGAGGAGTCGGGTGTCGCGGTCCGCTCGGAGGGCGCGCTCGTCGTGTTCTTCGACGACATCAAGGGCAAGGACGACCAGCCGGTCCCGCTGATCGTCCAGAAGGCGGACGGCGGCTTCGGCTACGCGGCCTCCGACCTCTCGGCGATCCGCGACCGCGTCGTCGGCCTGCACGCCACGACGCTGCTGTACGTGGTGGACGTGCGCCAGTCGCTGCACTTCAAGATGGTCTTCGAGGCGGCCCGCCGGATGGGCTGGCTGAACGACGACGTCACCGCGCACAACATGGGCTACGGCACGGTGCTCGGCGCGGACGGCAAGCCGTTCAAGACGCGTGAGGGCGAGACGGTGCGCTTGGAGGACCTGCTGGACGAGGCGGTGCAGCGCGCCGCCGAGGTCGTGCGGGAGAAGGCGCGGGACCTCACCGAGGACGAGATCCAGGAGCGGGCGTTCCAGGTCGGCATCGGCGCCGTGAAGTACGCGGACCTCTCGACATCGGCCAACCGCGACTACAAGTTCGACCTCGACCAGATGGTCTCCCTGAACGGCGACACGTCGGTCTACCTCCAGTACGCGTACGCGCGCATCCAGTCGATCCTCCGCAAGGCCGGCGAGGTCCGCCCCGCCGCCCGTCCGGAGCTGGTGCTCGACGCGGCGGAGCGGGCACTCGGCCTGCACCTGGACGCGTTCGGCGACACGGTCGCGGACGCCGCCAAGGAGTACGCCCCGCACAAGCTGGCCGCGTACCTCTACCAGCTCGCGTCGCTGTACACGTCGTTCTACGACAAGTGCCCGGTCCTGAAGGCGGACTCCCCGGCGCAGATCGAGAACCGCCTGTTCCTGTGCGACATCACGGCACGGACCCTGCACCAGGGCATGGCCCTGCTGGGCATCAGGCCGCCCGAGCGCCTCTGACGCTCGGGCGGCCCGGCGGGGGCGGGGTCAGGCGTAGTAGTGGATGGTGCCGTGCATGCCGGCTTCCCCGCCTCCGCAGTAGTGGCTGTAGCGGGCGGCGAGCGCCTTGATGGTGCCGTCGTCCGCCGTGGCGAGGCGGGTGACGGTCAGGCTGCCGCTCGCCTCACCGCACCCACGGCCGTTGCCGTGCATCGACAGGCCGCCCTTCTCGGTCGTGACGGTGTAGGTGCGGCCCGCTTCGAGCCTGTCGCCCTCCGGCACGTAGAAGCGGACGGTCCAGTCCTCCCGCTTGCCCTCGACGGTGTACCGGAAGCCGGTGCGGACGTTCCCGTCGAGCAGGAAGGTGCTGCGGGCCCCGGTGTGCGTCCCGTCCGTGCCCTGCCCGATCCAGTCGTCCGCGTCGCTCTTGTAGCTGTACGAGAGCGGGAAGGCGTCGTACTTGACGGTGCCCTTGAGGGCGGGGGCCGTGGCGCTCTCGCAGTTCTGCGTGAAGGTGGCGTCGAGTCGGGTGACCTGGCCCGACGCGTCGGTCTCGATCTGGTTGACGGAGAACTGGCCCCAGATCCGGTTGCAGCCGCGGTGTTCACCGCTCACGTCGAGGCCGGGCGCGCGGCCGGTGCGGAAATCCGCGCGCTCGGCGTCGCGGTAGACGCCGGGGTGCAGCTTCTCGCCCTTGGGCGCCGCGAGCTGGACCTCCCAGTTCGCGTCGGGCAGCTCCACCGTCACGTCCTCCGCGGTGCCGCTGATCCGCAGGGCGGTGTCCGGTGCCTTGTACGAGGCGGACTTGCCGTCCCCTATGTAGTCGCCCGCGGCGCTCGTGTACGCGTACGAGCTGACGGCCACCGGGTCACCGGGGGCGGCCTGCGCGGGGGCGGCGACGGCGAGCAGGCCGCCGGCCACCGCGACGCCCACCAGGGCGCGCCGGAGTCTCCCGGCGGGCAGAGCCGAAGTACGCATGGATGATCCCCTCTGTGAAGCATCCGCACTCCCCGGGCGGATGAGCTGTCAACAGTGGTCACCCTAGGCTCGCCGCCCGTCAACTGCCCCCGCGATCCCGCGAGTTAGCTCATTTTTCACCGAGCCCCCGGCCGATACCCCGGCCGAGCCGCCGAAGCCCCTCCGCGATCTCCTCCTCGGTCTGCGTCACGAAGCACATGCGCAGGGTCGACCGGTCCGGTTCCCCGGCGAAGAACGGCGCCCCCGGCACGTACGCCACGTCGTGCGTGACGACCGTCCGCAGCAGCTCCGTCGTGTCGTAACCGTCGGGCAGCTTCGCCCACACGAACATGCCGCCCTCCGGCCGGATCCACCGGGAACCCTCAGGCAGCGCGTCGGCGAGGCCGGCGAGCATCGCGTCCCGGCGGTCGCGGTAGACGTCCGCGACGCGGGCGACGTGCGCGTCCAGGTCCCGGTCGGCCAGGTAGCACGCCGCGGCGAGCTGGTTGACGGTGGGCGTGTGCAGGTCCGCGGCCTGCTTGGCGACGGCGCAGGCGCGCAGCAGCGCGGCGGGCGCGCGCAGCCAGCCGAGCCGCAGGCCGGGCGCCATGATCTTGGAGAAGCTGCCGAGGAGGACGGTCCGGTCACCGGCGCCCGGGTACGTGGCGATCCACGGCGCCCGCTCGCCCTCGAAGCGCAGTTCGCCGTACGGGTCGTCCTCGACGATCCAGAGCCCGCGCCGCCCGGCGACCTCGGCGATGGCCGCGCGGCGGTCGGCGGGCAGGGTGCGGCCGGTCGGGTTCTGGAAGGTGGGGACGGTGTAGAGCAGCTTGGGGCGGTGCAGGGCGACGAGTTCGTCCAGGGCGGCCGGGTCGATGCCGGACTCGTCGCAGGGCACGGGCAACACCCGCGCGCCCGCGAAGGCGAAGGCCTGGAGTGCCGCCAGGTAGCAGGGGTTCTCCACGAGGACGGTGTCGCCGGGCTCGATCAGCGCGGTCGCGAGGAGCGAGAGCGCCTGCTGGGATCCGGTGGTGACGAGCACGTCGTCGGCGTCGGTCGGCAGGCCGCGGACGGCCGCCCGCGCGGCGACGGCGGTACGCAGCGCGGGCTCGCCCTCGGTCGTCGAATACTGCAGCGCCCGCGCCGGAGTCTCCTCCAGGACCGCGCGGAAGGCGGCCGCGATCCCGTCGGCGTCGAAGAGGCCGGGGGCGGGCAACCCGCCCGCGAAGTTGATGACTTCGGGCCGCGCGGTGACCGCGAGGATGTCCCGTACGGGCGAGCCCCCGACCGCTGCGGCGCGCGCGGCGAGCGGCGGCGTGGGGGCGGCTGCGGTACGGGCGGGCTCGGTGACGGTCACGGCGGCGGCTCCTCGGGCTGTGGCGGCTGTGGCGGCTGTGGCGTGTGTAGCCCGCACCCTAAGCACGTAGGTGCGGGCTACACACGCCATTCCGGGATGCGGACGCCGACGAGGAGGCGGCTCAGCCGTCCTGCAGCTGCCTCGTCCACTTGGAGCCGCCGGGCGGCCAGCCGTAGGTGGGGCGCCCCTTCTTGCCGCTGGTGCGGAACGGCTTGCCCTGGTCGTCGATGCGCAGCGAGTCGTGCCGCTTGCCGCTCGACCACTGCAGCTCCAGGTACCACCGCACGTCGTGCAGATCGGTGTCGGCCATGATGAAGAAGACCTCGGGGTCGTTCTCACTGACCTTGTACGGGAAGTCGCGCTGGCCCGACTGGGGCTTGAGGCGCGGTGAGCCGTCGTCGAGGTCGATGGAGAAGGACTTGGGGTCCACGTTGCCGCCGCAGCCGGTCGCCATCTGGAAGTTGTTCCAGGCCAGCGGCGCGCTGGTGCTCTGCACCCGGACGTTCATGTCCTGGAGGACGACGGTGTCCTTGCCCATGCCCTGCACGGTGACCTCGATGAGCTGCCGGCCGGCGGGGACGGCGCCGAGGTCACCGACCCAGCCGGCCGCGTCCTGCACCGCGGGCTGCTGCGGCACCTCGTCGGCCTTGCGGTTCACCAGGAAGTCCTGGAGGCAGGGGTCGTCGAAGGCGTACGGCCTGGTGCGAGCCGTCACCGGCACGCCGGGGTCGCTCTGCGCGCCGCCGGACGTGGGCCCCTTGCGGCCGGGGTGGGAGGCGTCGGAGGGCGGGCTCCCCTTTCCGGACGGCGAGGCGGAGGGGGCGCCCTTCTTGTTCTCGGCGTCGTCCTTCTTGTCCTTGCCGTCGTCCTTGCCGTCGTCCTTGCCCTCGGCCTCGGCCTTGCCGGGCGCGGTGTCCGCGGGGTCACCGGGTTCCGGGGAGGAAGCGGCCTGCGCCTTGTGCCGGTTCCCGTCGCCGTCTCCCCCGCCGCTCATGGCGAGGGCGACGGAGCCGAGCCCGACGACCGCGGCGACGGCGGCCGCGAGGACGACGGTCCGCCGCCTCCGTAACGGGGGCCGCTTGGAGAGGACCACGACCTGGTCCGGGTCCGACTCCGGGTCCGCCTGCTCCTGTGGCTGTGGGGCCGGCGCGGGCTCCGGGGCGCTCGGGGCGACGGGCTCCGCCTTCCTGCCCCGCGTCGCGTCCGCGAGGATCCACCGCCGGTGGACCTCGACGAGCTCCTCGGGGGTCGCCTTGCAGAGCCGGGCGAGCCGCTCCACGGGGGCGAACTCCGTTGGCACGGCATCCCCGTTGCAGTACCGGTGCAACGTCGACGTACTCATGTGAAGCCGTCGCGCCAGCACTCCATAGCTGAGCCCGGACCGCTCCTTGAGCTCCCGCAGCAACTCCGCGAGAGACGCCATCTCCGCCCTCCACCATTCCATTCAGACGTTCCAGGGGGAGGTCATACCCCCTGGCCAGAGTCGGTACGAACGTTCCAGCGTCCCCAACTCCCCGGCCCCCGTAGCGCCTCGGCCGAACCACGGCACAAGCTGTGGCCCATACAAGCACGCCGCTTCCGGCACCCCACACAGAGGATCAGCCATGTTCCGCACCGGCCCCCGCTCCCGTTCCCGTACCACCCTCGCCGTCCGCACCCTCGCGGCCACCGGGATCGCCCTCGGCGGGCTGTCCCTGACGGCCTGTTCGGACGGCACCGGCACCCGGGACGAAGGCGCGGCGACGCTCGTGGCACAGACGACGACCAAGCACAGCACGGTTCCCGGGCCCACCACCAACCGGCGCACCGGGGACCGGGCGCGGCAGCCGGTCGCCTGCACCGGCGCCGACACCGAGGTGCAGGTCACCGAGGTCACCCGCCCCGCGAACCACCTCCTGATCACCGCCACGAACATCGGCGACGTGCCCTGCCACGCCTACAACGCCCCCTACCTCCGCTTCGACGACGCCCGATCCACGACCGCCGTCGACCACGACTCCGTGCCGCAGGCGGTCGTCACCCTGCGCCCGGGCCAGTCGGCGTACGCGGGCGTCGTCCCCGCGGCGGCGGACGGCGGCGGTACGGACGGCCGCACCGCCCACCGCCTCGGCGTCCACTTCGCCGACCGGGCGATGGACGGCAGCATCGGCCCCGAGGCGGTTCTGGAGCTCCCCGCGGGGGGTGTGTACGTGGACAGCTCCGCCACGGTCACCTACTGGCAGCCGTCGCGGCAGGACGCCCTGGACCGGTGACCTCGGACGACCGCCCGGCGAAGAGAGATCCAGGTCACAACCGTTCCTGTCACATCCCGGCCGTGCCCGTCCGTCGTAGAGGTGTAGGACCTGGCACCAACAACGGCACAGGAGCACATCATGGAACCCCGTTTGAACGTCTTCGCCAGCCCGGCCGCGGGAAAGGCCATCAAGCACCTGACCGCGGTCAACAAGGCCGTCTCGGAGACGGGGCTGCCGGCCGCGACGCAGGAGCTGGTGCGGATCCGCGCGAGCCAGATCAACGGTTGCGGGTTCTGCCTCGACATGCACACCAAGGAAGCGATCGCCGCCGGTGAGACGTCGACGCGTCTCCACCTGGTCGGGGCGTGGCGCGAGGCCACGGTGTTCACCGAGGCCGAACGGGCCGCCCTGGAGCTGACGGAGGAGGGCACCCGCATCGCCGACGGGGCGGGCGGTGTCCCGGACGAGGTGTGGGCCAACGCCGCGAAGCACTACGACGAGGAGCAGCTCGTCGGCCTGGTGACGCTGATCTCGCTCATGAACACCTTCAACCGGCTGAACGTCATCGTCCAGCAGCCCGCAGGCGACTACCAGCCCGGCCAGTTCGGCTGACCACCACCCGGCCCGGGGGGCTCCGACCTGCTCACACACCTTTTGGTGAGTACCGCACAAAAAAGTCGGTACTTGTCCGGTGGTGAGGGCGGGACGAGGATCGAACGCGTACCCGACGCAACGCCCTCGAAGGAGCTCCCCCGTGCCCAGCAACGGCAGCAGCAAGCAGGCCGGCACGTCCCCTGTCAGCGTCCTCGGCCTCGGCCTCATGGGCACCGCCCTCGCCACCGCCCTGGTCAAGGCCGGGCACCCGACGACCGTGTGGAACCGCACGAAGTCCAAGACCGGGCCCCTCGCGGCCCAGGGCGCCACCCCCGCCGACACCGCGCGGGACGCCATCACCGCCGCCGACCTCGTCATCGTCTGCCTCACGACCAACGACAACGTACGCACCCTGCTGGCGCCCGAGGCCGACGCGCTCGCCGGCCGCACCGTCGTGAACCTCACCAACGGGACCCCGGGCCAGGCACGGGAGTTGGCGGACTGGGCGGCGGCGCACGGCATCACGTACATCGACGGCGGCATCATGGCCGTCCCGCAGATGATCGCCACCCCAGGCGCGTACATCTTCTACAGCGGCACCGACGAGGCGGCCTTCGAGACGCACCGCCCGACGCTCGCCGCCCTCGCCGACACCAAGTGGGTCGGCAAGGACCCCGGCCTCGCGGCGCTGTACGACCTGTCGCTGCTCACCGGCATGTACGGCATGGCGATGGGTGTCGCCCAGGCCTTCGCGATGATCCGCAGCGAGGGCATCCCGGCCCGTGAGCTGGCGCCGCTGCTCACCGACTGGATCATCGCGATGACGCAGGGGCTCGTCCCCACGGGCGCCGAGGCGCTCGACACCGACCAGCACCTGACGGACGTCTCGAACCTCGCCATGAACCGCGAGGCGTTTCCCAACTTCACCACCGCGTTCGCCGAACAGGGCCTGCGCACCGACCTGTTCGAGCCGTTCCAGGACCTCTTGGACCGCGCCGTCGAGCAGGGCTATGGAGCCGACGGGTTCTCGCGCATGCCGCTGCTGCTCACGAAGGACTGACGTGCGGGGCACCGGGCGGCGGGGTCACGGGACGAGTACCACCTTCCCCGTGGTCTCCCGGCGCTCGATGGCGGCGTGCGCCTCGGCCGCCCGCTCCAGCGGGAACGCCTGGACGGCGGGCGCCAACTCCCCCTTGGCGTGCGCCTCCAGGGCCTCCCGCTCGTACGCGGGACCGTCCTCGGGGCTCCCGAGCAGCTGGAGCAGCGCGTTGGTGAAGGTGATCCGCCGCTCCGCGAGCACCTCGGGGCCCGGCTCGAAGGCCTCCTGCGACGACCAGCCGATGACGACGTACCGTCCTCCGTCGGCGATCAACTCGAAGGCGGCAGCGCCCTTTTCACCGCTCACCCCGTCGAGTACGGCGGTGACGCGCCGCCCGCCGCCGAGCCGCTCGGCGACCTCGTGCTGCCAGCCGGGCTCGTTGTAGTCGACGGCGATGTCGGCGCCGAGCGCGCGCACGGCCTCGACCTTGGCGGGGCCGCCGGCCGCGCCGATCACCGTCGCCCCGAGGGCATGCGCGTACTGGACCACGAGCCGCCCCACGCCACCGGCGGCGGACGTCACCAACACCACGTCGTCCGACCGGAGTTGCGCCGCACTCAGAAGCCCCATGGTGGTGGCCCCCGTCACCACCATGGCCACCGCGTCCTCGAAGCCGAGCCCGTCCGGGACGGTGTGCAGCTTCGCCACGTCGGCGACCGCCAGCTCGGCGTACCCGCCGGGTGCCGAGCGCGAGACCACCACGGGCCGCCCGAGCCATGTCTTGTCGACGTCGGGGCCCACGGCCTCCACCGTCCCCGCGACCTCGCCGCCGAAGACGGCGGGCAGCTCGGGCAGCGGTGGCGCCATGTCGGACGCCTCGCCCCGGCGCATGACGGTCTCGACGAAGTGGACTCCCGCCGCCCGTACGGCGATCCGCACCTGCCCGGGCCCCGCGACGGGGTCGGGCAGGGTCTCGTACCGCAGGTTCTCGGCGGGACCGAACTCGTGCAGGACGACAGCGCGCATGGTGTGCTCCTCGGAACGTGGAAACGAACGTCGATGCACACCACCCTCCGACCTCGACCAAGGTTGAGGTCAAGGGCCGCCGTACCGCGGCTCAGAGCTGCCGCGCGACCTCGGTCGCCCAGTACGTCAGGATCATGTTCGCGCCCGCGCGCTTGATCCCCGTCAGGGACTCCATGATCGCCCTGTCCCGGTCGATCCAGCCCCGCTCGGCGGCGGCCTCGATCATCGCGTACTCACCGCTGATCTGGTACGCGGCCACCGGCACCTCCACCGCGTCGGAGACCCGGGCGAGGATGTCGAGGTAGGGGCCCGCGGGCTTCACCATCACCATGTCGGCGCCCTCCTCCAGGTCGAGCGCCAGCTCCCGCAGGGGCTCCCGGGTGTTGGCGGGGTCCTGCTGGTAGGTCTTGCGGTCGCCCTTGAGCGACGAGCCGACGGCCTCGCGGAAGGGGCCGTAGAAGGCCGACGAGTACTTCGCCGTGTACGCGAGGATGGCGACGTCCTCGTGCCCGACCTGGTCCAACGCGTCACGCACGACGCCGACCTGACCGTCCATCATGCCGCTCGGGCCCACCACATGGGCGCCCGCGTCGGCCTGGACCTGCGCCATCTCCGCGTACCGCTCCAGGGTCGCGTCGTTGTCGACACGGCCCTCGGCGTCGAGGACACCGCAGTGCCCGTGGTCGGTGGTCTCGTCGAGGCACAGGTCCGACATGACGATGAGGTCGTCGCCGACCTCGGCACGCACGTCGCGGAGCGCCACCTGAAGGATGCCGTCCGGGTCCGTGCCCGGCGTTCCCAGGCCGTCCTTCTTCGACTCCTCCGGCACACCGAACAGCATGATCCCGGCGACCCCGGCCTCCAGCGCCTCGACGGCCGCCTTCTTCAGGGTGTCGCGGGTGTGCTGCACGACGCCGGGCATGGCGCCGATCTCCACCGGCTCGCTGATCCCCTCGCGCACGAACGCGGGCAGGATCAGATCGGCCGGATGCAACCGCGTCTCGGCGACCATGCGCCGCATGGCAGGAGTGGTCCGCAACCGCCGCGGCCGCGCCCCGGGAAACGATCCGTACTTAGTCACTGAAACCCTCACCTCTTACCGACCGCTACCTCTGACGGTCCCGCCGGGTGCGCTCAGCCGTTCCCGTTGTGGGCAGGCGTTCCGCACGGCGGAACGGGTGGGCACAACCCCCGGTGCAGAGCACTGTTGAGGGCGGCGCCCACCCGGAGAAACCTACGGCGCCGTGCGTCGCCGACGCGAACCGGGCCGACGCTCACTGGGCCGAGTAACAGGATCCCCCGCTTCAAGAGCGGCCACCCGCCGCCGCGTACCGAACTCCGCCAAGGCCTCGGCCAGCTTGTGCACGGACGGCTCCGGAGCCATCACATCCACCCGCAGCCCGTGCTCCTCCGCGGTCTTCGCGGTGGCGGGCCCGATGCAGGCGATCACCGTGACGTTGTGCGGCTTCCCGGCGATCCCGACGAGATTGCGCACCGTGGACGACGAGGTGAAGAGCACCGCGTCGAAGCCACCGCCCTTGATCGCCTCACGGGTCTCCGCCGGCGGCGGCGACGCCCGCACCGTCCGGTAGGCGGTGACGTCGTCGACCTCCCACCCGAGGTCGATGAGCCCGGCGACGAGCGTCTCCGTGGCGATGTCGGCCCGCGGCAGGAACACCCGGTCGATCGGGTCGAAGACCGGGTCGTACGGCGGCCAGTCCTCCAGGAGCCCCGCGGCCGACTGCTCACCGCTCGGCACCAGGTCCGGCTTCACGCCGAAGGCGATCAGCGCGGCGGCGGTCTGCTCACCGACGGCCGCGACCTTGATCCCGGCGAAGGCACGCGCGTCGAGCCCGTACTCCTCGAACTTCTCCCGCACCGCCTTGACGGCGTTGACGGACGTGAAGGCGATCCACTCGTACCGGCCGGTGACCAGGCCCTTGACCGCGCGCTCCATCTGCTGGGGCGTGCGCGGCGGCTCGACCGCGATGGTCGGGACCTCGTGCGGCACGGCGCCGTACGACCGCAGCTGGTCGGAGAGCGAGGCCGCCTGCTCCTTCGTACGCGGCACGAGCACGCGCCACCCGAAGAGCGGCTTCGACTCGAACCACGACAGCTGATCGCGCTGGGCGGCGGCGCAGGACTCGCCGACCACGGCTATGACGGTCCGGCCGCCGTCCGGCGAGGGCAGCACCTTCGCCTGCTTGAGGACCTGCGCCACCGTGCCGAGCGTCGCGGTCCAGGTGCGCTGGCGCGTCGTCGTACCGGCGACGGTGACGGTCATCGGGGTGTCCGGCTTGCGGCCCGCGGCCACCAGCTCACCGGCCGCCGCGGCCACGGAGTCGAGCGCCACCGAGACGACGACCGTCCCGTCGGACGCGCCGACCTCGCTCCAGCAGCGGTCGGAGGCGGTACGGGCATCGACGAAGCGGACGTCCGTGCCCTGCGCGTCCCGCAGCGGCACACCCGCGTACGCGGGCACACCGACCGCGGCCGCGATGCCCGGCACCACCTCGAAGGGGATGCCCTCGGCGGCGCAGGCGAGCATCTCGTCCGCCGCGTACGTGTCGAGGCCCGGGTCGCCGCTCACCGCACGCACGACCCGCCTGCCGCCCCGCGCCGCCTCCATGACAAGATTGGCGGCAGCTCGGAACGGCGTCGCGTCGGCGGTCATTGACGTGTCGTCAGCTGTCGGCTGGGGTGTGTCCACACCTCCCCTGGCATGCACGCGGACGACGTCGAGCACATCAGGCTCGGCGATCAGCACATCCGCTCGGGCCAGCGCCTCGACGGCGCGCAGGGTCAGCAGTCCCGGATCTCCGGGTCCGGCACCGAGGAAGGTGACGTGCCCGTGTGCGGGAAGGCCTGGAAGGTTCGAGGTGGGGCTCAAAGTGCTCGCTCCCCCATCAGACCGGCCGCGCCCTTGGCAAGCATCTCGACCGCGAGTTCGCGGCCCAGCGCCATGGCTCGGGTCTCCGTCTCGGGCACGGGACCGGTGGTGGACAGCTGCACCAGCGTCGAGCCGTCGGTCGTACCGACGACGCCGCGCAGGCGCATTTCCTTGACAATCTGCCCGTCGGCCAGCAAGTCGGCCAACGCACCCACGGGTGCGCTGCAGCCGGCTTCCAGGGCGGCGAGCAGGGACCGCTCGGCGGTCACGGCGGCCCGGGTGTACGGGTCGTCGAGCTCGGCGAGCGCGGCGGCGAGTGACGCGTTGTGCGCGGCACACTCGATCGCCAGTGCCCCCTGGCCGGGGGCGGGCAGAACGGTGTCCACCGACAGGAGCTCGGTCACCTCGTCGGACCTGCCGACGCGGTTGAGTCCGGCGGCGGCGAGCACGACGGCGTCGAGCTCCCCCTTGTGGACGTATCCGATACGGGTGTCGACGTTCCCCCGGATCGGCACGGTCTCGATGGTCATGCCGTGGCTGCGCGCGTAGGCGTTCAGCTGCGCCATGCGGCGCGGCGAACCGGTGCCCACGCGAGCTCCGTCGGGGAGCTCCGCGAAGGTCAGCCCGTCGCGCGCCACCAGCGCGTCGCGCGGGTCCTCGCGCACCGGCACCGCGGCGAGGGTGAGCTCGGCGGGCTGCGCGGTGGGCAGGTCCTTGAGCGAGTGCACGGCGAAGTCGACCTCGTCGCGGGCCAGCGCCTCGCGCAGCGCCGCCACGAAGACGCCGGTGCCACCGATCTGCGCGAGGTGCTCGCGCGAGGTGTCGCCGTACGTCGTGATCTCCACCAGCTCGACGGGGCGCCCCGTCAGCTCCTTGACTGCCTCGGCCACTTGGCCGGACTGGGCCATGGCCAGCCTGCTGCGCCTGGTCCCGAGTCTGAGGGCCCTCTCGGTCATGCCCGGCCTCTATTCGGGTCGTCGTTCTCGTTGTTCAGGTGGTCAGCCCTGCTGACCGCCGCGACCGTCTGCGGGTCGAGGTCGAAGAGCGTGCGCAGCGCGTCCGCGTACCCGGCGCCGCCGGGCTCGCTCGCCAGCTGCTTGACCCGCACCGTCGGCGCGTGCAGCAGCTTGTCGACGACGCGGCGCACGGTCTGGGTGATCTCCGCGCGTTGCTTGTCCTCGAGACCCGGCAGACGTCCTTCGAGCCGGGCCATCTCACCCGCCACCACGTCGGCGGCCATGGTGCGCAGGGCGACCACGGTCGGCGTGATGTGCGCGGCCCGCTGGGCGGCGCCGAAGGCGGCGACCTCGTCGGAGACGATGCCGCGGACCTGCTCGACGTCGTTGGCCATGGGCGCGTCGGCGGAAGCCTCGGCCAGCGACTCGATGTCCACGAGCCGCACGCCGGGCACGCGGTGCGCGGCGGCGTCGATGTCGCGGGGCATGGCCAGGTCGAGGAGGGCGAGCACGGCCGGGCGGGCCGCACCGGCCGACGACGCGCGCAGGCGCCGCTCCGGGAGGCGGCCCGTGACGCGCGCGGCGGCCACCAGGGCGGCGATCGCGTCGGCCTCGGCCCGCGGGTCGGCGGCCTGCTCCTCGCGGCGCTCGGCCGGGGCGTTGTCCACCCAGGCCGCGTGCTGTTCCAGGGACGCCGCGTCCATCCCGGCGACGGCCTCCTCGCCGGCGACGGAGAAGCCGCGCGGCGCGGACAGGTCGACCGGGCAGCCCTCGTCGGCCACGGTGGCCGTCCGGGCACCGGAGCCCGGCGAACCGTTTCCGGCCTGCGCGGGCGCCTCGTCGAGCGGGCCGTCGGCCGGGGGCACGCGCCCCTCGACGGCGGCGGTGACGGCTTCCGCGGTCAGCACCAGGCCGGTCGCTCCGGTGCAGGAGACGGCCACGTCGGCACGTGTCAGTTCGTCCGCCACGGCGTCCATGGGGACGGCGCGGGCGCGCACCCCGTGGTCGCCGGACTCGCCGAGGATCTCCGCGAGCCGCTCCGCGCGCTCCAGCGTGCGGTTGGCGACCACGATCTCCGCCACACCGGCGCGCGCGAGCGTCGCCGCGGCCAGCGAGGACATGGAGCCCGCGCCGATGACCACGGCCCGCTTGCCCGCCGCCCAGGCGTCGACCGGCTCGCGCGCCGCGAGCTGTTCGAGGCCGAAGGTCACGAGGGACTGCCCGGCCCGGTCGATGCCGGTCTCGGAGTGCGCGCGCTTGCCGACCCGCAGGGCCTGCTGGAAGAGATCGTTGAGGAGCTTGCCCGCGGTGTGCAGCTCCTGCGAGCGCGCCAGGGCGTCCTTGATCTGCCCGAGGATCTGCCCCTCGCCGACGACCATCGAGTCAAGGCCGCACGCCACCGAGAAGAGGTGGTGGACGGCGCGGTCCTCGTAGTGGACGTACAGATAGGGGGTGAGCTCCTCCAGGCCGACGCCGCTGTGCTGCGCGAGCAGCGTGGACAGCTCGGCGACGCCCGCGTGGAACTTGTCCACGTCGGCGTAGAGCTCGATGCGGTTGCAGGTGGCGAGCACGGCCGCCTCGGCGGCGGGCTCGGCGGCCAGGGTGTCCTGCAGCAGCTTGGCCTGCGCGTCCGCGGACAGCGCGGCACGCTCGAGGACGCTCACGGGGGCGCTGCGGTGACTCAGCCCCACGACCAGGAGACTCATGCCGGCATCACGGCGGGGACGTCCCCGTCGGGTCCCTTCCGCTGCTGCTTGGCCGAGACGGGCGGGACGGGGCCCTCGGGCGCCGCGTCCTCCCCGGCCTTGCGCTGCTCGTGGAAGGCGAGGATCTGCAGCTCGATGGAGAGATCGACCTTGCGTACGTCGACACCGTCCGGCACGGACAGGACGGTCGGCGCGAAGTTCAGGATGGAGGTCACACCGGCGGCGACGAGCCGCTCGCAGACCTGCTGGGCGGCGCCGGCCGGGGTCGAGATGACGCCGATCGAGACGCCGTTCTCCTCGATGATCTTCTCGAGCTCGTCGGTGTGCTGCACCGGCATGCCCGCGACGGGCGTGCCCGCCATGGCCGGGTCGGCGTCGATCAGGGCCGCCACGCGGAAACCGCGGGAGGCGAACCCGCCGTAGTTGGCGAGGGCCGCGCCGAGGTTACCGATGCCGACGATGACAACCGGCCAGTCCTGGGTCAGCCCGAGTTCACGGGAGATCTGGTACACGAGATACTCGACGTCGTAGCCGACGCCGCGCGTCCCGTAGGACCCGAGGTACGAGAAGTCCTTGCGCAGCTTCGCGGAGTTGACCCCCGCGGCGGCCGCGAGCTCCTCGGAGGAGACCGTGGGCACCGAGCGCTCCGACAGTGCGGTGAGGGCTCGGAGGTACAGCGGAAGCCTGGCGACGGTGGCCTCGGGAATCCCTCGGCTGCGGGTCGCCGGTCGGTGAGTTCGGCCAGTTGCCACGGTGCTCCTGCGGGTAGAGCGGGGCTGCAGGCGGTCACTCGTCCCCAGACCGCCCCGTCGAATGCAGGCTATGTCTTTGTGAACGCGTGCACAAAGATGGTGTCCGATTTGCCCGGCCAACGTGACCGGGGTCACGCGCCCCCGGCGCGCGATCGTGGAACCGGCGCGCACGGAGCGTCGTTGCTCATTTGATGGGGGCAAAACCGCACACTCTCCTCACGATCATCGCCCCCGAGACCAAAACCGCCCCAAAGCGTAATCGACTTCGCGGGAACTTTGGACTGGTCGGTCAGTAGGTGACGGCCCTTTCCGGCCTACCCGGCGAGCTCGCGCCGCAGCCGGCCCTCGTCCACCCGCCAGAAGGTGTGCTGCTCCCCGTCCACGAGCACCACCGGAATCTGCTCCCAGTAGGCCCGGTGCAGCTCCTCGTCCCGCGTGATGTCCTTCTTCTCCCAGGGCGTGCCGAGCTCCCCGCAGACCTTCTCGATCACCGCCTGTGCGTCATCGCACAGATGACAACCCGGCTTCCCGATCAGGGTGACCAACCGCTCCTGCGGCTTCTTCTTCTCCGTACGACCGCCACTACGGCGAAAAATCGGGCTCATGGCCCCATTCTCGCCCGGCGTGCCGCGCCGGAGGACATCCCCGGCGCGCCCCGATTAACGGCTCGGTCGCGGAGAGTTCACAGGCCCGAATCCTCCCGACTCCGGGACCACCGAACAGACTGGCTATGCTCACGACATGGCCGCTCTCGGATGGCTCACCCCCCGTAGGCGCTCCGCCACGGCGCGGAGCGTGTTGGCAGGCGAGGCCTCGGCCGAGGCAGCGCGCAAGTCCTCGCAGGAACTGGAGGAGCTCGACGCCCTCGCCGCGCGGACCGCGCCCGACGAAGCCCCGCGGGAGCCGGAGTTCCCCGTCGTCGGCGACGACAAGGCCGCCGCCTTCTTCGACCTCGACAACACCGTGATGCAGGGCGCCGCGATCTTCCACTTCGGCCGCGGCCTCTACAAACGGAAGTTCTTCGAACGCCAGGAGCTGTTCCGGTTCGCCTGGCAGCAGGCGTGGTTCAGGCTCGCCGGCGTCGAGGACCCCGAGCACATGCAGGACGCCCGCGACAGCGCCCTCTCCATCGTCAAGGGCCACCGCGTCGCCGAGCTGATGTCCATCGGCGAGGAGATCTACGACGAGTACATGGCCGAGCGGATCTGGCCGGGCACCCGCGCCCTCGCCCAGGCCCACCTCGACGCGGGCCAGAAGGTCTGGCTGGTCACCGCCGCCCCGGTGGAGATCGCCACGGTCATCGCCCGCCGCCTCGGCCTGACCGGCGCCCTCGGCACCGTCGCCGAGTCCATCGACGGCGTCTACACCGGCAAGCTCGTCGGCGAACCCCTGCACGGCCCCGCGAAGGCCGAGGCGGTCCGCGCCCTGGCCGCCGCCGAGGGCCTCGACCTGGGCCGCTGCGCCGCGTACAGCGACTCGCACAACGACATCCCGATGCTCTCGCTCGTCGGGCATCCGTACGCGATCAATCCCGACGCCAAACTGCGCAAGCACGCCCGCGCCAGGGACTGGCGGCTGCGGGACTACCGCACCGGCCGCAAGGCCGCGAAGGTCGGCATCCCGGCCGCCGCGGGCGTCGGCGCCCTCGCGGGCGGCGCGGCCGCGGCCGTGGCCCTGCACCGCCGCCGCCACTGAGCATCCGTCGGTCCTACCCCAGGGTGTCTCCCGCCAGTCGCGCCGGTAGCACTCGGCCACAACACGCCTCAGGCCGACACGGAATGTGAACTCATTCGATCAACAAGTGCTCACTCTCCGGCACTTGAACGGGCGTCAATCGGTTACAGAAGCGACGTAATCGATGATTTGAGCAACTGGGTGTAGTGCTGCCTGTACGAAGCGTTATTCTCCTCAGACGCATAAGGGACCCCACACGTCGCTACGACGGGTGAACGGTCCCGCACTGCACGTGATGGAAGCTCTGCCTCTGGGAGTCCCGTGTACCCACACGTCGGGGTTGACACCTCGGGCCTGGCTACGCTGCGCGCAACGGTCATCGACCGCTTGCGCGGCTTCGTCCCCACCGCGTACGCCGTCCCCGCCGTCCCCGCCCTCGCCGTCCCCGCACCCGCCGGGCCGTGCTATGCCCTGGCGAACGGCGGTGCGGCAGTCGGCAGACGGGGCCGTTCCGCCGCTGCCGCCACCTCCGCACCCACCCCCCGCCGTCCCGCCGCGGACAGCGACAGCGCCCGCATGATGGAGCTCGTCGAGCGCGCCCAGGCCGGCGAGTCCGACGCCTTCGGCCGTCTCTACGACCAGTACAGCGACACGGTCTACCGCTACATCTACTACCGCGTCGGCGGCAAGGCGACCGCCGAGGACCTCACCAGTGAGACCTTTCTGCGCGCCCTCCGCCGCATCGGCACCTTCACCTGGCAGGGCCGTGACTTCGGCGCCTGGCTGGTCACGATCGCCCGCAATCTCGTCGCCGACCACTTCAAATCGAGCCGTTTCCGCCTCGAAGTGACCACCGGCGAAATGCTCGACGCCAACGAAGTCGAGCGCAGCCCCGAGGACTCCGTCCTGGAGTCCCTCTCGAACGCCGCCCTCCTCGAAGCCGTCCGCCGCCTCAACCCCCAGCAGCAGGAATGCGTGACCCTGCGCTTCCTCCAGGGCCTCTCCGTCGCCGAGACCGCGCGGGTCATGGGCAAGAACGAAGGCGCGATCAAAACCCTTCAGTACCGCGCGGTGCGCACCCTCGCCCGCCTGCTGCCCGACGACGCCCGCTAGCAGTCCGCCATGCCCAACTCCCCCTCCGTGGCGGCCAGATGGTCGCCACGGAATTGTCGCGGTCCGATCATCCGCCGTCCGTAACCCAAGTGCCGCGACGCTCGTTGTGCGGGATGCAGGCTCCCTGTGGTCGCTACCTGGCTGGCTCCGCTCACTCGATCGTGTGGAAATGGTCAGGACATGCAACCCTCAGGACCCCCTGGGGAGTCGACCGTCATGACGAGAGGAGGTGCCGCCAGTGATCGCGAACGTATCGGCCCACCGGCGGGCGAACGCCTTCGCCCAGGCCCTGGAGGAGCGTTCCGACCAGGGCCCGGCAGCCGAGCAGTCCGAGGACTCCGCACTCACGCCCGCGCCCGCGGCCGCACCCGTGGAGTCCACCGAAACCACCGCGGCCCGCGCCGAGCCGACCGAGCAGAGCCACCTATTGGCCCTGGCGGACGGTCTCGACGCACTGCCCAAACCCGCCCTCGACCCCGAGGTCAAGGTCGTCCAGCGCGCCCAGCTCGTGGCCGCGATGGAAGCCATGCTCCTGGAGGGCGGCACCCCGTCGGTGCCACAGCAGCGGTCCCGCAAGGGTGCCCACCGGGCGGGCGCCCTGCAGAAACTGCGTCCGCGCTCCCGCCTGTCCAAGGGGATCGCGGCCGGCGGCCTCACTGTCGGCGTCGCCGCGGGCGCGTTCGGCGGTGTCGCCGCCGCCAGCTCCGACGCCCTCCCGGGCGACTCGCTGTACGGCCTCAAGCGCGGCATGGAGGACTTCAAGCGGGGCCTGGCCGACGACGACAGCGACCGCGGCCGGATCTACCTCGACCAGGCCTCCACGCGGCTGAGCGAGGCCCGCAGGCTCATGGAGCGGGGCCGCTCAGGCGCCCTCGACCACGAGTCGCTCGGCGAGGTCAGGCGAGCCCTCTCCGGCATGCGGCACGACGCCACGGAAGGCCACCGCCTCCTCCTCGAGGCGTACGAGCGCGACGGCTCCCTGGGCGCCATCCAGGCGCTGTCCGCGTTCTCCCGGTCGCACCGCGAGGCGTGGAGCGACCTCCAGGGCCGCCTCCCCGTCCAGCTGGGCGACGTGGGCGAGCAGGTGAACTCCGTCTTCGACGCCATGGACGAAGAGGTCGAACCGCTGCGGTCCCTGCTGCCCAGCCCCCCGGAAAAGGGCGGCAGCACCGGCCGGACGTCCCAGAGCCCCAGCGGCTCCGACAGCTCCGACGGGCGCCCCACCCGCCCCTCGGGCAGCGGCAGCTCGCACGGCGGCGGTGCGGGCAGCGACAGCAAGCCCAGGCCCTCCACGTCGGACCGCGAGGACGAGGGCATCCTCGGCGGCACCACCGGCGGCCTCCTCGACCCGCCGGACGACAAGAAGACGAGCCCGGCCCCCTCGGACGGCAAGAGCAAGCCCGGCCAGCACACCACGCCCCCCAAACCGGACGTGACGCTGCCACCGCTCCTGCCGGGTCTCCAGCTCCCGGAGCTGGGCATCAAGGGCGAGGACACGAAGTAGCACCCACCAGTACGCGGTCGGGGGCGCCCTCCACACAGGAGGGCGCCCCCGACTGCGTACGGCATGGAAGAACGCCAGGAAGGACGCCGGACGGACGAAGAACCCCTAGAAGAACACCGACCGCCGCTGCACCAGCAACTTGTACAGCGAATGCTGGATCTGCTCGCGCACCTGGTCCGTCAGGTTGAACATCAGCATCGGATCCTCCGCCGCCTCCGGCGGATACCCGTCCGTCGGAATCGGCTCCCCGAACTGGATCGTCCACTTCGTCGGCAGCGGCACCGCCCCCAACGGCCCCAACCACGGAAACGTCGGCGTGATCGGGAAGTAGGGGATGCCCAGCACCCGCGCCAGCGTCTTCGCGTTGCCGATCATGGGGTAGATCTCCTCCGCCCCGACGATCGAGCAGGGCACGATCGGCGAGCCCGTCCGCAGCGCCGTCGACACGAAGCCGCCGCGGCCGAACCGCTGCAGCTTGTACCGCTCGCTGAACGGCTTTCCGATGCCCTTGAAGCCCTCCGGCATCACACCGACCAGCTCGCCCCGCTCGAGGAGCCGCTCCGCGTCCTCCGCGCAGGCCAGCGTGTGCCCGGCCTTGCGGGCCAGTTCGTTGATCACCGGGAGCATGAAGACGAGGTCGGCGGCGAGGAGCCGCAGATGCCGGCCGTGCGGGTGGTTGTCGTGCACCGCGACCTGCATCATCAGGCCGTCAAGCGGCAGCGTCCCGGAGTGGTTGGCGACGATCAGCGCCCCGCCGTCGGCGGGGATGTTCTCGATGCCCTTCACCTCCACCCGGAAGTACTTCTCGTAGAACGGGCGGAGCAGCGACATCAGGACCTGGTCGGTGAGCTCCTCGTCGTAACCGAAGTCGTCGACCTCGTACTCCCCCGTGAGCCGCCGCCGCAGGAAGGCCAGGCCGCCCGCGACGCGCCGGTCCCACCCGCCGCCGCTCCGCGGCTCGGGTCCCTGCTCCCGCCCTGAAGGCTCCGGGGGCGTCACCCGCGGGTCCCCGCCCTGTTGGGGGCCGCCCTGCTGGGGCCCGTCCTGCTGCCCGGGCAGCGCCTTGACCCCGGCCACGGGATCACCCTTGCGCCGGGGCGCGGACCTCCGTCGCGAGGTGCGCTGCGCACTCCCGCGCGACCGGTCGTCGTCGAACGGAATGACCTTGGCGTCCGCCATGGTTGACGCTCTCCTCAGTTGGCGCTCTGGTGGCCACCCGCGAGGGGCAGCGCGGCGATCCGGTCGACTGCCCCCGCGAGGGCACCTGGCGGCAGCAGTCCCGGGCCCCGGCTGCGCACGAAGTCCGCGAAGGCCTCCGCGGTCGTGTACTTCGGCCGGAACCCCAGTGTCTCGCGCATCTGCCGGGTGGCCACGACCCTGCCGTGGGTGAGCAGTCTGATCTGCTCGGGCGAGAAGTCCGTCATGCCGACCGTGCGCAGCGCCGAGCCGACCCAGGTGACGGCCGGCAGGAAGAGGGGCACGGTGGGGCGGCCGAGCCGCCGCGAGCACTGGGACAGGAGCAGCTGGCCGTCGCCGGCGATGTTGAAGGTGCCGCTGTTGAGCGTGCCGCGCTGCGGTTCGTGCGAGGCGAGCCGCAGCACCTCGACCGCGTCGTCCTCGTGGACGAACTGCAGGCGCGGGTCGTAGCCGAACACGGTCGGCAGGACCGGCAGTGAGAAGTACTCGGCGAGCGGGGAGTCCGCAGCGGGCCCCAGGATGTTCGCGAAGCGCAGCACGCACACGGCGACGTCGGGACGGCGCCGCGCGAACCCGCGCACATAGCCCTCGACCTCGACGATGTCCTTGGCGAAGCCGCCGCTCGGCAGCGATTTGGGCGGCGTGGTCTCCGTGAAGACCGCGGGGTCCCTGGGCGCCGAGCCGTACACGCTGGTGCTCGACTTCACCACGAGCCGCTTCACCGTCGGCGACTTCTGGCAGGCGCCGAGCAGCTGCATCGTGCCGATGACGTTGGTTTCCTTGACCGAGCCGCGGCCGCCCCTGCCGTCGCGGCCGCCGAGGGCGGTGGCGCTGACGTCCATGTGGACGACCGTGTCGACGCTGTGCTCCGCGAGGACCTTGGCGATCGTGGGCTGCCGGATGTCGGCCTGGACGAAGTCCGCGCCGCCGAGATGGTGCTCGGGCGGGACGACGTCGACGGCGATCACCCGGTCGACTTCGGGATCGCGCTGGACCCGCCGGACGAACCGTCCGCCCAGCTGCCGGGCCACTCCGGTCACGAGCACGACCTTGCCCAAGATCAGCGCCTGCCTTTCCCCGACCCTCGCCCCACCACCGTCGCCGCACCACCGTCGGCGTTGCGGACCACGCTAGCGGGTGGACGTCGCGCTGTGACGACCGCGCACCCAGAGACGGCCGAAAACACCGAAGCCCTCCCGTCGGATGAGGGGAGGGCTTCGGACACGCTGTGCAGCTGTCGCTTACTTCTTGTTGCGACGCTGAACGCGAGTGCGCTTCAGCAGCTTGCGGTGCTTCTTCTTGGCCATCCGCTTACGCCGCTTCTTGATAACAGAGCCCACGACTACCCTCGCTCACTTCTCTTCACTCGGTGCGGGGCAGCAGACTGGGCCCACACGACCTACGTCGGCCTAGCCTACCTGCCCCCGCGTGAGGGACGTAATCGAGGAGCCATGAACCCTGCGCCACGGACCCGGGGACCCGTGACTCAACCAGCCTCAACCCCCACATAAGACTCGCGGAGGTACTCGTGAACCGCCTGCTCCGGGACCCGGAAGGACCTCCCGACCCGGATGGCGGGCAGATGACCGCTGTGCACCAAGCGGTACACGGTCATCTTGGACACTCGCATCACCGCGGCGACTTCCGCCACGGTCAGGAACGCGACCTCGTTCAGCGGCCTCTGCTCTGCAGCCATGACACCCCACCTGAACCTTCCGCACATGACGGGCACCGGCTTCCCCTTCCGGTGACTCTTCGTCTCTGCGCGCTCACTCCCCAGACTAGGGGCGGATGATGCGAGTGGGGAAGAGGAGCCGCGATCGGCCGCCTACTGTGACAGACACGCTCGATTGAGTACATAGCGAGTAAGCGGTCGGTAGTAATCAGACCGCACAGCGTCATCAAGCGGAACGACGACGGACACCTGCCCCTCGGCCTCTCCGACGAACAGCGCGGGATCGTCCGTATCCGCCAGACCGATCGCCTCAAACCCCAGCTGACCTGCTCCGCAGACCCATCCGTGGTCCCCGATGACCAACTCGGGAAGCGGTCCGCCGGCCTCCGCAGCGGCGTCCAGAGCGGCCCGAATCGGGAGGGGTGAGTGGGTGTGTGCGCCGGTGTCACTCCCGGTGGGACGCGCGCCGGGTTCGCGCACCAGCGCGACTCCTTGTACGTAGTCAAGGTTGTACGTGCGTAGGCCGAACCGGGTCGTTATGTCGACACTGCTGCCCTGCGCGGGGGTGAGGACGGGACATCCCGCCGCCGACAAAGCGTCCGCCAACGCGGCGTAGAACCCGAGCAGTCGGTGCGGGTGACCGGTCCCGAGAAGCACCGGGAGCCGTCGTCGCGCCGCCGCCGCGAGCCGTTCCGCAAAGGCGTCGAGCGCCGTCAGCGTCCGCTCGGGATCGATGACATCGGCGCCCGTGGTGCACCCCGGGTCGGCGGACACTCCGCACTTGTCGGACATCAGGCGCAGCAGGTCGCCGGAGCCCCAGCTCCATTCGGGGTCGAGCCCCAGCAGTATCCGTGGGTCCCGCGCCGCGAACAGCCGATAACTCCGCAGGCTCTGCTCCCGCGACGTGGCCACGGGCCCGGCCAACCGAGCCGCCAACAGATGCGCACGCAGCGCTCCGGTGCTCAACACGGTCCGATGCTGGCGCACCGGCGCCCATGGTGCCTCAAAACCCCGGAAAGCCCCCACAGTTGGGCTAACGCGGGCATAATCCGGCGGCCTCGCCGCACATCCTCTATGCCGACAGCCCCCTGCCGCTACGCCGACAGCCTCCTGCCTCTACGCCGACAGCCCTCTGCCTCTACGCCGACACCCCTACGCCAGCAGTCCCCGCAAGGGGAACACCGCCCTCCGCGCGGCGAGCACAGCCTGGTCGAGCCGGTCGGCGGGGTCGTACCCCGACTCCCAGCCCTTCCAGTCCACCGGCCACCGGCCGTCCGTCATCCGCCCCGGCGCCAACTGCCGCGTCCGCGCGAACACTTCGTGCCGCCACGCCTCGGGGGTCTCCGCCGTGGGCTCGACGGGGCGTCCCGCCGCGATGGCCACGAGATGGGTCCAGGAGCGCGGCACCACATCCACCACGGCGTACCCCCCGCCCCCGAGAGCGACCCAGCGCCCGTCGGCGTGCTCGTGGGCCAGGTCGTGGCAGGCCACCTGCACGGCCCGCTGAGCGTCCAGCGACACCGCGAGGTGCGCCAGGGGGTCCTCGAAGTGCGTGTCGGCCCCGTGCTGCGTCACGAGGACCTGTGGCCGGAACTCGGCGAGCAGCTCGGGCACCACGGCGTGAAAGGCCCGCACCCATCCGGCGTCACCGGTCCCGGCCGGCAGCGCGACGTTCGCCGCGGTGCCCTCCGCCGGGCCGTCCGCGCCGGTCTCCTCGGGCCACCCGGTCTGCGGGAACAGCGTCCGCGGATGCTCGTGCAGCGAGATCGTGAGGACCCGCGGGTCCTCCCAGAACGCGGCCTGGACCCCGTCGCCGTGATGCACGTCCACATCCACGTACGCGACGCGCTCGGCGCCCAGTTCGAGCAGTCGGGCGATGGCCAGCGCCGCGTCGTTGTAGATGCAGAAGCCGGAGGCGGACCCGGGCATCGCGTGGTGCAGCCCGCCCGCGAAGTTCACCGCGTGCAGCGCGTCCCCGCGCCACACCGCTTCGGCAGCGCCCACGGACTGCCCGGCGATCAGCGCCGACACGTCGTGCATCCCGGCGAAGGCCGGGTCGTCCTCCGTGCCGAGCCCGTACTCCCCGCGGGCGGACGCGGGATCGGCGGAAGCGGCCTTGACCGCGTCCACGTAGTCCCCGCGGTGCACGAGCCGCAGCGTCGAGTCTCCGGCGCGCTTGGCCGCGACGACCTCCAGCTCCTGGTCGAGCCCGAAGGCGTCGACCAGACTTCGGGTCAGCCCGAGCCTGACCGGGTCCATCGGGTGACCCGGGCCGAAGTCATAGCCCGTTACTGCCTCGTCCCACATCAGCTGCGCGCGGCCACTCATGCCCGTCACCGTACCGGTCCGGTCCCGGGGCGAAGGAACGGGCGTACAGCAAGGTCAGGAGCACCAACACCAGAGGAACGACCATGGCCCCCCGGTAGTTCCAGACATCCCCGAGTCCGCCCACCAGCGGCGAACCGATCAAAAACCCCACATAGTTGAAGACATTCAGTCGTGCCACGGCCGCATCCGAAGCCCCCGGGAACAATCTCCCCGCCGCGGCGAACGTCTGCGGAACGATCACGCACAGCCCCAGCCCGAGCACGGTGAACCCGGCGATCCCCACCCACGCCCCGGGCGCCGCCGCCACCACCGCGAACCCCAGCGCGGCCACCACCGACCCGCCCCGCACCACCGCCACGGCCCCGAACCGCCGCACCCCCAGATCCCCGAGCCCGCGCCCCACCAGCGTCATGACCATGTAGACGTTGTACGGAACCGTCGAGACCTCCTCCGAGCTCCCCAGCACGTCCTGCAGATACTTGGCGCTCCAGTTGGAGACCGTCGAGTCCCCGATGTACGCGAACGTCATCACGAGGCAGAGCGGAAGCAGCAACTTGAAGCCGACACCTCCGCCCGCCCCCTCCGTCGGTACCGCCGCGCCCTGGACCGGCGCCGCGTCGACGTACCACCGGCTGCCAACCAGCGCGGCCGGCAGCAGGACCGCCACGGCCGGCAGGTAGGAGACGAAGAGCGAAAGGTCCCAGTGCGCCCCGGCCCAGGCGGCCGACGCGCCCACGATCCCGCCCAGGCTGTACGCGGCATGGAATCCGAGCATGATGCTGCGCCCGTACGCCCGTTGGAGGCTCACCCCGAGCATGTTCATGGACGCGTCGAGCGCCCCCACGGCAAGCCCGAACGCCCCGAGCGCCACGGCCACGTGCCACATCGCGTCACCCGCGCCGACCCCGAGCAGCGCCAGCAGCACCGCGGGCTGCGACCATCTCAGCACCGCGCTCGGCGGCACCTTCCGCACCAGCCGCTCGGTGCCGAGGCTCCCGATTCCGGCCAGGATCGGCACCGCCGCGAGGAAGACGGGCAGCAGCCCGTCCGATATCCCGTAGCGGTCCTGGATCGCCGGAATCCGCGTCACGAGCAGGGCGAACGTGACTCCCTGCACCAGGAAGGCGAACGCCAGCGAGGCCCTGCCGCGCCGCAGCACTTCGGTCATGGCTGCAGAGCGTAGGCCCCAGGTCTACCAGTGGGTAGATGGATCACCCGCCCAATCTCGGCACGTCGTCACTGTCGTCATGCGAGCAGGTCCACCAACTCGCGCATGTCCCCGAAGAGTTTGGTGGCACCCGCCAGCCGCTCGGGCGGCGTCATGGCGGTGAACCCGAAGACATCCATTCCGGCGGCGACCGCGGCCTGCACGCCCAGCGGGCTGTCCTCCACGACGACGCACTTCTCGGGCGCCACGCCCATGCGTTCGGCGGCATACAGGAAAAGATCGGGCGCCGGCTTTCCCCGCCCCACGTCCTGCGAGCTGAAGACCCGCCCCTGGTCGAACCACTTGTCGAGCCCGGCCTTCCGGTGCCCGACCTGAATCCGCTCATGACTCCCGGAGGAGGCCAGGCAGTACGCCACCCCGTCGTCGGTCAGCTTCTCCAGCACTTCCACGGCCCCTTGGACCGGCTGCAGCTCCCGCTCGAAAGCGGCGAAGACCCGTCCGTGGAAAACGTCGTCGAAGTCCTCGGGAAGCCGCTGCCCACTCCGCTCGAGGATCAGATCGTGTACGCGGTGGACGGCGGCGCCCATGTAGTCCCGCAGGGAGTCTTCGTAGGAGGTGGGGTGCCCGAGCTCGGTCAGATAGCCGGCGAGGATTGTGTTGGAGAGGGGCTCACTGTCCACGAGGACACCGTCGTTGTCGAAGATGACCAGTTCGTATCGCATATCCCGACCCTAATTCGCAGGAGCCCCAGAACGCAGAAAACCCCCGCACCATAAGGTGCGGGGGTTTCCCATTCAAAAATAGTTCGGCGGCGTCCTACTCTCCCACAGGGTCCCCCCTGCAGTACCATCGGCGCTATGAGGCTTAGCTTCCGGGTTCGGAATGTAACCGGGCGTT